>NZ_JBHIKY010000005.1:0-232681 GCF_042139015.1 Alteribacillus sp. HJP-4 | reverse complement strand
TGGGGAGAGCTACTGGGCGATCAAGGGATAACAACGGCCATTCTAGACCGTCTCCTCCATCGTTCGGAGGTTATTCATTTAAATGGCAACAGCCACCGCATTAAACATCGAGAAACTTTGTTTCAAGCGAAAAGTGTTCAAAATTAATGAGCAGTATATGTTCAAAAAGACTTGACGGTGACAAAGCTACGAACCACAATTGAAAAACAGAAAAATATCTTTAAAAATACGTCAGCAAATCCGCAAAAGGTAGAACGAATTTTTTAAGGGCTCTTAATTGTCCCTCTATATAGATATATCAAGGAGTTGTTTACGAATTTGTTAACTCCCAAGCCTTCTCAACAAGCAAAACCCTTGATATATAAGCTTTTCAGCATAAAATAAGGACTATTTAACTGTCTTTTTGAGTGTAGGTTTATCATAAAGAGTTTTGTGTTTGTTGAGGTAGATACATCCTTAAGAGCCCCTCTATACAGGTATATCAGGAAGGTGTCTACACTTTTAAATGACATACTAGCCATCTCACCAATCAAAGCCACTTTGGAGTTTTACTGTTAAGGTGAATTTCCCAGTATCAAATATGACCCACTTCAAAAGTGTACTTATCCTTAGGGAGAGTAAGCATTAGGTGCATTTTTAAGGTAAAAGATTTCTTATATCTTATGATAAACCTAATTGCTGGCTTGTTAGTGGAACTCTGGAGGAGTGCTGGCTTACAAGCTATAGCTCAAGAGATGACTTTCAAATTGGTGTATGAGATAGCCGGTATTAAGCTAAAATGGTGTATGAAACCGCCGAGATTAAAATGGGGTTCAGACATAGAGAGAGTATGTGTGAGGTGCATTTCAGTCTTCCTTTTTCTATATATTATAAGGGAAGCTGGCTCTCAAGGAGCATTTCTTGAGTGGGGGCTTATTAGTGAAGTTTTTTGTTCTCGTCTCATAAGTGATTAATAAAATAAATATAAGAGACTAATTATAGTTAAACTTATTAGTTTCACTTCATTTAGTCTCTTAATATTTTATATATTTAAATATATTATAAGTTCTAATTGTAGTTAACTTCATTTAGTACTTTTATTTTTTTAATTGTATATTTATTAGAAAATATGTATGTAAAATTTTTGAGCTGAAACTTATTAGTTATACCCTATTAGTACATATCAAAGAGGTGTTTACAAATGAATTTATAAAAGTTAAAAAAAGATACCTTCTTGAGCCAGCAAATGCTTTTGAGTGAAGCTCCTAGGAGCCTCGTAGGTAAGCTTTTGAGGTTACATGGTGAATCAGTATGTAAAGAAGTGAAAAATCTCTGAGGTGGCTTAAATTAGACTACAGAGGTGTGCTTTCTCCCGTTATTCCTATATTTCACCTTGAGAGGGGGAAGCTCTTGAAGTGAGAGCTCCTCTGTTCAACTCAAGAGTGTTTCTGACAGGTTGCTGAGGAGATTGAGCTCAAAGAAGTAACTCTAATTTCTCTTTCGAGGGAAAACTCTAATATGCCACTCAAATGTAATCTTAAAGAAATAAAAAGAAGGTGCTCCCTTCCTCTGAGAAGACAATTTTAGTGGAAATATATTTTATAAAAAAAATGAGTAGCTTAAAATTCTCCCTTCCCCTGTTACTCCTGAGACGGGAGCTGTTTAGCTGAACTCTTCAGCGAACTAAAGATAATTACTCCTCTGTATATCTTCTGTAAATGTCACCATGTGTAGTGAGATATACCCCCACCCCTCAGAATATCCAAGAGTTGCCACTCACGAGCTCACTCACTGAGCGCTCCACTCACCAGCGCAGCTCCCGAGAGACTAACCACCCACAATAAATTAAGAAAGATATTGCCACACATAAGCAAGGTTTAGAGGTTGCACTCACAGAGAGTATGAGTTAACAGGTAATGCTTATGAGTCACAGATCACCAGTACACTCAGTGGCTGTATGAGAGGTAGCACAAATAAGGTACACTCACAAGCACTCTCACAGGCTGCCTCACAGGGGCTTTACTATCTCACTACACTTTATATATTCCAACTCATTAGCACTGCTTAGGGAGTACGAGAGGAGCCTTCTCATATGTATTGCTCATGAGCTTCCTGTTGAGCTTCTGGCTACTAACTATACTAATATGGAAGCTCTAAAGGACACTAGGAGCTCCTCTAAGGGACTTTACTATATAAGTGGACATAATACACTCCACCTCAATAGCACTGCTTAAAGGGCACGAGAGGATCCTTCTTAGAGGTGCAGCTATTGAGGTTGCTATTGAGCTGACTCCTGAGTAAGCTCAAAGGATAGCTTAGAAGGACACTCAGAGCTCCTCTCAGAGACTTCCTCCTCCACAGCATACTAACCCCCCCATTAACCTCTCAAGAAAACTCCTAGAGAGTCTCATAGGATTGCCCTCTCATGGTGACTTATATATATGGATAAGGGTACCCTTAAACGTTACTTATAAGCTTGCTCATAAGCGTATTGGTGGAAAACGCTCATAAGCGTTCCTGCTCATAAGAAGAATTAAAAAGAAAAGATATTGCCCTGTTGAGCCAGCTACTAAGTAAGCTCACTGGGTAGCTCACAAGGCGCTCACAGGGTAGCTCACAAGGCGCTCACAAGCTCCTCTCAGGGGCTTTCCTTCTCAAGAGTAATAAACCCCATTAACCTCTCGAGCAAAGCTCACAGTGAGCCTCATTAGCGCTGTCTCAGAAAGCGTCATATATAACAAGAAATAAGGTGTTATGAGATGGCAACTAGTAAGTTAAGCTCACAGATGCTAACTGCTTCATAGGGACTTACGAGACAGCTTACAAGGTTCACCTTTGAGAAGGGCTCCACAGGCTCTCTAAGGAGTTTTCTCCTCCTCGATATACTAAACCATCAACCTCTCACAGTAAGCCTCTCAGGCTCCTTCCCACTTTGCATGATAAATGTATATTAATACAATGTCTATAATGAATAACTTCTTATAATTTATGTTATGTAACTTAACTACACTAAAGTAAATGTTGTGTACCAAGAGAGAACGTCTTCTGAGGTAACTGTCAAGTTGACTTGTGAGAAAGAAATATGTATGCAATATGTAAACTTACACGCTTATTTATAAGGGTTATTTAGTGTATAAATGAGTTTTTCTCAGGAGCTGGCTTTCAAGTAAATAAATTTATTTTGCTGGCTAAGAGTGCATAAAATAGTGTATATTTTTGAGGTGACTAACGAGGTTTATCTATATAGTGAACTGTGATATTTATATAGTGAAATAGTTCTGAGTTGCGATTTACGAAAAGTGACCTCATCGACATGGAGGTTTATGTTACTACCTCTTGAGTGTCACCTCTGAAGTATCCCCTCTTGAGTATCATCTCTGAGCTCCACCTTACAAGCCACTCTGAGTGCTCCCCTCACTATGAGTTACACCTCACACGCTATCTCATAAGTACCCCTTAAAAGCTCCAGCTCACAAAGTCACCCTTAATATTAAATAATCCTTATTTTCCATCTCAAATATTTCTTTTCTTCAATACTGTAGTTCACATTCTGAGTCTGCACAATCTGTAGTTAAGCATAATAAAACATCTTATTTTCTTACTTATATATCCTTCTAAGATATTTAAGAGTTCACATGTTTAGACCTACAATTTGCAAGCTCACCTATTAACTAAACTTGTTCAAATACTTTCTTTTTGTTTAATTATTTATGCCTTTTTGTGTTCCTTATTGAGTGCCACTTTTAGAGTTAAACTCATCAATTCCACCTGCTTTATTGTATACCTGATTAAATGCCACCCTAGCAGGCGATCTGGCACATGCCAGATTGAGACAGCTCAAGAGATTCACCCTTATTTCTATCCTGCTCGATTACAGCAATAAATTACCTTTTAGTAATTTTAATGAGTGTGGCGTAAAGGAGGAATAAATAATGATTTTCGAGACGGTAACCACATGAGTTACTTATTGTGTAAATCAGCTTTTAAATATCATTCACACAAATACACATTGAGAGTTCCACTTCCCTCTTGAGGCAAGGAGTCTTTTTTTATACATGCCAGTTTAGTGTGTATGGCTTTATCGTAATTAGCAACTTTGAAGTCTTATCGTGAGTGTAGGCTCCCTGTTGGAGTGACTTAATTATTACATTATTTTATTAGTTTATTCCTACTTATTATGATAGCCAAATTAATCATATCATTTCCAAATATTACTTGTAAATTACAGTAATTGGTGGTACTTTATTATTATTAATTAAAACTAAAGGGCTACCAAGTCCACTAAGGAGAGGGTCAATTTTGAGTGAGGAAAATTTGAGCAAAAAGGAACACAGAGCACTGAAGAAGGCTAGACGTAAATGGTACATGAAAAAGCGTTCTTGGCTTGGAGGAATTATAGCACTAATAATTATTATTTCAGTTGTAGCCAATATGGGGAATGAAGAAGCAGCAACAGAGCCAGAAAGCAATGATGAAGATGCTACGGCTGTTGAGGCTGAAGCAAGCGAAACTGAAGGAGCAGAAGAAGAACCAGCAGAAACAGCAGGTATAGGTGAAGAAGTTGAAGTTGGAGATATAGCTTTCACAGTAAATGAAGTAAGCGAACAGTCTGAGATTGAAGATGAATTTCTTGATACACTCACCACAGAGGGAAAATTTGTTGTTGTTGATTTAACAGTTAATAATAACGACTCAGAAGCAAGATTTATTGATGGTGAAATGTTTCGTTTGCTCGGTTCTGAAGAAACTGAATACAAATCAAGCATTGATGCGGATATGTACTTAAATGATGATATAGGGTTCTTCTTAGAAGAGGTCAATCCTAACATGTCGACAACTGGTAAAATTGCTTTTGAGATTCCTGCTGATGAAAGTTACAAATTACAAGTATCATCTGGGCTAGGTTGGTCAGGTGGAAAGTACAGCGAAATTGAGATTCAAGAATAACAGGGAGCAGGTTAAAACCTGCCTCCTTTTTTATTGTTACAAAATAACTGCATTCTGATAGTTAATGTCTATTTGTTTGGTTAGTAAATAATAAAAATTTTCTCGGCAAGAAAAAAGTTTTCTGCTTCATAAATTAAAGGGTTAGGAGTAGGTTCTGTAGAATGAACCTCACTTTATTCTTTATTAAAAAATTTTTTATCAAATTTGGTCTTAATGATCCCTATAAAATCCTCAGCATAATGTAACGCTTCTTCAGCCTCTTTAAATGTTACATCTTTTTTTTCGTGTACTATTTTGTTTCTCTTTTTTGCTAGACCTTTTACCTTTGTAAATAATTCATTTTCATTATCTTCAAAGTCATTGTTGAATATAATTCTTAACTCAATATCCAGCACATAACTTATAGTCAGGTTTTTTTTATATTCATTTATCTTTGTTTTAGAAATTTTCACAACTTCTTTCTTATACTTATTCAATATTTCAGTAATAAAGCTTTCTAAGGCAATGAAAATGTCTAAAAAAGCATATTTAGGGTTGTCGTTAGAGTATAATTCCCCAGCCGCTCTATTCAGTAAGAGTTGTGTATCACCTATTGGAATATTTTTAAGAAATCTATCTTCTAAAACATTTCTGATTTCCTCTACACTTCTTGTAGAAGTAGTAAGTGCTGTCATTTTAGTTTTAAATCCCGCAGGCATCATATCTTCTATGTCACAATAATCTGCTTCTAATACTTCTTCAAAATTTTTCCCTTTGTCTTCATTTTTATATTTGTATAGTCCCCTATAATATATCACATCTCGATCAATTATTTCCCCAATATCTTTAATATTTGCTTGTTTAGCAGTATCCTTATAATGTTCTAAAAAATAGTTCAAAGCTTTTATAGAATTTTGGTTATCTTGATTTAATGCTTCACTAATATCGTTTACTTGATAAGCAACTAAAATGTCAGTGAAAGGTTCTTTGGTAAATACCTTTGTATATAAAATAGATTTATCACCTGTATAATCGATTACTTTCACCACTTCGTTTCCTATTTCAAAAATATAGGGGGTATCCTGATTAATTTGACCTATTTCTCTATCTAAGTAAGCAGTATAAGGTATTCCATATTTATATTTAACGTTAATATTATTTTCGAAGTCAAAAACAATAGTTGCATTAATATGATCTTTTATTATAACTTTATACACTTCATCATTTACATTAATACTAAAACTATCGCCTTGATCTAATTTTATTGAAGCAGGATACATGAAGCGATCAAATATTATTCCTTTAGCCATATTTCCTCTCCTATTTTTTTGTAAATTATACCATAGATAATTGTTTATTAGATATATGAGGTTTCCATACTACTTTTAAATAATTACTGCTATTAATAACAATTAGTTTGCTTTTCCTTTTATTAAAAAATCATTTATTTTTAGGTACTTGACAATTCCATAAGAGCTCTATACATTGTATTTATAAGCTAAATTTGAGGAAGTGCTCAATTAGTATTTTATTCTGACAAGCTTACTCTCTTGGAGTTTCACTGGTTTTCTTCACCTTGACAGGGTGGAGGTCACTGGTTCGAGCCCAGTACGGGACACCATACGCAAACATACAGAGACAAGGCTTTCAACCTTGTCTCTTTATTTTGGTTTTTAGTGAGTAGAGCTCTATGGGTGTCCAATTGGTGTCCGAATATAATATTTAATAATTTATTCGTGAACGTATCATCACAGCAAATATAAATTTAAGCAAAGACCAAGTAAACGGTATTAATAAAAATAACTATAATTTTAACCCGACGATTTTGTATAAAATTAAACGTTCTTGACACTTAGGAGCAGTTTTGGTAGGGGCTAAAACCATTTTATTCTGCTTAGTCTAAGTTTAAAGGCTATCCATTTTTATAAACAGAAGAGGTATATTGATATTTGCCTCTTCCTTTCTTTACTTTAAATACTTATTGTTTTACAAAAATATCGAAATGTTCAGACTTAAACCTAGTAATTCTTGAACTATTAATGAGTAATACTAAATAGATTGATCAAAGATTTTCGCACATTTCCTTTAAAATAGGCTTCCTTGTGGTTCGTTCCCCTAAACAAGCTCCTCCCAAAAGTCATAAGCTATCGGGAGTTTCAATATTAGCCAATGGCTTTGTTGAAATAACTTATAACAGGAGGAGATGCTATTGTCTATTAATAATCTGCTAGTTAATGGCGGATTTGAGACAGGAACGTTAGCAGGGTGGACTGCGGTTAACACTACCATTGCAAATGAGGCGCACACCGGAGATTTTTCAGCGAGATTTGCCTCTGGATCTGTTGTTGCTTCCCTTTCTCAAACCGTACCGATTAGTGAAGGGCAAATGTTCGAATTTTTAGTTTCCTTATCAAAATCTAACACACAAAACAGTCCTATCATTAATTTAGATGTATTATTTTTGAATGCGGCAGACATGGTAGTAGGCACGGGCTTAGATACTTTTGTTGATTTTGGCGGTCTGCCTTATGTGGTGAATGACACTTGGTTGGAAGTCTATTTAACCACAAGCGCAGCACCTCCTACAGCTACCCAGGCACAAGTAATTATTAGTAAACCAGTCAGCGCCATTAACGCTCCTTTTGTCTTCGTCGATGATGTAGCTTTCTTAGAAGTAGAAAGCGATGGAGCTACTGGGGCGACCGGCGCCACGGGGGCTACTGGCGCGACTGGAGCCACCGGACCGATCGGAACTACGGGGGCTACTGGCGCCACGGGAGCCACCGGCGTTACTGGAGCCACCGGACCGACCGGCGCGACCGGACCTACAGGGGCCACCGGCGTTACTGGAGCCACCGGACCGACCGGCGCGACCGGACCTACAGGGGCCACCGGCGTTACTGGAGCCACCGGACCGACCGGCGCGACCGGACCTACAGGGGCCACCGGCGTTGCTGGAGCCACCGGATCGACCGGCGCGACCGGACCTACAGGGGCCACCGGCGTTACTGGAGCCACTGGGGTCACGGGTACTACCGGACCGACCGGGCCAGCTGGGGGAGCTACTGGGGCGACGGGCCCTACAGGAGCCACTGGGGTCACGGGCGCGACCGGACCTACGGGACCTACGGGGGCCACCGGTGCGACAGGTCCAGCTGGCGCGACGGGCGTTATCGAACCAAATCCATTTGATGTCTTTGTCCAGGCTGGAGCAGTTGGTGGAGATGGTACCCAAGCAAATCCATTTGGAACTATTCAAGAAGGAGTGACAGCCGTATCCCCAACCGGAACCGTTCATTTACTAGGTGGGACGTATCCTATATCTGCCCAAATAACAATTAATAAAACTGGTGTAACTTTAAAAGGATATCCTAACACAATCATCGAATTACAAGCGGCGGTTATTCCCTTCTTAGTTACTGGAAACGGTATTACTATTGATGGTTTAACCATTACTAGCGATAATCCTTATGCTGTGGAATTCATTCAACTTGCAGGGACTGACCACAAAATTATCAATAACGTTATCTATGGCCCGCCACAAGCAGGTCCCTCGACTGGCTGGGTAGTGAACAGAGGATTTTTAACACAAGGAAATGTAATGAACCTGATAGTGCAAGACAATATATTTTTCTCCTTGCGACAACCAGCATATTTGAACCCAAATTCTGAGGGATTTATTGTTAATAATGTGGTGTATAATACGAGAGGATTTGTTGTAGATCAAGCTATTTTCAATTTTTCTGGAAACTCATGGGGGATTCCAGAAAATGCAGTTGATATAGCATTATTGGTAGGAACAATAATAGGACCTCCATACGACCCGTTAACTGAACTAGCGTCGAATAATAGTGATGCTTCTATCAGTGATCAACGATAACTACTAATATCCATTATTATAAATAGAAGGGGCTGTATCAAAAGACGTTTTTAAAAAATTTTATCCCCACTTTGGTGGTTAAAATCACACCAAAACAAGTTATCCCGTACCACTTTTATAGTGATACGGGATTATTTTTGGGAGGACGTCAATTGTTTATAACCTTTTGACACAGCCCCAATTTTATTAAGTGAATACAGCTCCAGATGTCAATGGTGAAACTCGATAAGAACGGAAGCGAACTTTTCAGTAGTTAATCTTTTTTTGAGCGTATTCTTCTTTCTCTGGCATGTTTAATGTGACAATTAATTTATTCACATAGTCTTCTCTTACAGTGAGTAATCCATATCTATTCCCAGTGTTTCTTAATTTTTCAAAAATATAATTAGTATACTTTATTTCAAAAATATATTTGTGTACGAACGGGGCTTCATTGCTTTTATGAAATTTTGTAAATGTAAGAACAATGTAATTGGTAGTAATTGGTGGTACTTTATTATTATCAATTAATGCTAAAGGGCTAACAAGTCCACTAAGGAGAGGGTAAATTTTGAGTGAGGAAAATTTGAGCAAAAAGGAACACAGAGCACTGTAGAAGGCTAGACGTAAATGGTACATGAAAAAGCGTTCATGGCTTGGGGGAATTATAGCGTTAATACTTATTATTTCAGTTGCAGCCAATATGGGAAATGAACAAGCAGCTACAGAACCAGAAAGCAATGATGAAGATGCTACCACTGCTGAAGCTGAAGCAAGCGATACTGAAGGAAATGAAGAGAGTGAAACTGAAGGAGCAGAAGAAGAACCAGCAGAAACAGCAGACATAGGTGAAGAAGTTGAAGTTGGCGATTTAGCTTTCACAGTAAATGAAGTAAGTGAACAGTCTGAGATTGAAGATGAATTTCTTGATACACTCACCACAGAGGGAAAATTTGTTGTTGTTGATTTAACGGTTTATAATAACGACTCAGAAGCAAGATTAATTGATGGTGAAATGTTTCGTCTGCTCGGTTCCGAAGAAACTGAATACAAATCAAACTCTGAGGCGGATATGTACTTAATAGAGTGGGGGATTACTCCCTCACTCCCTCTATTTGAATATTTTTTTAAATGCCTTCCCCGTGACTTTTCCCGTGGCTCTCCGTGCGACGCGCTGCCCGGCTTTTCCTTTTTGGACAGCGTTGACATCCCCAAAAATACGGCCTAATTGGTACAAAATTCCTCTTGTCTTGTTGATACTCATTGGATTTCCCCCCTTCGTAGAGTATGTGACATTATTTTGATTCGTCAGTGATATCAAAAGAGGTGCGTATTTCTTCGCCGAGATCTTCCCATTCTTCCATGTCATGTGGTGGACTGATGATTAATTCGATGTTGGTGAGGTCTGACTGGTCGTCATTTAGCACAAACCATACTTGCCCTTCTTCGATACCTGCCCGTAAAAATCGCCACCCCCTTCGCCTGAGAGCATCATTTCTGTCGTCAATCTGTTCACCGGTGTTGGTCACTATAATAGATTGATCGGGATAAAAGCTTACATCCTGGTCTGATGTATTGGTGGCTTTCATGTCCATGATAACAATGCGGCAGTTCTCTTTTTCTTCATCAAACATCCAGGCGGTATCTTCATGAGGGGTTAAGTCAATCACATCGACCACACTAATTTCTAACTCCATTGGTCCACTGGTCACGGTTTTCGATTCGTCTTGGACGCCAGCGCCGACAACTTTTATATGCTTGAATCCATAATGCTCGCCATTTTGATCAATCTTTCGCTAGCTCTGTCCCCGTCTGATTCTTCCGAAGCTTCTTCTTCCTTCGATCATTGTAGAGGTACATAACTTCTTTTCCCCAGACAAAGACCCATTAATCATTATTCTGCTGTAATACACAGGCTCTCAGAAGCAAAATAAGAGAATGACTTGTGCAACTCCCTGAATAACTGTTATGCGGTTGCAAGTTTTACGATCTCCCTTAGCTGAGCTTATGTAAAATGATCCATCGTATCAAATTTCGTTTGATTGATCTTTATGCTCATATTTTCTGGAATAAGCTCGTCACTGTTAGATAACTTTAAAAGGTTATATACGTTTTAAACGCTTATTAAGCATCTGCTTCCCACTCTTCTACATACACATATTTAAAGCCCACACTGTCTAAATACTTAAGATACTCGTTATCTGGTTCATGTTCCAGCCTCCCGTGGTTTCTCCCTACCTGGTACAGTAATTATGATGAGTAGATGCCTTCTTTGCTTTAAATGGATCCTGTCCTCTAATTTCTTCACCCGTTTTAACATACTCATATGTTGACTCAGCGAGATGTCCTCTCACTCTCCAATAAAATAATATTTTACATCAATTAAATAATTTATATACCAACATTATATAAATGTTTTAACTAATTTTTTCATGAATAAAGGTTTATTTTTATGATTTTACGTGGAATAGAACATTATTCGATTTAAGAATAAGTCCAATTCTCGGAGTGAATAATGCCTATTTCAAGTGAACAATTAATAAAGGAAACGGAAGAAAAATTACATCGTTCATTAGATACTAAAGAGAAAGAATTTATAAAATGGATGGTTGAAGAAGAAAACTATTATTCTAGAACAACTCAAGAAAATAAAAATGACAGAATTATATGATAATTTCTGAGGCTGGACAGCCATTAAAAATTATTTAATCAGAGGACTCTTTCGCTGGGAGAGCACACCTTTATGTCATAGTGGAACTTTGCTGCTTTTCTTTAAACCCGTCTTGACATCCTTTTTTGTAACCATCTTTGTAGCCTAAACGATACATGGCTTTTAGCATATTTTCGAGTTGATCTCTTAATTCAGCGTCTGCGAATGTTTCTAGGAATGTTTTTGCATCTTTTTGTTCCATCTAACCCCTATTTCATAAGGACTGTCCAGCCTCATTATACTCCTTTTACCTTAAAGATATTACTGCTAAACCATAGTATATAAAAAGTATGAGAAATAATTGTACAAGGGAGATAATCAACGGAGAATCATCTCGCCATGTAATTACTTAATATCCCCCAAAACCGAACTCTTTTCCTTTTCCACCGTAAGACCCATACCCACCATAATCGCCATAAGAGCAATATGCTGATCCAACGATAACTAGTAAAATGAACCTAAGATACATTTATTTGGTTTCTTACATTTAGTGAACTTTTGGACCATCAATTGTGGAACATATCTAGCAGGATCCTTGCCCTAATTGTTATTTTCTAAATATGTTTCAAACCTATCTATGATTTCAATGAACCTTTCAGCCTCTCTGAATGTATGATCAGCTAGAAGAGGATGAATATTACTCTTAATACGGCATGCTTCAATTAAATCTCTTGCAGTTTTCTTAAAATCCCTTAACGAGACCACTGAAATTCTATTTTGATCTAGAAATTGATCTAATAAAGGAGAAGTTTCAGATTGAGGTCGCATAGAATCTAGATCTATAGCTTGGAACACCAATTGATCAAAGTCATGACTAAACTCTTTCGCTTGATCGACTAACTTTCGCTCTGAGGGATCTAACAAATGTCCAATAAATTTTGCATGGTCTGCCATTATTTTTAGAAAGAATACATTCTCCTCAATAATCGCCTCAGGTAGAGGTGTTAATGTTCCTTCATTCAATTCTTCTAAGCGATTTGCAAAGTAAGCTGCTTCTCTGCTTATGTGGTCAATTAATAAAGGAAAATTATTTGAACGGATTTGACAATTCAGAGTTAACCCTAATACTTTTCTTTTGTATGCCCAAATAGAGGCAGCTGCTTGATAAACTTTGTTATTAAATGCTTCAATCTGCTCTGGATCAGAGTTAACCGTAAACTTACTTAATTGTTCCTCAATTCTCTCAAACTCTTCAATAAATTGTTGAGCTTCTTCAATCAGTTGCTTTTGCTCATAGGTAAAACCTAAAGTTAAAAATAACGAATGCTCCTTCATTATCCTAGACCAAAATTTAATTTCATCTAGTGACCTCACAACAAATAAATTTGCCATAAATCCCTCCTTGAAATTCAACCATCTTATCCATTTATTAGTGTATTTATTATGGCTGGTTTGTAGAACCATCATCATCCTTTAAAAAGACCCTAGCCACAATTGAGATTTCTCGTAAAATCTTTCCGTTAAATATACCTTTGCGGGTTGCTTTCTCCCAAGATTCTACATGACTTTTTTCCGGTTTTTGATATAGTTCACCTTCCCTCACAACTTCAAAGGCAAGTTTGGCTACAATGAAGATAACTTTACTCAAATCCATTTTGAATACCGTCCGTATTATCGATTAATATTTTATTGTAAGTTAGTGTTTCTGCTAAAATGTCCACTCTGTCTTTTGCCCTCATAAATGTTGACATTTCATGCAATCACCTCATTATTTTATTGGTCGGATATGTTGTCTTTGTTTAGCATTTTTCATTTGCTTTTGAAACTCCCCATTCATATCGAGCACTTCTTCATCTGTTTTTCCAGTCATAACTGCTGCCATTGTAAGCATCTGACGAAACGTAATGCTATTTTGATCCAACACTTCAGACACCTCACATATTTTTTGGTTGCCCCTTTAATTTTTGTTGAATAAAAATTTCCATTTAAGTAAACCTATTTGTGTATCACAAAAATTAAAAAAGGAGTGTTTTAATGGGTATGATGTCAGGTAACCCCAAAAAAGAACCGATGCATTATGGAGAAATTTTTGGAATGTGGTCCTACTTATCGGTCGCTAAAGGTGCGTATGCTTTGTATGAAACATTCATGAACCATGCAGGTGATGAAGACCTAAAAGATTTAATTAAGGGCCTCTTGAAAAATATTGAACAAGAAGAGGCTGAAATAGAAGAAACATTAAAAGTGAATGGAATTCCTTTACCGCCTACTCCTCCCGAAAGATCTATGGCAAAGCTTGAAGATATTCCAATGGGTGCACGTATTAATGATCCAGAAATTGCGGCTCATATCGCAACTGATATTGCCACTGGACTTGTTGCTTGCAGCCAAGTCATGGGGCAAAGTACGAGAGAAGATATTGCCTTGATGTTTGGTAAATACCACATGAGTAAAGCACAAGCTGGAGCTAAGGGTTTGCGCCTCAGTAAGAAAAAGGGTTGGCTTATTGCACCACCACTGCACACGGAAGTACCAGCCGAAGTTTGAAAAAGTATCTTCTAACAAGTCAGACTACCCAGTCTGGCTTCTTTATTTATTAAAATAAAATTTTACTATAAGTATCTGCCTATCATCGTCATAAGCAATTTTATTTAAGCCATGTGTAATGCGCTTGACGTAGTTATCAATATCTCCTTGACTGCCGCCACATAGAAAAATAGATATATTCACATATACAGGTTCATTAATTGTCTGATGTGTTGGCCTCTCGCTGTCCAGCCTACAAGCGATTTATAATTCAGATACCGTTGTAGCGTTCTTTTTAACGTGAGCCGTTACATCCTCCCTTCTCCTGATTCAGTTCATCAACCAAATCCTCTTCTTTGTTATAAACCCCTATTTTTGAATTAAAAGGCTTTTGCTCTAAAGCTCTTTGTAATCATTTTCATAAGTTATTACAAAGGGGGGTGTACTCGATGTCTGATTTTAAGAGAGACAACTTTGCCTTAATTGTTGTATTGTTTATCTTGTTAGTAATTGTTGGCACAGCTTTTGTTAAGTCTTATTAATATAATCAAGATTACGAGCGTCTCCCATTGCGCTCGTAATTTTTAATAACTGAATCAATTTCATAAGTGCTTTATTGAATATAAAACACGAACATTTCAATGATAGCGTAAGGCGACGACTCCGGGTCGATTAAAACCGGCCACGTCCGGTGGAAAGCAATGTTATTTCCACCTTTGAATTCAGACCCGGTTTTTTCTATTCTAATTAGCTCCTTATTTATTTTAGTAGTTACTACTTCAATCTAAACTACTTTTTCCATTTATATTAGAATGCTTAGTTTTTTGTGTGATGTTATGGAAACCATATTTAAGAATGCCCACCAAGAAGGAAAGATAACGGCTTTCTAATTGCCTAGTCACCGAAGCTTCCTATTCTTCTGATCTTAGCCACAACCAGCAGGATTAGCGGAATCAGCAGGCCAGCCGTTCCAGAGTAAAGTGTCCAATAACGCTCCGTAAACGTCGCTAAGTAGATAATGTTTGGATATATGATTACCGACAAAATGAGCATGATCAGTGCTAACGGTAATAACAGCGGGCGGTAATCTTTGAGATTTAAAAGGTTTTTTATGCCAAAGGAAGCGGCATAAAAACAAATTGACAATTTAAAGTAAATGGTAATCATCCAGATACCAGCTACAACTGCTTCAATTCTCTCGATAAAACCGCCAATCGTGATTCTTTTTGTCAGCATATAAACCGGATATATTATCCTTGCAGATTCCTCTGCACCAAGGACAGCTATACTAAGCGTGGTAAGAACAAGGAGCACCGCCGCACCTGTTATGACACCAACCATAAAACCTTTTCCAGCTTTATGGGATTGGTTTACAAATGGGAACACCATTAAAAATATGACCAATTCAAAAAATGGGAACCCGGCAAACTGAAAGGCACCTGCAAAAACAGGCCGCATCCCTTCAGCCAGAAACGGTTTTAAATTATTCCATTCAGCTTCGGGGAGCACGGAAACAATAATAACGAAAATGAAAAATAACACGAAAGGAATCACGAGTTCCGCAGCCCTGCCAAGCACTTCAATTCCCAGTCTGGCGCCAAAAACAACGACACAAATAAAGATAAAATGAATAGATTCAAACGGTGTCCCATACAGGATTTGACTTGACATAAATTCACCCATGTTGCGTACATTCAAAGCGGCAAGCAAGAATGCAAAAGAGATGAACCATAATGCTGCCAGTTTGCCTGCCCATTTTCCTAAAATTCTCTCACAATACTCTGCCAACGTCAGGTCAGGATACAATTGACTTACTCGAACAAGGAGCAACGAGCTGAGCAGGCCGACCAGTAAGCCGGCAAAAGCGGACAGCCAGGCATCTTGCATCGCTGAAACAGCTAAAATGGGTGGGATATAAATAATCGCACTTCCGATCGTAAACAGCACCACTAATAACGTGAACTGGGCAACATCTATTTTTTCCTGATTCTGCAAAGCGAATGCCTCCTAACCCAGCCAATTTTTCACAAGGTCACTTAGTGGTTTGTATAAACTCGCAATATAATCCATCGGAGTGGGAAGTTGAACATCCAATGCAAATAGAACGGCTAATATCGTCCCCGTGGCCAATAACAGTCCAAACACCCACATCTCTTTCTTCCATTTTTTTTTCGAAAGTGCCGGGACTTCAATAATGGCGATAAGAATTGCTGCAGTGATTACAAAAAGTACCTTCCACATATGCCCTTACTCCTTAAACTCATCAGTAATCGGATTGAAGAACCTTCCAGTCTGTTTAATTGTCACATTCCCTTGAGTGTGAAGATCCACGTTTTCAAATTCCTGATCCCAGTCATTTTTCAATTCCTTCCACGTATGGGGATCCGATCTCCAAATGAGTTCTCCAAAACCAAATATGTCGGTATGCAATTCTTGCGCTTTCTTGACAGCCAGTTCCACCTTTTCAGTAATGGCTGCGTTCACAAGGCTTTCAATCTCCTCAATAGTTTGATTTTCTGTAAGATTAACATCGCATTCTACATCGGCAACACTTCCTGTCCCATTGATCGTAACCGTTGTTTGAGGTACTCCTTTTTCCATGTGAGTGGTGATGGAAGCTTCCGTATTTTCAAGTTCAACGCTGATTTTTCCCTTTTTCCCCCCTGGACAAGCCACACCTTCAATTGTGTTGTTCACATTTCCCTGGGTATAATTATATCCTTTGCTTTCATTCTCATTTAACCAGCCGACGAGACGATCATTTTTAAAAACCGCCAGCCCGGTAAGTTGTGCCACCACTTTTGGATCTGAAAGTTTTACATCTTTCAAACTCTCCCCATCATCCGGGTCGCCCTGCAATACAACCCCGCTTAATACAGCCTCTCTCCCATCTCTCTCAAAAAACGTTTCCAATTCTTCGATATGCACCGTGGTCGTTGTCCCTAAGGTATCGGCAGTAACCTCCAGGGAATTAAACAGCTTGTCTGCAGGAATCATCTCCATTGAAGTTAAGTTTTTCAATATATTGCTGGCTTTTCCCTCTTTAGCAACCAGGATATAAAAATCCGGCCTTGTTTCATTATCCCTGGAAAATAGATCCAAACTCTTTACGATACCATCCCTTGCCATATCTTCACCCAAAACAACAACACTCATATGAGCATTGTATAATTTTCGCGGTACAATGGTTGCTAATTTTCGTTGTGCTTCATAATGTGTTTCACCATCTGTTTCATATACTGTGACAGGACTGTCGAAAGCAGCCGCTCCTTCTACTTGAGCAATCTCACTTGGATTAACGATCTGAGCAGAAATATGAAAGCCTGAGTCAGTTTTGTCAATACCATATGCGGCTACTATAGCCAGGTCTTCCATTTCTGTCATACTCCAGCATCCAGTCATGAACAGCGTAAGTAACAGGATAAGTAAAAAGAAGAGTCTCCTTTTCATGGCTCCCATTCTCCTCTCCGCATTCCCACTATTTTGGGATTGGCTTAGTTGGTTTAATCTTTGATTGTCTTCTCATATTGTTCTGGTTAATTAAACGCGGCCTTGTCATCCTCCAGAAAATCGGCATCCTTATAATTGCATCCTTCTGATCGAATTTTATGAAAGGAGCCAGCGGACTCATATATGGAATACCGAAGGAACGTATGCTGCACAAATGTACAATTAACGCAATCAATCCAACTGCTATCCCAAATAATCCAAATGTCGCTGCAAATATCATAAACCCGAATCGTAAAATGCGTACTGGTATGGCCATGTTTATAGCGGGAAACACGAAATTTGAGATCGCTGTAAATGCGACGACGATCACCATAGCTGCTGAAACAAGGCCGGCTCGAACAGCTGCTTCTCCAATGACGAGTGCACCGACAATCGAGATTGCCTGCCCAATAGCTTTCGGCATACGTACCCCGGCTTCTCTCAGTACTTCAAATGCGACACCCATTAGCAATGCTTCTACCAGCGCCGGGAAAGGCGTACCCTCCACCTGGGCAGCCAAGCTTAGTAAAAGTGCATGAGGAAGAATTTCTTGATGATAGGTGGTAAGTGCAATATAGATAGCTGGAAGAAGCAAGGCGGTAAAAAACGACATAAATCTCAATAAACGAAGCAGAGAAGCAATATCAGCCCGTTGATAGTAATCTTCAGCAGCCTGGAAATATTCTACAAACACAGAAGGAACCAGCAATACAAATGGCGAGCCATCTACAAGAATCGCTACACGACCTTCCAGTAATCCACCGGCCACAACATCCGGACGCTCTGAATCAACAATCGTGGGAAAAGGGGAATAGGCTTCATCTTCAATTAATTCTTCAATATAGCCACTATCTAAAATGCCGTCTATGTCAATTCTGTCGAGTCGCGTCCGCACTTCATCGACAATTCCTTCGGTAACAATCCCTTCAACGTACATAATATCTACCTGAGTTTGAGTAACCTGACCGATAACTCTTGTTTCCACACGCAGGTCTGGTGATTTAATTCTGCGTCTTATCAGTGAAGTATTGGTTCTTATGCTTTCTGTAAAACCTTCCTTCGGTCCCCTGATTACGTTCTGTGTAGATGGCTCATCCACGCCTCTCTTTTCCCACCCTTTTACATTAAGGGAAACAGCATGGTTATACCCGTCAATGAGTAAAACTGCCTCTCCCATAATCAAGGAAGAGTACAGCTCATCATAAGAACGGACTTCCGTCACTTGACTGGTACTAAGTACTTCATTCTTCAAAACGTGTACAGAATTTGAGTTGGAAGAAAACAGCTTTTGAAGCTGAACATCGCTGACTGTTGTTAAGAGAGACTCAACCGCTTCCTGCAATAAAACTTGATCCACCAGTCCTGCTGTATGTATCAAACATGTTTTTAACGCCCCATCAGCACCGACACCAATATCTCTGAATTTAACGTCGCTGCTGTAGCCTAGTCTCTCTTTAATTTTTTGTATATTTTCCTTTAAGTCCGTGTTTAAATACTCTTGATCACTATGGCGGTTGGATTGTTCTGCATGTTTAGCGATTTCTCTTTTTCGAAATTTTTTTGTAAGAAAGCGCATTGCACTCCCCCCTCTTTAGTAACGCAGCTTTCTCATAGTTTGCGGCATTTTCAAAAATTCATGCAGGATGATCAATTTCTATGAAAAAGGAGGGAGTATCAAATGAATTTATATCTTTTTGAACAGGAACGCGTCAATTAGGTGAAAAACAAATCACTAATGCCTTGTTTCAAAGTACTTTACGTCACCGAGAAATTAAAGGGGGTAAAAATTAAAACAGGTTGTACCTTTGTTCGGGAAATTGAATTTTAAAATGAGTATAACGATTGCGCAAAAGCAGCAGATATATCATGAAAGAAAACCATTTATTCATGCTGAAAACAAAGACTTCATGTTATTCTATTAACGTGAGCTTATGACTGGCAGGTAATCGCAATATAAAAAAAATTAAATTAAATATTCTATTAAGTATTCATTATTCAAATTTAGAAAGTTGGATGTTGATGTGTGGGAGGTTCTAAATGTTATCGGAACGATTGCATTTGCACTGAGCGGTGTGAATGTGGCGTTAGAAGAGCGGTATGATTTGATGGGTGTTTACATATTAGGCTTTATTACGGCCTTTGGCGGGGGAGCTGTAAGGAACTTACTTATCGGGGTTCCGGTAGAAGCACTTTGGGATCAGGGTTTATTATTTACGATAGCTTTTATTGTAATGACAATCGCTTTCGTCTTTCCTACGCTTCTAAAATGGACATTTTTACGCCAGGGCGTTTTCTTTGACGCGATCGGACTTGGAGCATTCTCTGTACAGGGAGCTCTGTATGCTTATTCCATGGGACATCCGCTCAGTGCCTGTATCGCTGCAGCAGCGCTTACAGGCACTGGCGGCGGAATGATCCGCGACGTCCTGGCTGGGAGAAAACCGTTATTTTTACAAAAAGAAATCTATATTGCCTGGACTTTAATACCTGGAGTTGTTGTAGGACTGGGCTGGATGACCGGCTCATGGCAGCTTTTGTTTGTGGTCGTATTAATAGTTGCCATGCGGCTCTGTTCTGTGTATTTTCAATGGTCCCTTCCAAGCAGGCAGGCAGTATTCCAGAAAAATGAATCGGAAAACATACAGAGCTGAGTCAAAAATCCTTCCCGTCAGATAATTTATTCAGGATAAGAAGAGGCAGCATGGTACGCTTTTTATGTACAAAAACCTCTGACATGGAACACACCTTGTCCAGGTCAGAGGAATTTTCTTCATTTAAATACCTGATACCACAGGCATTTATTAAAAGTTCTCAGTTAATATTAGATACCTTGTCTTCTCTGCGGAGTCCCAGTGTATCGTTTGTTGAATGACGGATTTTATTTAGAAGCTCCGGGTTTTCCATTAGGGACTTTCCGTAAGACGGAATCATTTCTTTGATTTTTGGTTCCCATTCTTTCAAGTGCTGTGGGAAACACTTTTTGATTACTTCAAGCATAACGTGAACTGCAGTAGAGGCACCTGGAGAAGCACCCAGTAATGCAGCAATCGAGCCGTCTTCAGCAGTTATCATTTCCGTACCAAATTGAAGTGTGCCTTTTCCGCCAGCTTCCGTATCTTTAATCACCTGCACACGCTGGCCGGCTACGATTAAATCCCAATCCTCGCTTTTGGCATTCGGGATAAATTCACGTAACTCTTCCATTCGCTTTTCTTTTGATAGCAAAACCTGCCCAATCAGGTATTTTGTCAATGGCATCTCTTTCGCGCCTGCTGAGAGCATCGTTAACACATTATTCGGTTTCACTGAGGTTACTAAATCGAACATGGAACCAGTTTTTAAGAACTTTGGTGAGAATCCGGCAAACGGTCCAAATAACAGCGTTTTTTTATGGTCGATGTATCTTGTATCAAGATGCGGAACTGACATTGGCGGAGCACCAGCCTTTGCCCTGCCGTAAACTTTTGCATGATGCTGCTCGGCAACGTCCGGATTTTTACACTCCATAAAAATTCCGCTTACCGGAAATCCGCCAATATGTTTTCCTTCCGGTATACCAGATTTTTGCAAGAGATGCAGGCTTCCTCCCCCGCCTCCGATAAATACAAACTTTGCGGTATGTCGCTCCACCGTATTGCTGTCCAGATTCCGTACTTTTAATTCCCACTGGCCGTCGCTGGTACGTTTGAGATCATTAACACTGTGTTTGTAATTTATTTCGACATTTGTACGCTCTAAGTGGTCAAACAACATGCGCGTCAACGCCCCAAAGTTGACATCCGTTCCTGAGTCGATTTTTGTTGCTGCTATGGGGTCCTTCGCATCGCGGCCCTGCATAATAAGAGGTATCCATTCTTTCAGTTTATCCGGCTCCTCGGAGTATTCCATCTCTTGAAATAAAGGATTCTTTGACAACATTTCATAACGCTTTTTTAAGAAGGTTATATTCTTTTCCCCTTGTACTAGGCTCATGTGAGGCAGCGTCATGATAAAATCCTGAGGATCAGCCAACAGCTTTCTGTTTACAAGGTAAGACCAAAACTGCAGGGAAACTTGAAAATGTTCATTAATTTTAATCGCTTTGCTGTTATCTATAGTTCCATCGGACTTTTCATCGGTGTAGTTAAGTTCGCATAATGCCGCATGGCCCGTTCCCGCATTATTCCATTCGTTGGAGCTTTCTTCTCCCGCCCTTTCAAGCTTCTCAAACACGGTGATTTTCCAATCCGGAACTATCTCCTTTAATAGAGTTGCAAGTGTCGCACTCATAATGCCTGCACCAATTAATATAACATCTGTGTTTGTTTCACTATTGCTCATTTTACCACCCTCTTCTCGTAAATTTTGCAGAAAAGTAGCAGTGGCAAAATTCATTCTGTATAGGGAGAGCCAGCCAACTACATTTTCTGTCACAATGATATCCCTATCATAGTTTATTATTTATACAGTCAAATTTCTACTATTTTAAGATTATCTTTCATTCATTAATAGTTTATAATAGTTGGTATTCTTATTCATTTTAAAAACTTGAATTAGAATGTTACCGATTCTTTTGAATTATTTTTTGGGGTCATTATATATTAATACCCTAGATTTTATCCATTTATTTGATATAGGGGTACTGATATAATTAAAGTTATAATTAGCTAATCCCTCTTTTGATGACAGGCTGACGCCTGTCTTTTTTTTGGCTGTTAATTCAAATGTCGCTTCTATTCACTGAGAAGGTCCAGGTCCCATCGTTCTTCAGTTAATGGAGTTCCTGTCCATTCTTTGTTGGTCTTTACTTCGGTGATGGTAAAATTGAATGCCTTGTATAGGTGCCGCGCCGCTTCTAAAATGCTGACAGTCCATAAGAAAACGTGCTGGTATGACTGGGCTTCGCAGAACTGCACGGCTTTCTCCATAAGTTTTCTGCCAATACCCATACCATGGTAGTTTTCGTCCAGTACGAACCATCGCAGCTGCGCGAGCGTTTCATCAGATTTCGTTATCGCGATGGAACCAGCTATTTCCCCTTTTACTACAGCTACCCAAAGTTCTCCACCAGTTGTATCCAGCATAAATTCTGCTAAACCCTTCAAGACGTAATACTCAAACAAGTTCCCGAACTGATAATTTTTTTCATAGAATTTTCCATGAAGGTGTGCGACATACCCAAAATCTCCCGGCTGAAAAGGCCGGATCAAAACGTCATGCTGGTGCTGCGATTCGTTTAAAAAGATCGATTCTATTGTTTTCATTGAAGTCATCAGCCTGGACAGATCCCGCTCGGAAAGATCGTGAATCATCTCACTTACGCCGGCATTGGCATCACGGATCAGGTTATGATAAATTTCTTCTCCATGATCTGTGAGATAGAGTAAGTATCGGCGTTTATCAGCCGCTGATTGTTTTTTTTCTATCAATTTTTCATCTTCGAACTTTTGAATAATCCGGCTCATATATCCTCCGTCAATGCCGAGATCTTCTCTGATTTCCGATGATGAGCAGCCCTTTCTGCTTTTAATTTCCGTTAACACTCGTGCCTCTGTTAATGATAGGGTCTGATTATAAATCTTCTGATCGACTCTTCCAAGAAAGTTCGCGTAAAGCCGATTAAACTGTCGGATATTTTCTACATAATGGATGTCATTCATTGGAAGACCCTCCTTATGATATCTACTTCTATCGTAAGGATTTTAGTTGACTTAGTCAATTAATTTTTTCTCATTCTTGATTTCCCGGCGGAATTTGTACCATCCACCTTTTAACGACGATAAAATTGTCCCCAAGCCAAATTTTTCTTGCCAAGGTTCAGTCTCATCCTCGTTTAATGTATTCGTTTTAGTGAAGTATGACGCATAAGAAAAAGTTAAGAAGGACTTATTGTACATTCAAACGATTGTTACTACGATTATTTATAGAAGCGGGCAGGGCGTATGCAGTCCTGTTTGTTTCTTTTACCAATACATTGCGTTTATTAAAGAATATTTACAAAAGGAGAGAAACCATCGCATGTCAAAAAGATTAGTTTTTCCTGTTTTAGCTGCGTCCCTTAGTCTGCCATTAAGCGCATGCCAGGAAGGGACTAAAGAAACGAATTCGCCAGGGGAGGAAGAAGAAGCCGCGGAATGGTCATATGAAGGGAACTCAGGTCCTGAGTATTGGGGGGAATTAGATTCAGATTACTCAACATGTGTAGATGGAAGGGAGCAGTCCCCTATTAATATCGAATTCTCTGACGTCTCACAGGACGAAGAGTTAGAAAGTATTGACATCAATTATCAGCCGGCAGCCTACACATTAGTTCATAACGGCCACACGATTCAGGCTGAAAATTCAATTGAGTATAATAATATTATAGTAAATGATACAGAGTATACGCTGGATCATTTTCATTTTCACACGCCAAGCGAACACTTATTTAACGAAGAGCATTATGAGATGGAAATGCACCTTGTTCATGAAAATGAGAAAGGCGAAACAGCCGTTCTCGGAGTAATGATTCAAGAGGGAGAAACAAATGAAGAGTTATCTGCAGCATGGAATAACCTGCCTGCATCAGAATCCAGGGAAGAAGTTGCTATCAATGATCCTATAGATCTTCAGGCATTACTTCCGCAGAAAAACACAACCTTTCATTATAACGGTTCGTTAACTACCCCCCCTTGTTCAGAGGAAGTTGAATGGATTATTTATAAGCAGCCCATAGCTATGTCACAAGAGCAGATAAAAGACTTCCAGGAGATTTTCCCTGATAATCACCGGCATGAACAGGATTTAAACGAACGGGAAGTAATTGAAAACAAGTAGATATTCGTGATTATCTGCAACATTTCACATCCCGCTTTTTTTATATTATTGTGCCATCTCTGGCAACAAATGCTGTCTTAGCACTGGATAAAGTCATTACAAAATGAAATAAAGAGGTTTGTGTGTACACCGTCGGGAGAGACAAAGTGCAGAAACTGGATAAAGCTTGAGAGACCTTTTCGCCGATGATTTTCGATTTTCCGCCGATGAATTTCAAAAATTCGCTGATCAATTTCAGATTATCGCTTATCAGACCTAAAAAGCGCTGATCGGGGGGATCCTTTCACCGGATGCTCTACCATGCCCGTCTATTCAATTCGTTTAAAAAACTCAATTATGTTTTCCGCTGTTTCTTCCGGTTTTTCTTCTGGCACATAATGGCCGCAGTTTTTGATTTCTTTTCCCGTAACACCTGGTATAATTCTGTTCCATATCTCTGTTACCGGCAGGCCAGTCAGATTTCCTTTTTCGCCCCATAACAAAAGCGCCGGCATATCTATTGTAGGCTGCTTTTCAGTTCGGTAGCGGGGCAGATCAATGTTGTAGGCAGCTCTGTAATCATTCAGAGCTGCTAAGACAGCACCTGGCTGTTTCCAGGCAGCCAGATATTCATTCCAGGAACCATCTGATGAAAATTTTTCAAACAGACCGTCTCCTCGGCTTAGTAAAAATTTCAAATATACTTCTTCTTTTCCTTTCAGCATTTCCTCAGGCAGCTCCTCCACTACTTGAAATACCCAATGCCAATATTTAGTGGCTGCATCAGCCGCCGTTATGGAATTATAAACATATTCCATTGGTAAAATATCAATAAGGACCAGTCCAGTTACAAATTCCGGATAATCTAAAGCGAGACGTCTTGCCACCCGTCCTCCCCGATCGTGCCCTGCGATAAGAGCTTTTGGTACATTCAGATGCTGTAGTAGTACTTTGATATCCCCTGCCATTGCTTTTTTATCATAGTTCTCCATTCCTTCAGGCTTATCCGATTTCCCATAGCCGCGTAAATCCAGAGCTGCCACTCTGAAATGATCCGTAAGCTTTGGAATGACATAGCGCCAGGTAAGCCATGTCTGTGGAAATCCATGCAGGAGTATACATAAAGGAGCATCTTTTTTCCCCGCAGTAACATAATGAAGGGTGACGTTGTTATATTTCACATAGCCGTGTTCTATATACTCGCCCGTGAATTGATCAAATACCAGACTCATCGCTTTTCACTCCTCTAATGAATTCTAAGTACCACTCATCTATAATGGTACGTTATAATACAAATTAGAAACTTTTTCGACGGAAAGGAAAGGCATGGTTATGAGGCAAAAATCCATTCAAAAACCGACTCCCTATTATGAACAGTTTTATCACTCCTTAAAAAAAATGATCTTTGAAGGAGAGTTACAACCGGGGGAACGTATAAATGAAACGCAGTTATCGAAAGAATTCAATGTAAGCAAAAGTCCCATCAGGGAAGCCGTCCGAACACTAGAGCGTGAAGGTCTTCTCGTGTTTGATGAAAAAAATAAAATAGTCGTCTATGAACCTACGGGTAAAGATATTGAAGAAATTTATGAATGCCGGCAGGCACTCGAATCCTTTGGTGTAAAGTTTGTCGTGGAGCGTGCGAGCGATGAGCAGATGATGGAGATAGGTGTACTCCTGAGCAATACAAAACAAGCGATTCAGGATAAAAAGCCTGCGCATGAAATCATTGCCATGAATGAGGAATTTCATCAAAAAATTATTGAATTCAGCCAGAACGACCGCTTAAAAAAGCATATAAACGAACTGAAATCACTCATGCATTTGTTTCGTATTTATAACTTTACAGGTATCAATAGAGCCCTGGTTATCTGGGAGGAACATCATCGAATTTTTCAAAAAATGAATGCCCGTAAAGGTAACGAGGCAGCGGAGGCTATGATTGAACATTTAAACTGTGATATTGTTCATTTAAAAGAGGTTCTGGCGATGGACAAAAAAAGTTTTTTCAACTAAGCCTGAAAAAGATGACACTCGCCTGACATTATCTAATGCCGGGAGGAGTCACTAAAGTGAAAGAAGCCTGCTGAAAAAGATCAGCCGGCTATCCTTTTTTCTTACATGCAGTTGTCAGACCTTCTGCAGCTTGTCTATAATATGATCCGTCACTTCTCCCGTTTTCGAATTGCCTCCGATGTCAGGTGTCACGATTCCTTCTTCAATCACCGTTTCAATAGCGTGCATTAATACTGTTGCAGCTTCTGTTTCGCCAAAATGATCGAGCATCATTTTGGCCGTCCAGATCTGGCCAATGGGATTTGCAGTTTCTTTCCCTACAATATCAGGTGCTGAGCCGTGAACGGGTTCAAACATTGAAGGATACTTCCCATTCATATTAATGTTAGCAGCCGGGGCTATACCAACACTTCCCATAATCGCAGCTCCAATGTCCGTTAATATATCACCGAACAAATTGCTGGCAACGATAACGTCAAATCGTTGGGGGTTGGTCACAAAAAAAGCGGCCAAAGCATCAATATGCTGCTCTTCTGTTTGAATGTCCGGGTATTCAGCAGACATATCCCGAAACACCTCATCCCAAAAAGGCATCGAATGAAAGATTCCGTTTGACTTCGTCGCACTTGTCACCAATTGGCGCCGGGCTCCGGCCAGCTTGAAGGCTTCCTTCATTGCTCTTTCAATACCTTTGCGGGAAAAAATAGCATTCTGAATAGCAATCTGGTCCGGACCATTATAAATTCTTCCCCCTACCTCACTATACTCCCCCTCACTGTTTTCACGCACAACAATTAAATCAAAGTTTTCTGCATCCGCCAGCTTAGATTTTATCCCGTTGAACTTTTTGGCAGGGCGGATGTTAAGCACCTGCTCAAATCCGCGGCGGATATTAATCAACAGCCCCCATAAAGAAATATGATCAGCTACTATATTGGGATTTCCGACAGCGCCTAAAAATACAGATTCAAAATTTCTTAATGTTTTCAAACCATCATCCGGCATCATTTGCCCATGCTCTAAATAATATTCACAGCTCCACGGAAATTCCTTAAAAGTAAATCCTATTCCTCCGTGTGCCTCTGCAAGGGCGTTCAATACTCTGATCGCTTCCGGCACTACCTCTTTTCCTATTCCGTCTCCCGGAATACTGGCAATTTCATATGTATTCACTAGCGCACCTCCTATTTTAGTCGTCGGTCGACTAAAATAAATATAAATCAATAGAATCACTTTGTAAACTACTATTATTGAAATTTCAGAAAATAATAATGTGAAGCCCGGCCAAGAAAAAGTAAGTATTGGCTGCATACTATAGTCTCGATTTTATAAACACAGGTGTATCAGATTGTTTTATCAGTAAACTTCCGGTAAAATATAATCATTGGTAAACTATTACAATAGTGGGAGTGGTTCTATTGGAGCGCTTAATTGAAAACGGTAATAAGATTAGAAGCTATATTCAAGAAAATAGAGAGCGTTTTGAAGAAACCCTTTTAAATGAAGCGGTAAACGTCCGGGAGAAAATTGATGAAATACAGCAGCGCGGCAATATCAACTTAGTCAGCAACGCTCATTTACTTATAAGATTTATTGTTGAAAAAGAGGATGCCGAGCTTATTGCGTTTGCAAGACAGGAAGGCGAAGCCTGGGCAAAACATTCTTTAACACTTGGATTTAAGATTGAATGGATTCAGGCAATCCGCAGGACGCTTTGGATGTTTCTCCGGGAATGTCACCATACAGAGCTCGAGCTAAACGATACAGACGAATTTTTCGAAACAGAAAGTCTGATAAATGATCAGGTTGATAATTTTCTTCATGCATTTTTTATTCGATATTCTGAATATAAGGATCAGCTGCTTGAAGCTCAAAAGCAGCTGGTGGTCAATTTATCCGTGCCGGTGATCCCTCTAACTTCAGAAATATGTGTACTTCCTCTGATCGGTGCGATTGATTCAGAACGCATCTATTCTCTAGAAGAAAAAATTCTAACCGAAATCGGCACGCTGCGTATCTCAAAGCTTATCCTCGATCTCTCCGGAGTTGCCGATATAGAGGAAGACGCGTTGGAGCATGTGTTTCGTTTAATGAATGGTATTACAATGATGGGATGCGAAATTGTCGTCACAGGCCTTCGTCCGGAGATCATCCAGAAGATAATTAAGCTCGGTCACAGCTTCAACAAATTCGCTGAAACAAAAGGAACTCTGCAGCAGGCCCTTCAGAAGTACATGAAAACATAATTATAAGAATAAAAGACGCTTCCGATTATCAACTAGTCGGAAGCGTTACCATTCCCCCCTTCTATCTGCACCGGCTCACCTCTTATTACAGGTTGCATAGTGAGCCTATTTCTCCAAAGCTTCTTTGACGTGTTCCTTCAAAGCCGGAGCGAGTGTCCGCGAATACAGTGTTGTAATGTGATGCCTGTCCCGATAAACAAGCACATTTCCTATAATCGGTTCACAAGATTCATCATTACAGAAATAATCCGATAAGTCCGCAAAGCTTGCATTATCAGGTATATTATCAGTGTTTTCCCACGGAACCGCGTTCGACAGCGCTTTGTCTCTTGGTATCGAGCATTGCTCCGGATCATCTTCCAGACAGGCAGGAATATCCTCTGCCATCCTTGGGTTATCCCGAACAGCCAGCACCTCTGTCCTGCCTTCGAGCGCCTCCCATTGCCCGATATACCCCTCCGGTACATTTGCGATAATATTTACATTGGCTGTTGTAAAGACCAGATCAGGCGGGTCAGATGTTAATGGCTCCATGACGTCTTCATTCCACTGCATGCAAGAATCAGACATGGCGCCGTCAAAATCTTCATTTGTAAACCGGCATCCGTTTTTATTATATACATCTATCTGCAGATTCAGCTCCTTGGACATTTCCTGCAGTGCAGGAAACCAGTGACCGGAATGAGAACCTCCCACAAGAGCTACGGTATGTTCAGGATTCTCCGTTTCACCGTAGGAACACTTGCTTACACCAGATTCATCCAGATCAGTAAAGCAATCTTCGTCTGCATAAAACTCCGGCAGCTCCCCTTTGATTTCTGCCAGCATGGAAAGGGGATCGATTTCTTCATTCGGTTCAATGCCATCAGAAATGGAACGCGCGCCAGGGAAATCTTCAACCGCCACTTCTTCATTCTCCTCAAAGCTTGCCTGCGTCTGCTCGAGATACGCTCCCCATGCTGTACCAACTACAAGAACTGGCACCATAAAACTTACTAATATTGCCGCAAGCTTCCCTTTGGATTGTTTTACATTAATTTTCCGGACCGGCTTTTCCAAAATTTTTCCGGACAGGAAAGATAACGTAAATGTCAAAAAAAGCATGGCAAGCCCATGTTGAACCGACACCACGTCTGCTCCCGTATATGTGTAGTAGAAAATGAGAAGCGGCCAGTGCCATAAGTAAAATCCGTACGATATACTCCCAAAGGATACAAATGGTTTAGAACCCAGCAGCTTCTCGGCACCAAAGCGGCTGCCGTTTTCAGCTGCGATGATGACGAGTACCACCCCCATTGTCGGCAGTAATGCAGCAAATCCAGGAAATACATTTGAAACTGGAAGTAAAATACCTGTCAGGCAGACGACAGCAAGTCCAAGCCAGCCCAGGACAAAGCTGGCAGCCTTGTTTATCGTTACGTATGGAATCAATAAAGCGAGTATGCCACCTAAACTGAATTCCCACACCCGGGCGAATGTATCAAAATATGCCCATGGCTGATTAACAGCGGTTATGTATACGGAATACGAGATAGATAAAATAAATATGGTACTGAGCAGAACTAATAATGTTTTTCGGACAGGTGTTTTGAACATTTTTCTCGCTGCTGTGTACGCAGCCATAATAATGAACGGCCATGTGATATAAAACTGCCCTTGAATGGATAGTGCCCAAAAATGCTGAAATGGGCTTGCTTGGTTATTTTGAGCAAGATAATCGACGGCATTATTTGCCAGCTGCCAATTTTCATAGTAAAATGCCGAAGCAAATACCTGAGATATAATGTCTCCCCACTGCGACTGCGGAAGGATAATAATAGAAAACAACGTAGTTATCAGCAGAACTATAAAGGCCAGAGGAAATAACCGGCGGGCGAGTCCTAAAACATATTCAAAAAAATTAATCTGTCCTTCTCTTTCCATCTTGGTCAATAAGGACGTTGTAATTAAATATCCGGAAACAATAAAAAAGACATCGACTCCACCGGATACAGAGCCCAGCCAAATATGATATACTGCGACGAGCAATGCTGCTACTGCCCGCACCCCTTCAATTTCCGGACGAAACTTCTTTTCAGGGATCCTTAAATCTGTCATCGTACACATCTCCATCGCGATAAAGTATACTGCAGAAATTTCTCTACCTTATTATACTTCACTATACTGAAAGTTTATTGCCTATTTTTTTGCCATGATATTCAAGTTTGTTATGCTCGAAGCACCGGGAATGTCTAAGAAATACTATTAAAATGATTAAGAAAAACCGAGCAAAACCTGGAGGCCACTAAAAAACTGAAGGTCTTTGAAAAGCGGGATCAGCACCTTATGAAAATCCATTCTGGCAAAGCTTCGCTGAAGTCAGCCACGGAAAGCGTCCGCCTGCAGGGATGAAATCAACAAAAACTTATATTTAAAAAAGAAGAGTGGCGCTCTGCCACTCTTCTTCCACATGTTCCACGCTATTTAGCTGTGCGCACTACTCCGTGCTTGCGGATTGGTATGATAAACTGATGGCTGCACGTACAACAAATGACGTGTGCTTTTTCGCCCCTTACGATCATTTCCATCGGTTTCGCACAGCAAATGATTTTATCTGCAACGGCCACTCTACTGAATCCTCCTCTTATTAATATTTTTACTGACAAGTTTATTTTCGGATAAAAACACAGCTGTTGTTATTTTCAAACGTTTTCTTTATCCATTATAATACAATTTATACATCAAAACCCTTTTTCCTTCCGTTGTCAATAAATTGTAATATATTTAGTTATCCTTCTTCGACAGTAATCCGGCCGGTTTCATCAAGCTTTGCATTTATCGAGATTTCATCTAAATATTCGTAGATTTCCTGTTCCTGGTCTCCTTCAAGAGGCTGTATCTGATTGCTTTCAATGATATATGGACTGAAATCAGCGGCAATTTCTCCGTTATCAAAGGTCAGCTTAAAGATGCCTGTTTCAGCGGATGGGCCGCTCACATAATCAGGAAATAGAAAGTTCCCGAGCGAGTATGCAACCGGTACGTCATTATAAAACTCAAAGCCTTGCAGCCAATGTGGATGGGAACCGACAATCGCATCCGTTTCCGTCTTTTCACAAATCTGTTTCACGTACTCACGCTGATAGTCAGCCGGGATATTCGTCTGTTCAATCCCCCAGTGAAAATTTACGATTAAGTAATCTGCTTGAGCTTTATCCTGCTGCTCTTGTATTTTCTCGATCACAAAATCCAATTCGTAGCCGTTTGTTACTCCAGGCTTGTCTGCTTCTGCAGTCCATGTAAAATCGGGAAAGAAACGTGTAAAGGATAGGAAGGCTACAGTTTGATTGTTAATTTCGATTGTCTTTGCTTTATAAGCCTCGGTCTCATTGGCACCTGCCCCCATATAGTCCATTTCTAATCGTTGTGCAGCATCGAGAGTATCAAGGAGGCCTTGTTCACCATAATCAAGCATATGATTATTTCCGAGGTTTACCATGTCCACTCCACTGTTTTTCAAAGCTTCGAGTCCCTTTTCATCACTCTTAATCCAGAACTGCTGGCCAGGTTTTTTTTCATTTCGCTCAGTAATGACCGATTCCAGATTTACGACTGTATAATCAGTATTGGCAAAGGAATCTTTTACGTATTCAAACGGATAATCGTAGCCCTTATCTTCCAGTACATCACGAAGATCCCAGTCAAACATCGTGTCACCGGCAAAAGCAATTGTAAATGGCTCTGCAGTGTCCTCCTCCCGCACTAATTCGGCGGACTCCACTCTCTCTTTTCCACTTTTATATGCAGTTGTTTCATACTTTGGATGAACTTCCACGATAGTGCTTTCCTGCAACGTCTGCTCCGCGTCAAATACTGAAACAAAATAGTATAAGACTCCAGCTAAACTCAGTAATATTGTCAAAATTAATAGTTTTACCCATAAATCAATAGTTCTCATTCGACGTAACACTCCACTTTTTCCCTTTATTACCTATATACGCTGTTATCCCCTCCATATCCTTTTTTTTCAAATAATTTCTTTTCATTAGGATGTATGTTAGATTGATGTTTATCGAAAATCTTATGCTTTCCTATAATTAATAACGATATTGGGCTTCTACACCGGCAGTGATATCGAGCTGTCCTACTTCGATTGGAACCGCTCCTGCTGCACTGAATAATTGCGGCTGCACCGTTTCTGGAAGCTTTTCTACTATTCGCAGTGGAACAGGGTCTAAACTTACACCCATCGTAACTGCAAGTTCCCCGGCTTTCCTCTCAGCCTGCTGTAAAGCAAGACCGAGTGCTTGTTCATAGTACTGAAACGAATCTTTGATATAAAAACGAATACCGATCACTTGATTGACACCATTTTGAACAGCTGTGTCGATCACATTACCAGTCTGTGTAATATCATCGATCGTTACTTCAATAGTGTTAGTCACTTGATATCCTAGAAACACCTGGTCCCCATCTTCATATTCATAGCGCGGAAAAATCGTAAAGTCCTTCGTTTGTATGTTTTCTCGAGTTATTCCTTCTTCGAAAAGCGACACTATAACCTGTTCCATCGTTTCTGTATTTTGCTGCTGAGCGTCTGTGGCATTTTCACTTTCCGTGACTACACTCATCTGAATGGCCGCCGTATCAGGTACTGCCGGAACTGATGCATTGCCTGTAACAGTCATTCGCCTTGCGTCTTCGCGGTATACATTCATTGGATGAAAATAGTTCATCGTCCTGTCTCCTTTCCGGCTGATCACATTGGTTTCACTGTGCTACCTTAACCTATGTCAACAGCACCGCATATTATCTCAGGATTTTTGAAATAATTATGAAGAAAGAGGTGAAGAAAATTGAAAGAAAAATTTCTTCCAATTACATCGGCGACAAGCGGAATGCTGACAAACGTTGCTGCCGATCTGCACTGCTTTACGGTGCAGGTAGTGAATGTCTGTTTTTATGGAACCCCTCGCCCCTCCAGTAACTGGGTTCTTATTGATACTGGTATGCCTAAGTCAGCAGAAACAATCAGCAGTGCTGCTAGTGAGTTGTTTGGAAACACCGTGCCCAAAGCGATCATTTTAACTCATGGTCACTTTGATCATGTCGGTGCCGTAGAAGAATTAGCTTCTCAATGGAATGTCCCTGTTTATGCTCATCAAGAAGAGCTGCCTTATTTGAACGGTAAAAAAGATTATCCAGAACCTGATACGACTGTAGAAGGTGGTATGGTCGCAAAAATGTCGAAAATGTTTCCAAACGAAGGCATTGATTTAAAAGAGCACATTCACCCTCTCCCTGCTGACGGCACGGTGCCGGAGATGCCCGGCTGGAATTGGGTCCACACGCCCGGTCACACACCAGGACATATTTCATTGTTCCGGGAAGAAGACCAATCCTTGATCGCAGGAGATGCCTTTGTAACAGTCAAGCAGGAACAGCTTTACAAGGTGCTGACGCAGGAGCAGGAAATAAGCGGACCGCCCCGCTACCTCACTACTGATTGGCCAGCAGCCAAGAAGTCCGTGCATAGACTTCAGAAGCTTCACCCGAAGCTCGCTGTTACCGGTCACGGTCTTCCATTAGCTGGTGAAGAGCTTGAAAAAAGCCTGGATTATCTCGTTACTCATTTTGATACTGCAGCCATTCCTGACTACGGAAAATTTGTAGAAGAAAAAAAGTAATACCGAAAGATGGCGCAGCAGTGCGTCATCTTTTTCATTCCGTTCTGCTATTGGTTGATTCTTAACAGCAACCACGTTAAACTATTTAGTAAGCGAAATCGATTGCACAAATTTCATATTAATTCCCTAATTAATATAATGTATGTGTTAAATACAATCGTTTGCATTATTTTACAGCACATGGATTGCCAGTAAGGCATGCCGCCCGCACTGGTGAATTGGCTCAAAGTCGAAAGAAATAATTGAGGTGGAATCAAATGAAAAAAGTATGGTGGAAAGAAGCAGTCGGTTATCAAGTGTACCCCCGCAGTTTCCAGGATTCAAACGGAGATGGAATCGGTGATCTGCAAGGTATGATTCAGCGTCTCGATTACTTACAGGAACTTGGCATTGACCTTATCTGGATTTGTCCAATGTACAAATCACCTAAGGATGACAACGGCTATGATATCTCCGATTATAAGGATATTCTAGAGGAATTCGGGACGATGGATGATTTTAACCAATTATTGGATGAAGTGCATCAACGGGGAATGAAATTAATCATCGATCTTGTGCTCAATCATACAAGTGATGAGCATCCATGGTTTATTGAATCCCGTTCTTCCAAAAGCAGCCCGAAGCGGGACTGGTATATTTGGTGTGATGGTAAAAATGGCAGAGAGCCAAATAATTGGGAAAGTATTTTCGGAGGTTCCGCATGGGAGCTGGATGAGGCAACCGGTCAATATTATATGCACGTCTTTTCAAAAAAACAGCCTGATTTAAACTGGGAGAACCCTGAGGTGCGTTCAGCTCTTTATGAAACCGTTAATTGGTGGCTGGATAAAGGCATTGACGGTTTTCGCATTGATGCCATCAGCCATATCAAAAAGCGCCCCGGCTTCCCGGACCTTCCTAATCCAGATAAGAAAAAATATGTATCCTCCTTTGATATGCATATGAACCAGCCGGGCATTCATGATTTCCTTCAGGAATTTAAAGACAGGACGATCAGTCAATACGATGTAATGACTGTAGGAGAAGCAAACGGCGTCTCTGTGGAGGAAGCAGATCTCTGGGTCGGAAATCAAGGAAAAATGAATATGATCTTTCAGTTTGAACACCTCGACCTGTGGGATGCTGAGGAGAAGAACAGCCTCGATATAGCAGGCTTAAAGAAAGTTCTCAGCCGGTGGCAGAAGGGGCTCGAATCAAGCGGATGGAATGCACTTTTTCTGGAGAACCACGATGTGCCGCGGATTGTATCGATTTGGGGAAACGATCAGGAATATTGGAAGGAGAGCGCTAAGGCTCTGGCCACGATGTACTTTCTTATGCAGGGAACTCCGTTTATCTACCAGGGCCAGGAAATTGGCATGACCAATGTGCAATTCCCTTCGATTGCCGATTACGATGACGTGGCTGCAAAAAATTTGTATCATGAGAAAATGGAAAATGGGGAATCCGAGCAGGATATACTAAACCTGCTCTGGCAGACCTCCCGTGATAACAGCCGCACTCCAATGCAATGGTCAGCAGAGGCCAATGCAGGTTTTACAACAGCCGGCACAGTGCCATGGTTGAAAATAAATTCGAATTATAAAAAGATAAATGTGGCCGATCAGAGACAGGATAAAACATCGATTCTGCAATACTACAAGAAAATGATCCAGCTGAAAAAAAATCATGACTTATTTACGTATGGAATTTACGAATTGCTGCTGGAAAACCATGAACAGCTATTTGCCTATACAAGAAAAAATGGACAGGAAACAGCTGTTATCATTTCCAATTTAACTCCCCTGCCTGCGGAGTGGGACGTGTCAGAGCTTTCGCTCCCTGAAGAGCGGCTGGCTCTTACTAATTATCCAGCCGAACCACAGCCATCTGATACTCATTTTACGCTTAAGCCATATGAAGCCCGCGTCTATTTGATCGGGACAAAATCAAGTAAAGAATAACTTGGCTTGTCTCCCATTCAAAAATGGCGAAAGTGTGAGCATATCTTATACTTTAATTCTTTTATTAGAGTTATCTGTGGAAAAGGATGGGTTGTGCAAAAATACTTTCGCTTGCACTTTTGATGGATGAATCTTTTGTTAGGAACAAAGTATAAGAAACTTTTTTTATAATAATGGGTGTATAAAGAGGTTTATCATCCCTTCACAAACTCGCTTGCTCCGCTCCGATCAGTAATCTGTTTATACATATAGAGGAGTAATCATGTACATAACTGTTGTTAATATCGGGGCAGGGATGAAAGGATTAGTTTGGGTTTTGATGCTCTTTTATATACTCGTTATTGTATTTGGGATAGCAAATTCACCATATTTATTTTCTGTCTGGGGTATAAATATATGGCTAGTGACAGGTTTGATACATTTGGCAGTGTCGTCAATGCCATAAATGATATTAAACTATTGGATTCATAGAACATTTCGAATTTAGAATACTCCCAGCGTCTTCTTAATCAAGTAAACTATCTAAGAATATTTCATAACTTCTGAAAACAATCTCCATGCATCAATTGCATAAGTGCTATTCTTAATAAAAAACATGAACATTCGATTATAGCGTAAGGCGACGACTCCTACGGGAAAAGCTTGAAGTGAAGACCCGCAGCCAGTTTGCTGCCGAGGAGGCTGAGGCCAAGCCCGTGGAAAGCGTTCGCCGGAAGCGAAATCGAATGATATATAGAAAATAGGTTAATGTTTGTATATTCTGTTGTGAAAATGAATTATGAAATCATTATCATATTAACTAATAAGGATAGACAAGATCTTTTAAATCCATAATTGCATATATTGATTAATTTCATCAATTAATAAATATTGAAAAGCTATTAAATTTAAAGTTATTGAGCTTAAAACGGCTTTGTATGTGATTAAGATGTAAAATACAATGCTATTTGATTGTAAAATTCGCTTTTTCTCCGAAATCTGTAATAGTTAAACAATAATTCTGGCTATTGGGCTAAGCGACTGAAATTATGGCAGTTACAAGAAAGGTCAACAGGCTTGGGATACCGAGACAGGCATACTGCCATGCTTTATCATATCTGTTAACATTCTGCTTCTTTCTTTTTTTCTTTTGCTTGTCCGGCAGCGAAACTCCATACGGCCGCAGCAGGTTTCTTGGATGAAAAGTAATAATAACGATCGGCAGGAAGGAGAGCAGTGTTATCGACAGCGATAGAATTACGAAAAGTCCCATACTCTCTAAACTAATGGCGAGCATACCACTGCCTGCTGCCAATAAACATCCAAATAACAAATATCTAACGAGTGATTGCATTAATGAACTGCTCCTTTACTGCTTCTTTTTCGTTTTTATTAATAAAAATACAACGAGGGTAATCGTAAGTATCATGGTTATGACGTAAATGTTTGATATCAGAAATTCACCCATCTGCACAGATTCTCCCTTACTACTTCCATTCTTACTCTATTATAAGGGCTGTTCTTAATTTCTCCAAGCAGCGTCTCATAGACAGCACACGAAAAAGCCCGCTGCTCATTACTGAGCAGCAGGCTTTTGCTATTCACCGTAAACACCTCTTCCTTCCTCTATTTAAATACTGTAGGATGAAACCGACTCCGCAAGAAACGTTTCGGCATAATTTGGAAAAATACAGGCTGGCATCAGGCCATGTTTAGTGAGCTCCTGTGCCGTTTCTTTTCCGATACACACAAAAGACAGCTTTTGCAGTTGAATTCCCGATTTTTCGGAGTGCTTCTTCAAGTATTTAAGAAGGATCTGTGCAGTTGTTTTGTTTTGCAGAAAAATCGCATCCGCTTTGCCATGCTTAATCATTTCAAGGGAGTCAAGCGCTGCCAGACTTGTTATACGTTGATGCAAGGTAAATTCTTTGGAAGTATATAGAGATCCCCCTGCGTCCTGAAATGCTTTCACAACCTCTTTTTCCTGCTCTCCCGCTGGAAAAGCAAGCATGCCTTTTCCGGCAAAAGGCGCTGTGTTTACCCAATGCAGTTCGGTATCATTGCCGAGTACAATGATAGCCGGATCAGACAGATCTGCCTGGGATACAATCGCAGAAATACTTCCAAGCGGTCCGGTGATGGATCGCTGCCTTTCCATTCCACCCCATTCTGTTATCATCACAGGAACAGAAGGATCTGTTCCCTCATTCAAAAGCTTTTCAGCAAGAGCTGGAATATTTTGAATGCCTAATTGAAACATGAATCTCCTTCCTTTCCTTCAAGTCTTCCTGAGTGTATGTATAGATAGTGTACCGAATTTCAATAACTGGCTGGGGAAATTCGGCAGATTATGTACCATGGTTTTTACATTTAAACAGAAAAAGCCTGCTGTATACCAGTCAGCAGACTTATTTCTCACATATTAACCTTTTGTCGCTCCCGCGGTCAGCCCGGATATAAGCCAGCGCTGCAGAACAAGATAAACGGTAGCGATCGGCACGGCTATCAAGACCGAGCCTGCTGCGAATCTTGTAAAGTTGTTTGAGAACTGATCATTTACGAAATTATACAAACCCAGAGCAAGTGTAAAATTTTCTTCACTTCTGAGTATAATGCTCGGCAGAATAAAATCCATAAATGGCGCCATAAAATTAAAGAGGAGCACAACCGCTAATATAGGTTTTGCAAGCGGAAGCATAATCGTGAAAAATACCCGGAAATGCCCGGCGCCGTCCATCCGTGCTGATTCATCCAATTCGCGCGGTATCGTATCAAAATAGCCTTTTACTAGAAATGCATTCATCGGAATAGCCCCGCCAATATAAATAAGCGTCAGACCTAATAAAGAATCGAGCAGTCCGATATTATTCAAAAGAATATAGAGGGCCACCATTCCCATTAATACTGGAAACATCTGCAGCAGCAAAAATGCGTAAATACCATATTTCCTTCCGACAAATCGGTATCGTGAAAAAGCATAGGCGGTCAATGCAATGATAAAGGTTGATGAAATTGTTGTAGTTAATGCGACGATTAATGTATTTTTATACCAGGTCACATAGTGGCTGTTCGGATCTGTGAAAAGCCAGATATAATGCTCCAATGAAGGGGTCTCTGGGATAATACTCGAGGAGTATAAACTTGCCCCTTCATTAAAAGACATTCCGAGCGTCCAAAGCAGTGGATACAAAATAATGATGAACATGATAAAAATAATCGAGTAGCTTCCGGTAAGTTCCAGACGATCCCTGATTTTTCTGCTCATTAAATCTGCCCCTCCTCTTTAAACGCTCGGCTGCGCCGGAATTGGAAAAACGCGAATATCGCAACCATCAATCCCATGATAATAGACACAACAGCCGCCAGACTGTACATACTGTTTTCAAACGTCAGGCTGTATACCCAGGAAATAAGAATATCGGTGCCGCCGGCTTCCTGGCCGCGCACTGCCGGACCACCTTCATTGAATAAGTAAATAATATTGAAATTATTAAAATTGAACGAGTACTGCATTATAAGCAGCGGAGCCGTCGCAAACAAAATGTGCGGAAGTGTTATATACCAGAACTTTTGAAATTTAGATCCGCCATCCACATCAGCTGCTTCGTACCACTCCGAGGAGATGCTCTGCAGAACACCGGTAAACAAAGCATAGACGAAGGGAAAACCGAGCCAGACCTGGATCATTATAATAGCTGTTTTTGCCCAAAAGGGGTCAGTGAGCCAAGGAATGCCGCTTCCGAACAGTGGTACTATGATGTCTCGGTTTATCGCCCCAAAATTATCATTAAATAAAGCTGAAAAGATCATGATGGTCACGAATCCAGGTACCGCCCACGGTAAAATAAACACGGTACGTATCAGACGCTTAAATTTTATACGCTTATCGTTCACAATGACGGCAAGCAGCAGTGCCAGAGCTATCTGCAGGGTAGTTGCGCCAAACGTCCAGGTCAAGGTCCAGCTAAAAACCGAAATAAAGGTTTCCCGCCAGATCGGTACATTAACAATTTCAAAGAAATTTTGAAATCCAACCCAGTCCAGTAGATTTCCCGGCGGTGCATTGTAGCGGTTGTAGTTGGTAAATGCCAATAAAACCATGAATAATAACGGAAAGACCACTACGAATATTAATAAAATTAATCCCGGAGTAACCAATAAATATGGAAATGCGGCGTCGAACCAGTCATATAATGCTTTCCTTACGGGAGGTATTTTCCAGCCGTCCCGTATTTTTTGTGCATCACGGCGGGCATCGAAAATACTTGCTGCATAAAAACCAAGAGCAGTCAATGTCAAAAAGACTGACAGAATTCCTTGAATTAATAAGGATCTTGAGTCATCTGTTCCCTGGAGGGTACCCAGTGTGAAAAGTCCCCAATAACCGATGTTTAAAAATTGGGCAAATGTGATGACAAATGCAGCCGCCAGCCCCAGCATGACTGATCCTTTGATAAAACGACGATTATAATACTGCCCTGCACCAGGAATCAGTGCCAACCATGTCGCAGTCTTCACACTATGTTTAGAAGGCTCCGGAGTCGGCGGCTGATTTGGATTTTCAGAGGCCGGTTTTCTTAGAGCTTCACCCACAATCTTCACTCCTTTAAACAATATTCTTAAGCACAGCCGTGTAAAAAAGAGAGAAGAGAAAAATCATTCTTCCCTCCCGTTTTATCACTTATTGCTGCATTTGAATCTCTGACTCAATTTGTTCCACTGCTTCTGGAAGTACTTCTGCAGGATCCTCGCCTTCAGCAATATATTCATGAGCCTCGCCCATCGGATCCCACACCTGCGCCATTTCCGGAATACTTGGCATTGGTTCCGAATATTGAGTCTGCTCTGCAAAGCCAGCAAAGTATTCGTCTTCCTGGATTAAATCGGATTCAATGACTTCTGTTATTGCAGGGACTTCACTTGATACTTCGTAATAAGTCTTAGAGCTATCCGCATTTGTCATGTGCAACGCTAATTCAGTCCCCCAATATTTGCTGTTATCCTCAGCAAATTGAGATACCAGCCATCCTTTTACCCCGGAAAAAGTGCGTAGATTTTCTCCAGCTTCATTTGTTGGGAGCGGCGCTACACCAAGATTTTCTTCACCAATTGCATTTGCATAGTCATTAATGGCCCATGGTCCATTCACCACCGCACCAACCTTGCCATCTTCAAATAAACCGTTAAGAATATCTGCATTAATTCCCTGAGGGATATAGCCGTTCTCGTACCAGCTCTGAATCATCGAAGCCCCTTCGATCGCTCCTTTGTTATCCAAACCAATGTCAGAAGCATCATACTCGCCATTTTCTTTCTGATTGAAAACATATCCGCCTTCTGCTGTCATAAATGGATAAGTAAAATAAAAATTGGCTGCTTCCATTAAGAAGCTATATTCATCATTTGATGCATCCGTTAAATCTTCTGCTGCCACTTCAAGATCTTCTAATGTTTCAGGTGCTTCCTCCATTAACTCCTTGTTGTACATTAACGCGTATGTTTCAGTGACAGCAGGTACACCATATAATTCCTCTTCATATGTCATAGCCTGAATTGCTTCTTCCTCGTACTCTTCCAATCTCTCTTCCTCTATCTCAAGCGGTGCTGCTAAACCTTGCAGTGTAATTTCGCCGATACCGTCGTGAACTGCGAAAAACAAATCCGGACCATTTCCATTTGGTCCATCCAAGGAAACGTTTTCTATCTGTTCATCGAGATCCATTCTATTAAATTTCACTTCAATTCCATGTTCCTCAGTAAATCCTTCCGCAATCTCTTCGTAAGCAGCTGATTGTTCATCGTTATTGTTTACCCAGACTGTCAGTGATTCCGGTTTCTCCGGCTCTTCTCCGCCAGATCCGCTTCCCCCGCTGTCTGCTCCGCTCTCTTCTTCCCTGTCCGGTCCACACGCAGCCATCAAAAGCATTATAGCTGCCAGCATTAACATTACTGTCCAAGTTAATTTTTTCATTTCTCTTCCCCCATTTTTCAAAGTATGTAAATCATCCCATGACAAGGCTTCACAATAAAAATAGTGCAATCGTTTGCATTTATAACGTAAAAAAATACGCTTACTTTGGAAACGATTTCATTTTCTTATAGATTATTTTAAATGGTAGGCATGATTTGCGCAAGTGGTTTTATAAAATTTTCTCAATTTTTATTGGGTATGAATGAGATTTTTTGCTCGACTGTTTTTTTATTGTGCAATTATTGCGCAATTTTTTATGGAATTGCACAAAAAATTAATTCTGCGCAGGGAGTATTCGGTGTTGCTGATTCTCCTGGATAGCTGTGGACATGAGATCCATTATTTTATTAGTTTCTGATCGTTAGTATAAGAGAGGGGCTGTAGCAAAAGCCCCTTTTTATAGAAAAAGTAGTATCCTAAATAGAAGATAGCAGGAGACAAGTCCGAAGACTCCAGTGGGAAGAGCAGCGGCTGAAGATCTGCCGGGCGCGGGTTTCGCCCGATTAGCTGAAGCGCTGCCCACGGAAAGCGAAGGACTTGTCCACTGCTTTTTTTACCATGCAAAAGGGGCGAGTATCATTTATGATACAGCCCCTCTCTTGAAGCTTAACGTTATTTGACAAAATAGACAGAGAGTTTTACTACTTTTCTGACCGTTAGCGGAACCAGTGTCCGCAGAACCGGCTTGTTTGAAGCAGCCAGAGAAATCAGCTACTGAAAATGCCACAGGCAGCAACTAGGTGCAGAGGACATTGAAGCATCCCCCGCGGACAAAAAAACTTGGCTTGTCGCCAGCAAAAGGCGAAAACCAAGTTTTTATTACTAAGATATTGTGTTCCCAGCCTCTACTGGCTGATTGCTTTTTTTGGTACTGTGCCTGCTGCTTTGCTGTTTTGTCTTTTAAGCCCCTTCTCGCGGAAGTCTTTCTTTTCTTTTTTAGATAATTGGTTGAAGTTCTTTAGAAACTCTTCGTAATCGGCAATGATTTCGTTCATATCGCCGAATGCCTTTACTTCCCCAAATTCAAGCCACAATGCTTTGTTGCAGAATTCTTTCATTTGGCCGAGTGAATGGCTCACAAAGAACATTGTCTTGCCTCTATCTTTAAATTCATGCATTTTATCCAGACTTTTTTTGGCAAATGCCTTGTCCCCGACAGAGAGCGCTTCGTCAATGATTAAAATTTCAGGGTCAATGCTTGTATTGATAGCGAAGCCAAGTCTTGATTTCATACCGCTTGAATAGGACTTAACAGGCTGGTCGATAAAGCGTTCGAGCTCTGCAAACTCGATAATGTCATTCTCCATGGCACGAATCTGCTTCTTATTAAAGCCGAGCATTAAACATTTGAGCTCAATGTTTTCTCTGCCGGTTAATTTATTGTTTAATCCAGAGGACACAGAAATAATCGCAGCTTCTCCAGATTTTTTTAACTGTCCTGAGGTTTTTGGCACAATGCCGGCAAGCATATTGGACAATGTGGATTTCCCTGAACCGTTAACTCCAATGAGACCGATAATGTCCCCTTTTTCCGCTGTAAAAGATACATTTCTAAGAGCATAGAACTCTTCTCCGCTGTCTCCAGGGAAAAAAAGATCCTTTAAACGTTCTGATTTTGTTTCATACATCTTGTATTTTTTCGTCAGGTTTTTTGCTATGACAGCTTTTTTCATATTATCACTTCCATCAAGATTTAGAACAGCTCGTTATAAAAAATCAAGAAAATGTCTGCGGAATCTCATGTGAAGAATTGATCCAAAAATAAAAAAGATAAGGACGACACTCCAAAAATAAATCGTATAATTCAAATTCTGTAGCAAATACCACCCATCACCAAAATAAGCAGCACGGTATCCCTCTACAAGGTAGTATAGTGGATTCAGCTTCATAATATCCTGGACGATCTCAGGGAGCCTGTCATTTGTCCATAGAAACGGCGTCAAGTAGAGCATGACCCGGATCGTTGATCGAATGAGCAGTTGAATATCGCGGATAAGCACCGTAGCGGTAGACGTAATCATTACAATAGATACGAGTAAAGCAATGGTCGCTGCCAGTAAATAAGGAAACTGTAAATAATAGATGTTAATCGAATAGCCTGTCGCCTGCATATAAATCATAACTATGAATATAAGAGCAAGATGGGCGTACAGCTTCGATATGACGATATAGGTCGGTATGACTGTCGTCGGAAAATTCATTTTTGAAACCATTTTTACCTTCGTATAGATTGCTTTGGATCCGTCTATAACAGCAGGCTGGAAGAAAAACCATAAAATAATGCCTGCCGTCATCCAGTTTAAAAAAGGAACCCCCTCTACTCCTTCCACGCCGCGGCCCCCTCCGCGAATCCCGTAGCCGAAAACAAACCAGTAAATCGCGATAAAAAAGCAGGGGGTAATAAGCTCCCATGCATTACCAAGATAATTATTTTTATTTTTTATTTTTAATTCATAAAGAGCCAGTCGATTAATTAAATAAAGATGTTGATAAAGCTCTTTTCCAACCTTGACGGCAGATTTCATCAACGTTCCCTCTTTTATATAATGCTAGATTTATTTCTTAAATACTTTCTTTACTACCTTCTCGGCTGCCCGGCCGTCTTCAAGAGAGTGAAACCTCTGCTCGAATTGACTGCATTCCCGCTTATACCGCATCCGGATCGTATTTACGTGCCGGATTTCATCCAGGATCTCTTCTGTATTCTGAACAATCGGCCCAGGTGCTTCATGTTCAAAGTCAAAATAAAAGCCGCGGAGCTTGTCACGGTAATTATCAATATCATAAGCGAAAAAGATCATCGGCCGCTTCAGAATTCCGTAGTCAAACATGACGGATGAATAGTCTGTAATCAGCAGATCGCTTACGACATATAATTCTCTGATATCTTCATAATTCGAGACATCATAGGCAAACCCTTCATATTTTTTAATATCGAGATGGTCCGATATTAAATAATGAAGACGCAGTAAAATAACGTAGTCATCGCCGAATTCATCTCTCATTTTGTCAAGGTCCATCTTTAACGCAAATTTATACATTCCGATAAAATGATACTCATTGTCACGCCACGTAGGAGCATATAATATCACCTTTTTTCCTTCCGGAATATTAATATGCTTTCTGATGGCTTCCACATCTTCATCTGTATAATTTGTCAGAAAATCATTACGCGGATACCCGGTTTCAAGCAGCTTGCGCTTAAATTTAAAGGCCCGCTTAAAAATTTCAGATGAATAAGGATTCGGTGAAACAAGATAGTTCCACCTTTTTGCCTCCGCCACGAAATTTCTTTTGTATTTCTTCGTAGTAGTTCCCGGCATATATACCTCGTCCATATCCAGCGCAAGCTTCTTTAATGGAGTGCCGTGCCAAGTCTGCAGATAGACTGTGTTTTCCGGCTTCGGCATCCACTTGGGCAGGCGGCTGTTAAATACCCAATATTTCGCACGCATCATAATTAAGAACCAGCGCAGTGTAAATCGCGGCACCGTATTCAGGCCGTGCTTTTTAAACGTGTCTTTATAACGGTGGTCAATACTCCAGTAAAACGTGTATTTCGGATATTTTTCTCTCAGCTCCTCGTATATAGCACGAGGGTTGCAGCTGTACTGTTTTCCAAAAAAGCTTTCAAAAACAATAACTTTGCTGTTTTTTGGAAGTCTAGCCATCATATTTAACAAAGTGCGGCTTGTTTTATTTAATTTTTTTTTATTTTTCTTCTTTGATTTATTCTTTTTATTCTTATCCGGATTGTTAAACATTTGCAGCCATCGTTTCATGATTTGACGTACCCTTCTCTAACCAGATTTATAATATAAGCCTTAGCCATACTATGTCATATTGTATGGTATTATTTCTACCCTTACAGATAAATATCCGGCAGGTGCTGATATATCTACTTTGACTCCCCCTGAATTCTGTTTCCAGGAGCAAATGGTGAAAGCCTTCTTTTCTTATACTTTTCATCCATTTATTGAGATATTACCCTGTCTTAAACGTATAAAAAAAGAGAGAGCAATTACCTCTCCCTTTTTTATCATATCCAAAATCAAATTGTTTGTCATTAGCTGTTTACAAGAAGTAATTCCTGCTTAATCTTCGTTGTGGAAATATTGGCCGTACGCGGCAGGTAAACGACATTACAGTGACGCTTCAAGAAGTCGAACTTACCTTTCCAGTCGTCGCCCATGACGAAGGTATCGATATTATGGCGATACACATCATCAAGCTTTTGCTCCCAGTTGTCTTCGGGAATAACTTCGTCAACATAACGGACAGCTTCAAGAATCATTTTCCGCTGTTCGTAGTTGTAATACGCCTTTTTGTTTTTGAGAGCGTTGAATTCATCCGTGGAGATAGCGCAGACGAGATAGTCGCCGTACTCACTTGCTCTCTTCAACAAATTAATGTGCCCCCAATGTAGTAAATCAAATGTTCCATACGTAATAACTTTTTTCATAGTAATCTGCCTCCTAGTACAAGAGAAACATAAAATTAGTGTAATATTTTTAAATCTATCCTAAAAAATTGCGAAAAAACTTTACAAAAAAAACATACTGCCTTTATTGACTTGATTGAGTATATCACATATGTTCCACTTTTCGTGTCTACTAAACGTGGAAATGCAGATAAATAATATCTAAAATTATGTGACAATGTGGTATGAAAAGCCGCAAAATTGTGAGATCCGCCTCAGGAAAATCCTATCAAGCCCTATAGTATCAGTTAGTTCAGCCATTTCTCTCTTTGAGCTTCACATTTACTTAATCTTTTTTTCATAATAGCTTCAAAGATTCTCTCTGCATTTCTATCATCTTCAAATGTAAATATTTTCTTTTTATTCGCCGCTGCCCCTTCAGATTCTGTGAAGTTACGAAAGGCAGCTTCATGGATATGGTGAATTAATTCTTCTTCTGATTCAGCAGTTTCACCAAGAAAGGTTTCCTCAAGCGGACGCAGACTTCCGTGTTCAAAGAAGCGCTCTTGATCGAAATGATAAAAGAGCACCGGGCGCTGTAAATAATTAAAATCGAACGATACACTTGAATAATCTGTAACCAATAGTGCTGCTTTCATTAACAGTTCCTGTACAGACTCCCGGCCGAACGGCACGACCCGGATCCGCTCAGAGTGTCCGAATTGAAACGACTCGATAAATGGCTGCATTCTGTAATGCGGGTAAAAATCAAGTGTAAGATTATATTCCTCCAACAGAACGGCCAGCTTCTCATTTTTCAGCAGGGAGGCATACCGCTGAAAATACTCCGATTCTGTAAAGGTGTTTTTATTATAAAGCCAATCCCGCCAGGTCGGCATTAATAGGATTCTATTTTCTGGCGGAGCCGCATGCTTCAGATGGTCAAACCGGGCCAGGCCCGTTACCCGTATAGCTCCATTCTTATAGCCCATTTCTTCGTTTACGATTTTTTTCTCTTTTTTTGAACTGACACAAAACAGCTGAAATGGATAACGGTAAAACTGCTTATCATATTCCACCCGCTTTCTGCCGAGCACACCATGCTGCAGAAATACACGGGTGCCGCGCTTGTACGACTCCATCAGCATTCCTTTGAAGGGAAGAATGTATTCAATATCATGGGAGGCAATAAACGCTGTCGCTTTCAAACACACCTCCATGTGTTCGCTACTCCCGATTATTAGAACATTTCCAAGCTGTTTTACTCGATGATAGTCTGGCGAATCTGCTTCAATTGCATAATAAATTTCCATCTCCGGAAAGTGAAGGCGGCAGTATTGGAAAAAGTGATACCCGTTCTCCTGCGCTGTATCCGGTCGTTCCCCGACGACCCAAACCTCGCGTTCTGGAGGAAGATTGTTAATGTAGACTTCATTTGCTTCCTTGAGCCTTTTAATATCATCTGTATCTACCACATTAACATCCGTTTTTAGATTGCCATGCGGCGTCAGTTCAAAATACCAGGAACTTGTTTTTTCTCCCGTTTCTAAGGAAACATGCTTTTTAACTCCGTCCTTTTTATACGTGAAATAACGATAGCCGAGTTTCTTTTCATTACGAATAGGGCCATCCTCAATGCACACATAAAAATCAAGAATGTCTCTATCAGCCTGAATATCGAGAAAGCTGCTGAGTTCTGCTTCTGCTGTCCAGTCCGCATATGCAGGCTCATTACGATAAATAGGCAGTTTTTTAAATGGAGCTTGTTCCCATTTTTTTGCTTCGATTGAGATCATCTTCTCCGTTTCCCGGCTTTTTATAATAATGTATATTTTTTGTGTCTCGACGTCCTCAGGATTCTTTCGGACAATGCAGGCTGTCCCCCTCAGAGTAATTACACCGTCTGAAATCCGAAAATTTTTCAGCCTTCTGATATAATCAGCAGGCCTGCATACAAATGTCAGACGGTTACTGACCGACGGATAAAAATACGTGTAATATAATGATTCCTCACTCCATTTTTCATAAAAAGTGGTGTTCTGTAAATGGATATCTCGTGACTTTAAACGGTACAAATAAACAGCCCCTTGGACATGGGCTTCTATATATATATTCCAGCGTACAGATTCAGGGCAGCCATCCTGGAACAACTCTTCTTCAGATATCATAGCTTGAAATGAAATATTTTTCTGTTCCCGAGTCGTTTTGAGTTCAATCTGCTCTCCTGCATCAGAATCTCTTTTTTTCATTAAAAGTGTAAACGAGGCGGAGTCTTCAAGCTCAGGAGCTGGAAATTCTCCTGAAAGTCTGCATACGTTTTCTGAAAAATCAGCGTGAAACGACCGCAGCATGATTGTTTCTGCCGTTACGTTGACCGATAGACCGTGATATACCGTTTCATAAGGTTCAACGTGCTTGACGGTACGGTCACTAACATGACATATGCTTGGATTCAAAGGCTCTAAAAGTGCAGTTTTTACACGGTGGAGACGCTGAGCTGTATCTTCTCCTGTATAAAAATAAAAATCCCACACACCCGATTCGTCTGCAATCACATCTGCGGGCATTGAAGCAGTCCAGCAGCTGACGTCTGTCCAGCCGATAGGGAGAATACGCTTTTCCTGCTCTCCCCGTTTCTTTATTAATAGACCGAGTTCTACGTCCGCCTCTGCCATTGTTCTAAGCTGTGCTGAAACGAATCCGCGCAGCATGTAACGGCCGTTCTCCCTGATCATCGAGTCGGCATACACGGGAAAGGAAAGAATATCTGTATAATGTTTCATACCCTTCATGTGAAGTGATACATATCCTTCATCGTTTAAAAATAAAGAATACAATACATTTTGGTGAAAAAGTATCCGGCGCTCCTGTATATAAATCGGATTTGACGAAGCCGTCAATCTAAATCCTATTATTTCACTATCTTTCTCAAAGACAGCGGCAGGTGTCCAGATCATTTCCATATGATTGTCATCCGTTAAATACTTTGAAAAAATCTCTGGATCCATTTCAACTGAGTAATAAACGGTAAATGCTTTCTTATTTCTTTTTCTATGTATAAATTGAAGAGGACACCGTTCAAGAGACTCTTCCTCTGTATCGTTATACCACTTCAAGCAGGATGAGGCTTCACGGTACATCCTTGCCTGTTGTCTTGTCAGTCCTTCGATGGCAAAATGAAGCACAAGTTTTTCAGATTCTATCGTGTACTTCAGCACTTCCGGAGGGTACTGCTGCTGATCCGGCTCAGTGTTGACGTATTCCCATTTATTTTTTACGTAATTCACTAGCTTTTCCATCATCGTCTCTCCTGCTTGTTTGTTTCTTCCAATTTATTCATAGGGAACTGCAGTTGTCAAATTTCTTAATGTTGTTACGACTTGCTACGACAAAAAATGATATACTTGACGGTACTGTAGAGAGAGTTTGGGAGGGTCATGAATGGAGAAAATAGCCTGGATCACGGACAGCAGTGCAGCAACTGAAAAAATTGATATGGAGGATGTGTACGTCGTTCCTCTCCATATTATTTTCGGAGAGCGCTCGTATGAAGATAGAACAGAGCTGTCAGCAGATGCATTCTATAACAAGCTGTCTGAGGATAAAGAGCATCCGAAAACAAGCCAGCCGGCACTCGGTGCTTTCATAGAGCTGTACAAGGAATTAAAGAAGTCGTACGACAGGGGCATTGCCGTTCATTTATCAGGAGCATTAAGCGGGACTCTTTCAACGTCCTTACAGGCCGCAGAAATCGCAGGCTTCGATGTCACGGTAATAGATTCCAAAGGTGCCTCAGAACCGGTCCTCGATATTATCCGGCATGGAAGAGCACTCCACAGTGATGGCAGCAGCCTTCCTGACATCCGCGATGCTTTAAAGAGTATGGCTGACCGTCTTCGAATCTATATAATGATTGACAAACTTGAACAGCTGCATCGCGGAGGACGTGTCTCCGGCACCGGAAAATTGCTTGGACAGCTTCTGCAGATCAAGCCAATCCTTGCCTTTCAAAACGGTGAAGCCATCCCTTTTGAGAAGGTACGCTCCCGAAAAAAAGCCCAGCAGCGTTTAATCCAATTGTTTACTCAGTCAGTAGAAGAATCGCCAGTAAAAAACGCCCATATCGTCCACGCTTCCGCAAAAGAAAAAGCCGAACAGCTGAAGCAGGAGCTTGCAGAGAAATATCCAAACATTGTGTTTCAGGTGAGACAGCTTGGCCCAGTACTAGGGGTGCATTCTGGCTCCGGCGCTGTCGGCATCTGCTGGTTTGATAATAACTAAGACCTGCAGAGATTTGCTGCCCTTTCTGTTGATGTCATTCTGCAAACGTGTTGGCGATAGGTGAAAACCAGGAGCGCAGCGCAGGCGGGAGGGTGGATGCGGACTGGAGGTACGCTATTGGCCTGCATGGCGAAAAATATAGCTTGCTAACCGGCCGAAAGCGGAACCCGCGTCCGCAGAAACAACCTTTGCAGCTCTCTGCTATTTTTCCCTTATATTGATTCAAATTCTGCATGTCCAGTAACTAAAGGGCTTCCGTCCTCCCTGTTTTTCCCCGTAAAATAAATATGCCCTTCTGCTTTTTTTCTATCTGCATAAAAGGCTAGTCCATCTCCAGCTGACAGCGGCTGCTGAAACCGCATGCGGTATTTCTTTAATCTTCTGCCAAGCTCCAGCTCCGGATGAAAAAGAACGGCAGCTCTTCCCATCAAATACATCCCATGGACGATGTTAGTGGAAAATCCTGCGTTTCTGGCAGCTTCCGGTTTCAGATGAATTGGCTGATCATCCCCAGAGACTTCTGCGTAGCGGTATAGCTCCTTCGTAGTTATAGGGCCGGTTTCGAGATCAGCTCTGATGACAGCTGCCTGTGATTCTGATGATACTTGCCGGGACTGCTCTTTTTGACGGGGGATAAACAGAGTCGTTTCCGCATCGAATACTGGACCATTCTGGTTCGATCCGGATAAAACTTGTTTTACTATTAATAATCCTGCCTTTTCTCTGGCGCTCTTCAGTTTCATACTGCATTTAATCTGATCACCTGCGAGCAGCTGCTGTGAATAAACAAATAATTGCTCTCCATGAATTATCACTTCGTTTTTAGGCAGCCACGGCTGTGTAAAACGCTTCCACCACGCCACTGGGAACGTCGGAGATGCTAAAATATTATCATACCGGAGCGCGGCAGCAGCTTCTTTATTGAAATACATGGGATGGTGATCGTGAAGACAGCGTGCGAATGCTTTACTTTTTTCTTCCTCCACGGTGATAAGCTGGGAGGCTGAAGAACTTGTACAGTCTGAATTCATAGATTTCCCTCCGGTCATACTTTTTCAAACATGGAAGCGATCCCCATCCCACCGCCGATTCCCATTGTTGCGATGCCGCATCTCTGCTCTCCCCGCTTCATTTCATGACAAAGCCGGACTGCAATGACAGCTCCTGAGGCTCCATACGGATGGCCCAATGCGATACCGCCTCCGTTCAGATTTACTTTTTCCTCGGGCATGCGGAGCACCCGCAGCGAAGCAAGCACCTGAGAAGCAAATGCTTCGTTAAATTCCATAATATCAATCGATTGAATATTTCTTTGTTTACGCTGAAGCAGTTTTTCCACGGCGGGCACCGGACCGATGCCAAGAAGATTTGGGTCCACTCCAGAAGTTACTGAATCTGTTAATGCCGCCAACGGTTCAAGGCCGAGAGCGAGAGCTTTTTTTCTCGAAGTAATCAATAGAACAGCGGCCCCGTCATTAGTTGGACAACTGTTGCCTGCCGTGACTGTACCGCCGCTTCTGAAGATGGTCGGAAGCCTCTTTAACAGACGCATGCTTGTTTTTTTCCGGGGGCATTCATCTTTATTAATTTCTGAAGTGCCATCGTATAAAGGAACAACTTCGCCGTGAAAAACGCCGCTGTCAATTGCGGCACTTGCTTTTTGATGACTGCGGAGCGCAAATTCGTCCTGATCTTCTCTTGTAATGTGATAGGCCTCCGCAACATTTTCTGCTGCTTCTCCCATTTCCGGGTCTCCGATACTATCAGGGGAAAATCTTGCTCGTTCATACAACCGAGGTGAGGAGGTATGCGCATTAAGAGGCTTCTCCATTTTCCAAGGTGCCAGGCTTACACTTTCCACTCCACCTGCCAGATACATTTCCCCTGCGCCCGCTTCTATAAGGCGCGCTGCTATGTTAATCGCTTCAAGACCGGACCCGCACTGGCGGTCTATTGTAACGCCGGGAACCGACACCGGCAGACCTGCTGTGAGAAGAGATAGCCTTGCAATATTGCCTCCGGGTCCTATAACATTTCCTAACAAAACATCATCAATTTCATCTGTTTTTATTTCAGTTTCTTCTATTATAGTATTAATCACTGCTGCTGCCATCTTTTCAGGAGAAAACTGCTTGAGAATGCCACCGCTTTTCCCAATTGCGGTTCGTTTAGCACAGACGACCACTGCTTGATTCATACCAATCTCACTTCCTTTCAGTTCAAACTCTCGATAACCTTTGTTCGAGCCGGCTTTCCGCTTGTCGTTAAAGGTATCTGCTCCAAAACATGCCACTGCTTTGGGCATTTGTAAAGAGAAAGCTTTTTCCTGCAGAAAGCTTCCAGCTCTGGTATTAATTTTTCTTCAGGTATTTCCGAAGTTACCACAGCAGACACTGCTTCTCCCCAATATTCATCTCTCCTGCCGAAAACAATGGCTTCTGAGACTGCCTCGTGCGTCTTTAACATATGTTCCACTTCCTCGGGATACACATTTAACCCCCCGCTCACGATCATATTCTTCTTTCTTCCCGCCAGGTATAGAAAGCCTCTCTCATCCTGACGGACCAGATCTCCAGCACTCAGCCACTCTTCTGCCTCAGCTGCTTCACCGAAATACCCTGAAAAAACCATCGGACTGCGCACGAATAATTCTCCAATGTCCCCCGGCGCTGCTTCTGTACCATCTTCTCTTTGAACAAATGTATCCACATTGGAAAATGGAATTCCAAGTGACGCTTCACCCGTTTTGTTCTGTTTTCTCAAAAGAGAGACAAAACTTAATTCAGATGCTCCGTAGAATTCAATCCATTCTGTCTCCGGTGCCGCTTTTGTCCACCACTGTTCTGTGCCTGTATCCGTTTTTGCCCCTGAGGAGATAATTTTTTGCAGGCAAATATCATGCAGGTCCGGATTCACTCTGCGGATCGCTTCCAGCATAGTAGGGACTGCATAAAAAGCCGAAATTTTTTTAGTTTTTATATTCTGTATTGATTTGTCTGCATGAAAGGTTCGTTCAAGAATACATTGCGCTCCGGTGTGAACGGCGTGCAGGGCGGCAAAAAGAAACAACGAATGAACGAGTGGGCCGGGTACATAAAATGCGTCTTCAGGGCTCCAGTTCATTTCCTCGTTCCATACCCGGAAGCTTTCGACCCAGGAGAGGTGGGAACGAAGGAAGCCTTTAGGCATTCCGGTTGTGCCGGATGTAAACCCAAGATAAAAAGGAGCATGGGGATTTGCAGCGGGTTTCACCTGAAGGAATGGCTGGCTATCGAGCTGCTCTTTGTACTTTAGATTTGGGGATAAATCAGCGGCACCGCTCCCGCACACGATAATTTCCGGACAATAAGTCAACTCTCTGAGCTGGTGTAAATATTTTACATGAACAAAGATCACATCCGGACGGACGTGATCAATAATAGATAGTAATTCTCTTTGGCTCCATTTTGTGTCGAGCGGCGCGGCAGTCCAGCCTGCATGTGCGGCACCTAGAAATATTTCGAGCGTTTCCACTTCATTTCCCATCAATAACGCCACTGACGTTCTGGCTGCGTGTTTATTATTTCTTAATAAGTTCGAAACCTGGCTGATTTTCTTTGCCAGCTCATGATACGTAATTTTTGATTTATCCAGCGAAACAGCGATTGAGTCAGGCTGTTTCACGGCATGATCGAATACTCGTTCACATATATTCACAGTCATTTTCCTCCTAACCGGCAGCTCTATTGTACCGATTACGTGAATTCTGCTTTCTTTTGGTTATCACAGGGTACTGTCGTGCCATTTTCACGGCAACATAAGAAGCAATGATTGCTTTAATCGTGTCTCCCGGCAAAAAGCCGATCGAAGAAAAGGCCGCCGCGCCCCAGGAAATATCCGTCAGGATGGATAAGTAAGTAATACCAAATGCATACGTAATAATTATACCACCTATAATATTCGCAAGCATGGCCCGTGAAACAGACAATTGATTTTTTGCCGTCTGTACAATCAGCCCGATGACAAACGCTGCAAAAGGCCAGGCTATGATATATCCGCCGCTCGGTCCAATTAACACTCCAATCCCGCCTCTTCCTCCGGCAAGTAAAGGCATTCCAGCAGCAATAAGAGCTACAAAAAGGAGCATACTTCCTCCGGCCAGCCTAGCCCCGAGCAACGAACCTGCAAGCATTACACCGAGCGTCTGTGCCGTAATCGGCACAGGGGATAACGGCAGTGGTATCGGCGGCAGTAAACCAAGAACACCGACAACTGCTGCAAACATTGCCATATATAACATATTTCGTAATTTCATCTTTTCCTCTCCTCACTGAAAATCATATTATTAACCGTAAATCAGAAAAACACTTGTGTCAACACAAATATTTTTATGGTTAACAATGATTGTCTATTCAATATATTTACAATTCTTACTCATTGTTTATACAAATGAATAGAATGGGAATATATGAATACACTGCTATGGACAGGGAGGAGTAAAAACATGCGAAGTGTTGCAGGATTTATAAAACAATTAATTGATGAAATGAATGAAGACAGAGCCACTGGACTCGCAGCAGAACAAGCTTTTTTCTTCATGCTTTCGATATTTCCTCTTCTGATCTTATTATTATCCATCCTCCCATACATGGACATTGATCCTCAGCAGGCAGTAACCTTTATTGAGGCAATGATGCCGGGAGAAACGGCGGATGCGTTTGAAGAACATATATTCAGTGTAATTACGACACCAAGCGGCGGGCTGTTAACATTTGGTATTATCGGAACGATCTGGACAGCTTCGAGCGGCATGAATGCTTTTATAGGTGCAATGAACGAAGCCTTTAATGTCAGAGAAACAAGATCCTTTATCAAAGTCAGACTGCTGTCCATACTTTTAACCTTCGGGATGATTATTGCAATTGTAGGGTCACTTATCTTACTTATTTTCGGTAATGTTATAATAAGCCAGATATCGGTTAACCTTCAGCTTCCCGTGGAAACAGAGCGCTTAGTAAATATCCTGCGCTGGCTGGCCTCCCTGCTGATTATGATGACCATTTTATCTACGCTTTATTATGTAGCTCCGGATAAATGGTTTCCTTTTAAAGAAGTCATTCCAGGTGCTGTAGCAGCTACAGTTTCGTGGCAGCTCATCTCCCTCTGCTTTTCCTTTTATGTCAGTAATTTCGGGAATTATTCTGCGACATACGGCAGTCTCGGGGGCGTCATCGTTTTGATGTTCTGGTTTTTTCTAACTGGTCTCTCCCTCGTGTTTGGAGGGGAAATTAATGCTCTCCTGCGGGAAAGAAGAGATTCCCCAAAACGGAGGGAAGAATAAAGAACAAATCGACATACCGCCAGATCCGAATGGCGACTTTCTTCATGTAAAGGAATAATTAATGTATATATCAGTCGCCAGTTGCATTTTTTCAGCAGCATTGCCCGCGAAAAAGAAAAGCTTGGTTTGCGATGCGTCGCCCGGAACATCGTGACCCCAGCTTTTCGCTCATCGTCTAACTATCTTTGGAGAAGTATTTTTAGCATCCTTATGGTGATTATACTTAGATTGAAGAACGGAAGGCGGCGACTCCGGGTCGATTAAAACCGGCCACGTCCTGTGGCCAACATCGACACTAGCACGTCCTGTGCGTCGTGGGAATAGTGTGCGGAATAAAACGCCCTAGGCAGTATTAACTGTGGAGGAAGCTGAATTAGTTGAAGACAAGCCCCACGGAAAGCGTCCGCCTGCAGAAATCAACAAAACCTAAACTTTCCTATATCTTAAAAAAGAAACATCCACAAAGGCATTGGCCGATGCGGATGTTTTTTTCTTATTGCTGATTGGTACCCTGGACGGCAAGTGTCAAATCAGCGGTCTGCTGCTCACCGTTTCGATAAAATGTCACTTCTACATTATCCCCGATATTTTTTTCATTATAAAGGAAGGATCTCAGCTGGTTTCCATTTTCAATTTCCTTGCCATCTAAGGCAGTAATGACGTCATATTCCTGCAGGCCGGCTTCCGCTGCTGCCGATCCATCAAGGACACTGGTAATAAACACCCCATGTTCCACTTCCTCCGGGAGATGGAGTGATTCCTGCCAGTGGTAGCTTGGAATGTCTTGTAATGCTCCAATTGTTACTCCAAGCTGCGGCCGTTCGACCTGCCCTGATTCTTCGAGGTCTTCCAATACAGGAATGGCAACATTGGTAGGGATGGCGAAACCTATGCCTTCTACCTGGGATTGTGAAATTTTCATGGAGTTAATCCCTATTAATTCTCCATTAATATCCACGAGTGCTCCTCCGCTGTTACCGGGGTTAATGGCAGCATCCGTCTGGAGCACCTCAGACTCCCAGTCTTCCACTCCATCTCCATCAAGATCGACTGGTATGCTTCGGTCCAACGCACTGATTATTCCCTGAGTCACCGTGCCTGAAAGATCCGGTCCTAATGGATTCCCAATGGCTATTGCCGGCTCCCCGACGTTTAACTGTGTGGAATCCCCGAAAGAAACGACGGTGGTTATATGCTCCGCTCCTACTCTAAGCACGGCAAGGTCAGTCAGCTCATCGGACCCGACTATTTCTGCCTCTACTCGATCATTGTCATCAATGCTTACTTCCACCTGACTCGCTCCGTCGATGACATGATGATTCGTTACGATAAATGCAGAGTCTCCTTCTTCTTTGTAAACAACTCCCGAGCCTGCGCCAAGATCCTGTGGAGAATCAGATTCAAAAAAGCTTGTTTGCTGAAGATTAAAAACGCCTACTACTGCTCCAGACGCCGTTTCTACTGCTTCTGTCACATCACTTGTCACATTCGTCCGGTTCTCAACCACTTCCCCCGCTTCCTGTTGTTCTTTATCACCTGCTTCGGGTTCCGTTGCTGTTTGTTCTCCTGAATCCAGCAATGGGGCGACAAAAAGCACTGCAGCTGCTCCAATGACCGCACCGATAAAACCAAAGAATCCTGCATTGAATTTATTCTGCTTTAAACGGCTCTGGCGCGTTTGAGGATCATTATAATAACCCATGTCGCATCCTCCTGTAGTGTTCGATCTGAAACGCCTGTACCGTTATTATATGGAATAATGAGTGATCCCGTCTATAAGTTTTGAATCCTCTCATTAATTTTTTACGTGAAATTATTCATGTAAAGCCGCTCTGCCTCTGCTTTAATTTTTTCTTCATCCAGAGTCAGGCATTCCTTATTTTGCATAATTGGTGTTCCATCAATAAATACATCGCATACATCTTTTCCGGAAATGGAATATAGGACATGCGAATTCACTTTGGAAAGCGGGTAAAAATGGGGCTGATCCGCCTTTACTGTGATGAAATCTGCTTTTTTTCCTATGCGTAATTGACCAGTATCCGGTTTATTTACCGCCTCCGCTCCCTTTCGCGTGGCCAGCGACAATGTCGTTTGCAGAGGCAGTGCTCCCGCATCTTCGTGAAACCCTTTTTGCAGTAAAGCGGCTGTCCTCGTTTCTTCGAACATATCAAGGTTATTATTTGAAGCCGTGCTGTCTGTGGCAATGCCGACCAGGATATCTTCAGCCAGCAGACGCTTAATATCAGCGATACCAGACCCTAATTTCAAATTACTGATCGGATTATGAGCGATTCGGACGTTATGGTTCTTCATAATATCTATTTCCACTTCTGTGAGATATACCCCATGTGCCATAATTGTCGGCTGAATAAAAATTCCGAGCTTTTCCAAATACTCAATCGGCCGCAGACTGTGCGTGTTTAAACAGTTATCCACTTCCTGTCGCGTTTCAGAAACATGAAGATGAATCATGGTATTATTTTCACTAGCGATGCGTGCGCTCTCCTGAAGCGTTTCTACGTTACAAGCGTATGGACTGTGCGGAGCAGTCATCGTTGACATCCGTCCGCCGGCAAACGTGCGGTATCTCTTTGTAAATTGCTCCGCTTTCCGAATATGCTCAAGTTCGGCTTTCTTATCCTCAGAGCTGAAAATAGAATAGGAAAATGCACCTTTGATGCCCGTCTCAGCAATAGAATGGATAAGAGCATCAGCATCAATGCCGGTGGGGTTAAACATATCAGAAAAGGTAGTCGTTCCAGACTTTATCATTTCAAGAATGCCAAGCATTGCGCTTATTTCAGCTAGCTCGGTAGTGAACTTTTCCTCCATCGGCCAAATTTTTGTCGTAAGCCACTGATGTAACGGCATATCATCTGCACTGCCCCGCAGCATGGTCATTAATACATGAGAGTGGGTATTTACAAGACCGGGGAGCACCCACTTTCCTTTTAAGGAAACAGTGCGGCCAGCCTCGGCAGCTTTGTCCGTCTGATACGGGCCGATATAAGTAATCTTATCGTCGTCCGTAATCATTAACCCATCCTCAACTACCGTTTCATTTTCGTCCATCGTTAGAAAAACGGCGTTCGTATAAGCTATTTTCATATAAATTATCACTCCCTGAAATATGACCTATCATACGAAAACAGCTGCAGGACCGCAAGTGTTTTTGTAATGTTATCTTCCGTTCAATAAAAAAAACACCCTTTAAGGTGTCTTTTTTGTATGTTCGAATTACTTATTAACCAGCTAAATTAATAATTGCTAATACTACTACAACAAGACCGATAATCATTAAAATTGTACGAATCACTTGTATCATCCTCTCTCTGTTTTAATTATATGTTCCCATAATGATATTATCGTTAAACTAAAAAATGAAAATTGGACAATTTTTCATTTTTCATTGGTCACATCAATGCTTCTACATATTTCTTTATAAAATGCTGGGGCTATAGGAAGCGACCTGTCTGCTGAGCGGATTGAAGATCATTTAACTCCTTTGTTTCACTCATAGTTCATTCCACTCTTCTAATTTTAACCCTCAGTACATAAATGTTTAATGATTGTATACTAATGAAATTTCTCAGGTGATTGAAATCATTAAAAACTATTAAAGTCCCACACCTTTGCAAGGTGCTTTAAAAGCTCGACACCCGCAATACTATTGCCATATTCATCTATAGCAGGTCCATAAATACCAATACCGCATCCCATTTGATAAGGTGATTTTTGGGGATATCTAGCTGGTACTGATGCCATAATTCCACCTGATACCCCACTTTTTGCTGGTATTCCAACAAATGCTGCAAATTTCCCCGAAGCATTATACATCCCACAAGTTAGCATTAAACCTTTGATAAGCTTAGCTATTTCTTTAGGAAAGACTTGTCTCTTGTGAATTGAGTCGTACCCATTTTGTGATAGAATTAACCCTATTCGTGCAATATCTTTTGTATTTACTTCGATTGCACATTGTTTTAAGTAAACTTCTAACGCCACCTCTACCTCTGATTCTAAAAAACCATTTTCTTTCAAGTAATAAGCTAAAGCTCTATTTCGATTTGCTGTTTTCCACTCAGACTGAAACACTTTTTCATTAACTGTTGGTCGCTTTCCAACCATTTTTTCTATAATTGCATATATCGATTCTAACTTTTGCTCTGGTGATTCCCCACAATGGAGAGATGCAACTGTAATCGCTCCCGCATTAATCATTGGATTAAACGGTTTACCTGGTGTATTCATTTCTAATCGAACGATAGAGTTAAATGCATCCCCTGTTGGTTCTACATCAACACGTTCTAATACATAAGAAATTCCTCGGCCTAAACATACTGCAATAAGACTAATCACTTTTGAAATACTTTGCAAAGTAAAAGGAACTTCCCAATCTCCTGATTTGATCTCTACTCCATCCGAACTAATTATGTAAACTCCTAAATCATATAGATTTGACTCCCCCAAAGCAGGGATATATTCAGCACATCGACCTTTCGTACCAAGCAAACGGTATTTCATAACCCATTCGTCAAGGCATTTATCTTCTTTGGGGTTATTTTTTATATTTGTTTGTTTTATTTTCTGCTGATACATTTCATCCTCCTCGTAACCGCTTCCATTTTATTATCCTATAAAAAGAAACAAACCATCTCTAAGGTTCAACGATCATTATTGAACGAGTGAGCAGTTTCTTTTATGCTTCTTTATGCTTCTTTATCTCTTCATCTTTCCAGCATTCTACATTTTTGAGTCCTTTAATGTTACTAGCATAAAATACAGGATCTTTTCCCTGTTTTTTCTGTTTCAAGTAATCTTTTAATACGGCTATTGCGATTTTTCCAATTAAAGCAAGAGCGATTAAGTTCGTAATTGCCATAAATGCCATAAATAAGTCTGCTACATTCCAAACCATGCTCATGCTTGATACTGAACCAAAAAGAAGCATCCCTAACACAGCCAGACGGAAAACAAAAATAGCTGTTTTATTTTCGTTAATAAATCCGATGTTGGATTCGCCGTAGTAATAATTCCCAATGATCGAGCTAAAACAAAATAATAGGATCGCAATGGCTACAAAAATACTTGCCCATGGACCAACGTGGCTGGCTAATGCACTCTGAGTAAGCTGTATACCGCCTATTCCTTCTCCAGGAATTCCAGACAATAAAATAATAAACGCTGTTGCACTACAAATTAATAATGTGTCAACAAAAGCACCTAGCGTTTGAACAAATCCCTGTTTAGCTGGGTGACTCACATCCGCTGTCGCAGCTGCAACAGGTGCACTACCCATACCTGCTTCATTAGAGAATAATCCACGTTTAACACCATTTATTATTGCTGCACCTATCCCACCAGCAATCGCTTCATTTAAACCAAATGCGCTAGTTACAATAAGACCAATGACCCTCGGGATTTCACCAATGTTTATAATTACTATATATGTAACCAATATTAAATATAATAATGCTAAGACAGGTACAATTACCTGAGACACATTAGCAATACGTTTAACACCACCAAAAATAACGAATCCCACAAATGCAGTTAAAACCATACCAATTACAAGGCGGTTTGTACCTAAAGCTTCCTCAAATGCAACTGTAATGGTATTTGCTTGAACGGAATTGAAAGCTAGTCCAAAACAGAAAGTGATAAAAATTGCAAACATAACGCCCATCCACCTTGCACCAATCGCTTTTTCCATATAATATGCTGGCCCGCCTTTGAAACCGTTTGTCTCTTTCACTTTATAGACTTGAGCTAACGTACTTTCAATAAAGCATAATACTGCACCGAAGATTGCGACAACCCACATCCAGAATACAGCACCTGGTCCACCTAATGTAATCGCAATGGCTACACCAGCTAGATTACCAGTGCCAATTCTTGAAGCTGCACTAATACAAAAAGCTCCAAATGATGAAATTTGTTTATTCCCATTATTAGTAGTAGGACTCTCTTTCATTAAACGAATCATTTCTATTAGATTCGTCACTTGAACAAATTTTGTTCGGAAAGTAAAATAAATTCCTAAACCAACAAGTAAAGCGATTAAAATATAGGACCATAGAATTGTATTGCTCCAATTAATCAAACTTTCTACCACAATAATCACCTCTTTATTTTTTTAATAAGCGAAATCAAAAAGCAGATTTCTAATCGTACACCTCCTTTTGATGCTTTACGAATTCATTAACGATCCCTTTTAATCAATTTCCCAACCCTTCATTCTCAGTTTGGCGCACTCTCCTCTTTGAAAGCGTTGCCATTAGTGTGCCTAAATATCATAATTCAGTTTATAATCTAAGCTACAAAAAGAAACAGATAACTACACATAAACCAGAAAAATAGTTCGGAAAATTTGTTCGATAGTGTGTTGCCATTGAATAAAAAGAAGCTATTATATAAACTAACCTTAATATTTGTTAAATAGGAGTGGCACTATTGAACATTAATCCTTTACTAAGGACAGACCGTACTATTATTATATTCATGATATTTTTTGTTCCATTAGCAGGTGAAATAAGCTTTTATCCTATTAATGAAACATTTCGAGTTAGTTTAGGACCACCAGCTCTTTTCTTACTCCTACTATTTTTAAGAAAATCGACAATTATTCCAGGTTTCTTAACAGCTGTACTTGTTGTATTTTTTCGTGTTTTATTAGATTTACTTATGCACGCTGACTTTAGCTTGGTACATTCGTTCGAAACTCATTATCCCACTTTTTTCTTTTACTTCACCTATACTTGCCTTTTTAATTTGGCAAAGGTTAATCGTTTCCATCATCGATTTATAATCATTGGCTTACTTGGGATAATTATTGAAATATTGTCCAACTGTGCAGAGTTGCTTATACAATATATGATATTTGAATTCTCCATTACCTTAGTTTCGTTGTCTAAATTGGTATTCATTGCTCTTTCTCATAGTTTTATAGTATTAGGGATTTTTAGTATGATGAAACTATATGAAGCACAATCCCGAGAAATAGAAGTTCGAAAGCGAAATGAACATATGTTATTACACGTTTCTAATTTATATGAAGAAACAATTCACTTGAAAAAGACACTTTATAATTCTGAAGCCATCACAAAAAAAGCTTACGAACTATATAGGGGGCTAAATCAAAGTGATCCTACAAACAGCAATCTCCTAAAAAAAATCCGTCAACAATTGCTAGAAATTGCTGGTGAAGTACACGACATTAAAAAAGACAATCAAAGAATTTTTGCCGGATTATCAACACTTATTTCAAATGAAGGAATTATAGACTATATAAATATTACTGAACTAATTAATATAATTGTTCAAGCTAATGAAAAGTATGCCCGTTTATTAAAAAAAGATATTCATTTTAGTTTTACCATTAAAGGGGAGCATCCCCATTACCATACTTATATCATCCTATCGATTATCAATAATTTAGTCGCAAACGCTGTAGAATCCATTCAAAATAGAGGAAAAATTAATATAGAGGTAGGTTCTCAGCCGAATTCTGTTGACTTTCGTATTGAAGATGACGGACCTGGTATTCCACAAAAGTATAGGAAATTAATATTCAAACCTGGTTTCACTTCTAAATTTGATAGTATGGGCGTTCCCTCAACAGGTATTGGTTTAACCTTTGTAAAAGATATCGTCACAAAACTCAATGGAAACGTTACCTTCCAAAGTGACTCAAGTGAAAAAGGGACAGTTTTTACAATTTGTTTGCCCGTTGAGAATTTAGTTGGAAAGGAGGATTCTTCATGAACTTTTATATAACAGATGATGATGAAACGGTTCGTTCCGTACTAGCTCAAATAATTGAGGATGAAAATTTAGGACAAGTTGTTGGTGAATCTGATGATGGATTATCATTAGATGGGGAAACATTAAATATGCAAAAAGTCGATATTTTATTAATTGATTTATTAATGCCTCATCGTGATGGCCTGGAAACAATTCAAACGATTAAACCTACTTTTAAGGGTAAAATCATTATGATTTCTCAAATAGAATCAAAGGAACTTATTAGTGAAGCTTACTTGCTTGAGGTTGAACACTACATAATAAAACCGATTAATAAAATCGAAGTTTTAGCAGTTATCCAAAAAGTAATGAAACATACTAACTTAGAAAAATCTATATGTGACATTCAAAAGTCATTAAATACTGTACTTCAAATGGATACTGCATTAAATCAAAAGGGGACGTCTTTTAATGAATATAATATTAAGTATTATGGGGAGTTCCTGATATCAGAATTAGGTATTTCCGGAGAATATGGCAGCAAAAATTTAATAGAGATATTAGTTTTCTTATTTAACTATGAGAAGAGGTACACGTTTGAACACGGAATCCCCTCTCTTAATAACATTTATGAGTTTTTGGCAAATAAAAAGCTTGGAGCTGAAGCAGACAAAGCGGATGTAAGAAGGGAGGCAAAAGCTGCTAAACAACGGGTTCGCAGAACTGTTTATCAGTCATTGACGCACTTAGCTTCTCTGGGGATTACGGACTTTTCAAATTTTACATTTGAAAAGTATGCTTCTCATTTTTTTGACTTTACTATTGTTCATAAAAAGATGTCAGAGTTAAAAAACGAATCAAAACCAGTGTACACTTCTACACGAATTAATATTAAAAAATATATTCAAGCTTTATATTTTGAAGCAAAACGAATGATGTTAGAGTGATAAATTTTAAAAAATCACGGTCATTATATACAATTAATATTAATGTCAGCGGAAAATTATTTACGGAATATTTAATAATGAGGAATAACTAGCGAAGCTGTGTGCAGGGGGAAAAATAGATGAATTTTATTACAAATAACTGGACAGAATCATTTAACAGTGCATCATTCATTTCCGTCGCAATGTAACCTGAAGAAAGAGCCGCCTTTAAAATAGATAATATAGTTAATTAAGAAATATACAAATTTTCATTCATCTGTACAAAATGAACCTGATCCGGGGGTTCGACGAAGTGGATGTTCGAATCTGGATTAAATTCCCTCTCCTCCCGCAGAAACCCCGGGGCATCTCCTCGAAGACTCTGCTATTTGCTAATTCCATCAGCTGTCTAGAATTTTCAGAAACAAATAATGAGAGGTGGAGTATTACAAGCAACGGAAGTTATATATCATGCCGCCTACTTCCTCTTATATCATTACTTGCTTTTTCAAAACATAAATTAACTGTCCGTTCTATTGAGCGAGTTCGATGCATTGTATTAGCTGGAACAGTAAAATTTTCACCCGGTTTTAGCGAAACTGTTTCATTGGTTTCCAAGTCAATAAAAAGTTAACCTTCTAATACATAAAACAATTCATCGCAATCATCGTGTTTATGCCAGTGATATTCTCCATTCATCACAGCAATTCAAAGAACATGGTCATTTACTTCACTTACGATAAAATTTATATAGTCCTTTTGGTCTTTTATCAATTCGTGTAGGTTAAAAACTTCTAATTGGCCTTTTTTTTGCATACTCTTTCTCCTTTGCAGATATAGTCTTCATACTAAGCTAAATTCAACAATAGAATGAAAAAACCTTTTTTGATAGACCGTGATTTCATTAGTAATCTTTTCGAAAGACCCCTCTAACCTGCAAAATAGGAACAACGCTTTCAGTAAATTCCTGGAGTTCTAAGGACAAATAACGAGTCATTATATTAAAGCCGTCACATCCTTCGTGACTAAACTATTGAATGAGATTATCGGTGATCTGCTCTGGAGTTTCCGTAAGCACTCGATGCGAACGCTGCCTCCGAATTTTAGCAAGTGGTGTATTTGAATTAGTAGCGCTAACATTTATGGAGCGAACAACGTTCTTATTTTCGGAAAAATCAATCAATAAGAATTATTTCTCATGGTACTAGGTAAATTCCTTTTCTTACGAATAGTACGGGTAAAAGTATATTTTTCTGATTTTGTAGGAATTATAGATACAACATGAACCACAACTTAGTTTTGGGAGGGATAAAAATTAAAATATGGCTCATTTTCTTTTTAACCTTAGCCTTAAGTATAACTACTGCCCTTATAATGGATTATTTACAAGGAATTCCATTGAGAAATGTATTTTTTGAAAGTTATAGACCGATTTATGCTATTGTATTTTTGCTAGTGCTCCCTTGTTTTTTCTTATTTATTTTTTCTTTAATAAAAGCAATGAAACAATAAAATGCAGGAATACCGACAGCAAAAAGCGGGAAAATAGTTTTAAGAGAAAATTTTCCTTCATCCAAATGATGAGAAAAATTTTCAGCAATGATGATGGAAATATATAAGATAACAATAGCTGTCGGCATTACGAGTTTTTTCTTGTCATCCACTTTAAAAAGGTCTGCCATTACAACAATTGCTGCATAATAAAATACAGCTATTTTGAAAAAGACGCCAATGATTAAGGTGAGAAGAGCCATTACATCTAAATGTTCAATTAAATTCATGATTTGTATTCCTTGAATGGCGCTTAATAAAGGGAATTGTGAACGATTTGTGACATCTAGCCCAAGGACTGATATATTTAAGGCCATCGAATAGGCGAGGAAAATCCCGCCTGCTAAAATTCCGAAAATCCCTGTTTTTAGAACATTTCTTGTATCTTTTAGATGAGGAAGGATAATAGTAAAAGCCACCATTTCCCCATAGGGAAACATGATGGTATGAGTGTAGGTGGCGTTTATAACAGGTTTCCATCCAAATTCTAACAGGGGGAGTAGGTTGTTGATATTTACCAGTCCGGATATGAATATTAATAAACTCCCGATCATTGCTAGTCCAATGACTACGATCCAAAACACTTCAGCTGTTCTAACAAACACTTCTATTCCCATATAGAGGATAGCAGCAACCGATAATATCATTAATACATTAATAAAAACAATAGGGGTGTTATCATAGACCGAAGCCGACATTAACCCTCCAATATCACGTAAATCCCGTGCTGCTGCATAAATGAAAAAGGGGATATAGAGCAGGCTGAGGAAGCCCCCTATGTGTTTACCTAATATTTTTTTGGAATATCCAACTAGAGAGAGACTAGGATAAAGGGTATAAAGATAAAAGTAAATCAAAAATAACAAGACACCTCCGACAGTACCGAGTAAAATGGCCATCCAAGCGTCCTTATTCGCATCTAATCCACTTCCTACTACTAAATTTGTACCAAACAAAAATAATTGAAGCAGAACAAAAAATTGAAGTAAATTGATTCTTTCGTTAATCATTATTTTTTCACCCTCTATCTACACTGTGCAGTGATCCTTCCTGCTTGGCTTATATTAGTCTTGATTGTATGATTCCCTTCTCATACCCGTTCTGATTACATAAGCATCTACTTTTACGCGGACATCTATTTCAGGAAATTTATCCTTATATTCCTGCTTTATTTCTCTCCATTTTTTTGGGTCTTCCCTGTTAATAACTTGACCAAATCCAAAAACATCGCTATTTTCTTCCTTGGCTATTTGGACCGCACGTTCTATTTCTTGTTTTGTCTTTTCTTCCATCTGTTTTTTAAATTTATTAATTGTTTCAGGATTAGTTAAATCCGCATTACAATGAATTTCCTCAATCTCTCCTACTTGTTTTACATAAATAGTCATAGTCGGCATCTTATTATTAATCGTAGCTTTTATAGACGAATGTGTATTACTAATATTAAACGAAATGGCATTAGCTTCTTGATTACAGTCTAAGTCAATAATTGTACTATCAATTTTATTGATCGCAAATAGTACACCACGTGCTTCTTCCTTGTCCACCCATCGTTCTAACTGCCCGTCCTTAAAGATCGCTAACCCCTCAGATTTAAGGAGGGCATGGGGAGTCGTATCTTCAATATTAGAAGTCCCAGTCCCTTTTAAGGGAGCCCCTGTAACACTAACCCCACTTACAATAGGTTCTACCCCTTCACTTGTGATTTTCTCTATGAATTCCATAATTTTTACAGGCATAGTCTCTCCTAATGTTCTTCCTGAGACTTCCCCAATATTCACTAATTTTTGAGCAGGAATTTTTTCGAGTGGTGACAGAATACTGATTACTTCTTTCGCTGTAGTGTCTCTAGCTATTAAAACCCTGGGGGTAGATCGAAACCCTTGATCTCTCTCCAAGTAATCAAATAATTCTTTAATACCGTTCTTTGCTAATTCCTCACCAAATATGATCGTTTGGGTATAAGGAAAGAAGGCTTCACGTGGTGTTTGCTGAGAAATCCTTCTAATAGCTGATATTAACGTATCTCCTTCAGCGGAATAAAGAGTAGTCGTAGCGCCACTTCCTGTAGCTGTGTCCTGTCTTCCCGCAATCTCCATGGGGTTGGCCACTTCAATGGTAACCTCAATTCTCTCCGCATCTTCCGTTTGGTCAATGCCTAATGCTGTAACAATAGCAAAATCATCTAATTCATTATTATTCCAACATCCCGTCAGGATTACGATAGCGATCGTCAAAAGGAGGGAAACAACAGAATATCTATTTGCCATTCGAATCACCAGCTTTATTTACATTGTTTTGGCTTTCTATTTTTCCAGTGGTCAGTAATTTTTTTCTTCTATTAAAAACTTTTGGCAACCTAATAAACGTATCTTTCTGGTCGGAAAGATTGAAGGGGGCCAGAGGTTGTAAATATGGAATGCCAAACGATCGCAAACTATTCAAGTGTCCCACAATCAATATGAACATTAATGTCATCCCATAAAACCCTGCTATAGCAGCAGATATCATTAAGGTAAATCGAAGGATTCTTGCAGATATGGCAATATTAAATGATGGAATGGCAAAGCTTGAAATAGCTGTAATCGCCACTACAATAACCATCGCTGGGGAAATAAACCCCGCCTGAACAGCCGCTTCCCCAATAACAATTGCACCCACAATAGATACGGCTTGCCCCACGGCTCTGGGCATTCGTACCCCTGCTTCTCGTAAAATTTCAAATGTTATTTCCATAAGTAAAGCTTCAAAGAAAGCGGGGAAAGGTACGGTTTCGCGCTGAGCAGCAATATTTATCAGTAATGGAAAAGGTAACATTTCCTGATGATAGGTAATTAACGCAATATATATGGAAGGAGCAAACATTGAAATAAAAAATACAAAAAACCTTAATAAGCGCAGAAGAGTCGAAATATCAGCTCTTTGATAGTAATCTTCTGGTGACTGAAAAAAGTGAAAAAATGTAGCAGGAGCAATTAATACAAATGGTGTTCCATTGATTAGTATAACTACTCTACCCTCCAACAGATTTCCGACTGCCGCATCTGGGCGTTCTGAATTGATTAACTGTGGAAAGGGAGTCAGGGTGTCATCCTGAATATATTCCTCTATATTTCCTGACTCAAGAATAGAATCCGTGTCGATCTTCCTTAACCTGCTTTCTACTTCCCTCACTAACTCTTGTTTCGCTATACCCTGTATATACATATAAGCGATTTTGGTTCTGGATACTTTTCCCATTTGAATTGTTTCCAGCTTCAGATTGGCATTTTTTATTCTTTTCCTTATCATGGTTACGTTTACCTTTAGAGACTCAGTAAACGCATCTTTAGGTCCTCTAATCACTGTTTGAGAAGTCGGTTCACTTACCGGACGCTCTTCCCAGCCTTCGGTTTCACCACTAATGACCTCGTCCCAACCATCTATCATAATAAGAGTATGTCCTGACAGGATAGAGAGAACCAATTCCTCCCAATCGTTGATCACTTTTACATTGGATAACGTTAACGCATTCATTCTTATGTAGTTTAAAACTGCTTCTTTAGAAGAATGCTCATCATGATCGGCTTTGTCTAACATTAAAGATTCCATTATGAATTTATTTACAAATGTTTGGTCAACTAGCCCGTCCATATAAATGGAAACTACTTTTATATTTTTTTGTCTGCCCATGTTAAACTCTCTTATGATGATTTCAGAGTTTTCCCCGAATTCGTCGGCTAGTTTTGAAATATTCTTTGAAATATCCTTATGAAGGGAGACATTTTGCTTCTCATCCGTATAATCATACTGATTCTTTTTTCGATACCGTTTCCAATAAAAACTCACTATTTTCGCCCCTAAAAACTTAGTTCACTCTCCATCTATTCTTCTCCTAAAAGGGTATTATTTATACTTCAATCTGGATGTAAGCAATGGTGCTAAAACCCTAAATAGGCATCAGAATCGTTGCGATATATTGAAGGTTCCCCCAACCTATTCCCGTCATGATAACGGGCCCTTCTTCATGTTTGGAGATTAGTCACCACTCAGTTTGTTGAAAAAATACCTTGACTAAATAAATAAAATGTTTTAAATTAATGACAGTCACTACTGACAAAGCTTTTTTTAAAGGGAGGTATCTTCCACGAATAGAAAACACCTTCGGAAAAAATGTGATTGCTTCAATAACTTTAATTTTTTAAAAATGTAAGTAAGCGGTGACTGTCAATCATATGAACTTGTGTAAGAATTAAAATCCTTCTCTAATCTCTCTATCGTTACGAACTCAATCATTATCATGCAGGAGTTTGCGGACATTCCGGGATTAGAGGTAATGCTACTAGGCGGAAATTTACGAAGGGAAACATCGGCATTAGTCGGTCCTTTTGCGGAGCAGTCCCTCAATATGATTCGAATTGATAAAGCCTTTATCGGGACGAACGGACTGGACATGAAAGAAGGGATTATAACCACTCCTAATCTTACCGAAGCTCGGATTAAGCGGATGATGATAACGAACTCCAGGCACACTATTTTATTGACCGATCATAGTAAAATTGGCAAAGTAAATTTTGCAAAAGTAGCTGATCTGGCGGAGGTAGACTTTTGTATCGTAGACAATCATGTACCGGCTGACTTTGAAGAGGCCATGAAGCGTTTTGATGTAAATCTACATATGGTAAAATCATAAAAATATAAAATAAATAGGGGCTGTATCATAAATGATACTCGCCCCTTTTACATGGTAAAAAAAGGGGCTATTGCTACAGCCCCTTCTATTTACACTCCTTTAATCAATGCATCACCTTCTGTCTGTTCTACATCATATCCATTGCCATTTTTCATGGTGCTCGATTTTCCCAATATCCGTTATTACCAGCGTGTACATACAGTTCCCTCCTCTTATTTCATAGGAGATGTTAACGTGGTTGTATCGGAATTCTAATGTAACTTCTTCATTCACAATTCAAACAGCCTTCCTTTTACGATGTCTCCCCCCTCGTAATCTGTATGTGCCCTTCCAGGCAATAGCTTACGAAGCGATGTTCAACCTCTTATATACCAACTCACTTATAAATGAACAGTTAAAGTCTTAGTATCACTAAGACCTTTTTTGTATACGAAATTTAGACCAGCGCCGGGTAAAAAATGAAAAAGCAGAATGTACAATATAAATTAGTATTACACATATTAAAGGAGGAACTCCAGCATGTCAGAGCCTATTTTGCAAATCATGACAATGGAAATAAAAGACGGCAGGTTAGATGATTTCAAGGAGAGTGTGAAAAAATCGGTAACCTTCGTCAGAGAAAATGGACCCCAGCTTTTGGTAGAAGTGTACATTGATGAAGAACATTTGAGAGCCCACAGCTTTCAAATTCAACCTGACTCCGAGTCCATTATTTCCCATTGGCAGATGACTGACCCCTATATTCGTGAGGTAAATAAGCATATGACCCCAATGCGTCTCGACATCTATGGTCAGCCGAATAAAATTGTCATGAAGAGTCTGCAGCAGTTCGAGAAGGAAGGCGTCATCGTAACCGTAACTCCTCATTTCTATGGTTTTCATCGCTTGCTTTCGATTGATTAGACGGCGCCGCCAGCAGACAGCCACGTTCCCGATTTTACGCGCATCGGAAAAAGAGACCGGCCAAGTTGACGGTCTTTTATTTGTTTTATACTTTTTGGTCCGGTGGATCCTCATCGGTTTTCGTTTCATGCTCTGTGTCTGTCCCCATGCCTTTCAGGAAGGTCAGCAGAAGCGTGATTGAGCGGTTTACTTCCGGGTCTTTCAATGCTTTTAACAAATCAACATATCCCGTCTTTTCTTCGGTATCTGTCTCCTCCCCAACCCTGCGCAGGCCGGAATTAATTTTAAGAAGGATCGGCTCCAGCTTATCCACTTCCATCCTGCCGGCAATACCAAGGAGAAGGAGGAGATGTTTAATTGATCTTGTATTATCCTCATTATCAAGCGTTTCAGCGATTACCTTTAATACTTTATCGCCGTCTGCGAATAACCCATGTACAAGTGAAACAACGCCTCTGTCGTCAGCGTGCCGCAGCGTATCCAGTGACTTTAAAATAACATCCTTATTATCAATAAGCGCATCTTCAATTTCACGAAGATCCTCCGCCCTTTTTTCTTCCTGGGGAATTTCCAGTCTCTCAATAGACTTTATTTGTTTTGCCACTGCTTCTCCCCCTTTCTTACGGCATCACCTGGAAAGGTATAGTCAGAGCGTTCCCATTTTTTCTGGACCTGAACGCCTATTTGTGGCTGGGGATTGCCGTAACGGTGGTTGATTTTAGGAAGAGGTGAATCCCCTTTATCCTTTAAAATTTCCATTTTAACCTTTACTTCTTTATAAGCCGGAGTATCGGTGTCTTTATCAGCCTTACTGCTCGTTAAACGGTTAATGGCAGCTTCGTCATTGTCATTCATTGGAATATAGATTTCTTTTTTCTGAACCCTGTCTGTCACAAGACATTTTATTTTCACGGATCCATAGGGAGAGGTCAGTTTTACTAATGACCCGTCGGACAATCCTCTGTCTTCAGCCAGCTCTGGAGAAACCTCCACAAAATTACCAGGCGTTTTTCTTGTAATGCCTTTGGATTGATACGTCATATTCCCTTCGTGAAAATGTTCAAGAAGACGGCCATTGTTTACATGCAGATCAAATTCCTCTTCATATTCCAGAGGCCTGGTCCAGTCGACAGCAAACAGCTTCGCTTTTCCATCTGGAAACGGAAACTCTTTTTCAAATAATAATGGTTCATCCGTCCCGTCCTCGTGCACCGGCCACTGCAGGCTGTTATAGCCTTCAAGGCGATCGTAAGTGACACCCGCAAACAGTGGTGTCAGACCGGCTGCTTCCTCCATAATTTCACTCGGGTGGGAGTAGCTCCAGTCTGCATCAAGCTCGTTTGCAATGTTCATGATGATTTCCCAATCAGGCTTTGAATCTCCGAGAGGCTCCAGTACCTGATAAATTCGCTGGATGCGGCGTTCTGTGTTCGTAAAGGTTCCGTCTTTTTCAAGACTCGGACTCGCCGGCAGTACTACATCAGCATGCTGTGCAGTTACCGTCAAAAATAAATCCTGGACAACAAAGAAGTCTAACTTCTCGAATGCTTCCTGTACATAATTTATATTGGAGTCCACAATGCCCATGTCTTCCCCTTTTAGATACATCGATTTCAACCGGCCTTCATGTATGGCGTCGACCATTTCATGATTTGTCATCCCAATCTCAGCCGGAAGCTCTACACCCCATCCTTGTTCAAAACGACGGCGTACTGTTTCATCTTTTATTTCCTGATAGCCGGTATAGCAGTTCGGCATACTGCCGAAGTCACTTGCTCCCTGAACATTGTTATGGCCGCGCAGTGGATAAGCTCCAGTACCTGGTTTTCCATAATTACCGGTCACAAGCAGAAGGTTGGAGATGGCAGTGCTTGTATCACTTCCGCCAAGGTGCTGGGTTACACCCATAGCCCATAAAGCCACTACAGATTTTGCATTATGAATCATTTCAGCAATTTGAATAAGCTCAGACTTGTCCACTCCGGTAACCTCTTCTGCATAGTCCATTGTGAATTTTTCAAGCGACGGCAGGTAATCATCTTTTCCATTTACCCGCTCAGCAAGAAACTTCTCATCAGCCCAGCCTTGATCTATGATGTATTTAGTTACAGCTGAGAGCCAGACGAGATCTGTTCCGGAACTAGGACGAATGAAGAGATCTGAACGCTCCGCCATTTCGTGCTTTCTCAAGTCGGAAACAATTAATTTCTGGTTATGAAGCTTATGAGAACTTTTTACACGGGTGGCAAGCACTGGGTGGGATTCAGAAGTATTGGTTCCAATTCCCAGCACAAGCTCGGCCTGCTCAATATCAGTAATAGAGCCGGCGTCTCCTCCATAGCCGACCGTCCGGAAAAGTCCCGCCGTTGCCGGGCTCTGGCAGTAACGAGAACAATTGTCGACATTATTTGTCCCAATTACTCCGCGGGCAAGCTTCTGCATGAGATACGATTCTTCATTCGTGCATTTTGAGGAGCTGATAAAGCTCATCGCATCTGGTCCATGTGTATTTTTTATTTCCATAAATTTTGTTTTAATGAGCTGAAGAGCTTCTTCCCAGGAAGCTTCTCTAAAGCTGTCCCCGCTGCGGATCAACGGACGGGTAATCCGCTCCTCACTGTTTACATAGTCCCATCCGAATTTTCCTTTGACACAGGTGGAAATCCCGTTGGCCGGAGCCTCCACCTGCGGCTCTACCTTCAATATATCCCTGCCTTTTGTCCATATATCGAAGCTGCAGCCTACTCCGCAGTAAGTACAGACCGTTTTCGTTTTTTCAATACGGCTGTCTCTCATGGAAGCTTCCATATCTGAAATTGCAAGAATGGAACTGTAGCCTGTTTCCACCCCTTTTGTAATTTCAATAAGGGGTCGCAGCGTATCCTGATTCATCCCCGTCATATAGCCCGCTTCCCCCACCATCGATTTTTCCATCATTGCGTTGCACGGACATACGGTGGAGCAGTGCCCGCACGACACGCAGGAGGATTCATCAATCGGTACATCATTATCCCAAATAACACGAGGACGCTCGCGCTCCCAGTCAATCGTCAAGGTTTCTGTAACCTGTACATCCTGACAGGCTTCTACACAACGACCGCATAAAATACACTGGTCCGGATCATACCTGTAAAAGCTGTTGGAGTTATCTTCTGGATATGGTTTCTCAGCGAAAGGAACACTCTGGTGCTCTACCTGCATATCTTTCACCGCATTATGTATTTCACAGCCGCCATTGTTATAATCGCAAACTGTACAGTACAATTCATGATTATATAAAATCCTGTCCATAGCAATCTTCCTTGCATCAAGGACATCCTGTGACTCCGTGTTAATTTCGTCCCCTTCCTGCACCGGCGCCGAACAGGCACGTACCATTTCACCATTCACTTCAATCATACAGGTGTCACAGGTTTCGATAGCACCAAGACTCGGGTGATAGCACACAGTCGGCACTTCAATATTACTGCTTTCCAGAAGCTTAAGTGCCGATTGATCCCTGCTGCCGGACACCTCCCTGCCATTCACTTTCAGCCGCAATTTTTCAGACAATCAGCTCACTCTCCTTAAAAATAAATAGATAGGAATAGGTAAGAAAAAAGATTGGTCATACATGATAACCAATCTGTTTTATCGATTTATATACTTTATACTTGGTTGTTTTTTCCCGTTATCCCCCAGTCCCAAACATATCTTCCGCTATTTTCCTTTAGAATAAAATAGTGTTCAAATTATTTTATTCTATAGAAAATACTCACCATACGTTCATGGTGAGTAAAAACTGTCACTAATTCATTTTTTTCCACTCTTGCGGGGACAGAGAATACTTTAGTATTTACGCAGACTTCCTTCTCAGCATCCACATACCGCCGCCGGCAGCTGCAATTAAGCCGAGCAGCATCATGGCTGGATAATTCGTTGCAGTATCAGCCATTTCATCTCCTTCTTCATCGGAGCTGCTTTCTTCTGAGGAATCAGAGCTGCTTTCTTCTGCTTCATCTTCACTGGAGGATTCTGAATCACTACCCTCGTCCATATTACTATCAACTGAAGATTCCATCCCTGCTGTTAAATCCTCGCAAGGCATGTCGTCTCCGTCTCTGTCAAGACCGCTTGGATCATTATCAGCACTGTAGTCATGCTCTTCCCAAAAGTCCATGACCTCTTCGCCGCTTTCGAAATCTCCGCAGTCGCGATCCTCATCTCCATGTTCTGCACTGACCGACTGTGTTCCGCTGAATGAAAATAGAAATACGAAGCTTGCAATGAAGAAATATTTCCAAACTTTCATCAACATTACATGGTCTCCTTTTTTAAGTATTTTCTCTGTCCCTTCTGCCATCATTTTACATATTATTGCTTAATATTACAATGATTATTTTTAATTATCACAATATTGTATTAATGTAATGAGAATGAATTTCATAAGTCCATATCGAAACAGAAAATACGAACAAAAATATATATTTTCTATATATCATTCGATTCACTTCAGGCGAACGCTTTCCGAGGGCTTGGCCTCAGTCTTCTCGTCAGCAAGCTGCCTTCGTAGTCTTCAGCTCAAGCTTATCCCTCGACGCACACGACGTGCTAGTGTCGATGTTGGCCACAGGACGTGGCCGATTTTAATCGACCTGGAGTCGTCGCCTTACGCTACAATCGAATGTTCGTATTTTATATTCAAAATAGCATTTATGAAATTGATTCAATGAATATGACAAAAGGTGGCTGGGACAAATGCATATTATTTATTGCAAAATCCAGTTGAACAACCTTCTTTAAACAACCTCCCCCTTTAAATGAACAGTCTTTCTTTCCACATCAGTACTTTTCGGTTTTAGTCGACCTGGAGCATTCGCATTTTGACTACGCTTAAAATCTGTTTTCTTATTCCAAAATTCCCCGGTCTCTTCCTCATTCCGGTGTCATTTCAAGTTCTTCGACACGCTTTTCCACATAACGATTGTCTTTTTGTGCATGAAAGGTTTCCGCTTTTTCTACCATAACTGCTGTATTATATTCAGGTATCTGCGCATGCTCCTCGTATACTCCCTTCGGAAGCAGGACATTGCCTTCCGGCCAGTAAACTGCAATATTCGTAGAGCTGATATCTTCAAATAGAGCTGTTCCCTGATAGGTGCCAAATTGGTTATAAGTGACAACGGCATCACCTTCATTGATATTCAGTTTTTCTGCATCACGCGGATTCATGATAACAGCATAACGGTCTGCAGCATTAAATGGGTCCTTTTTGCTATAAATCATAGAATTAAACTGCTTGCCCCGCCGCGAAGTCACATAAAACTGCCCTTCGGTGCGTCTGTTTTCTGGAATGTCAATGCTGATCATACGGCCTTTCCCGTCTGCTGTCGGGCATACACCGTCCTCGCAGAGCCAGGCCCCGCCCCATTGAAATACATCGCCCTTGTTTTTTAAAAACTGGATGCCGTCATAATTAGGATTTGCTTCTGCAATTTCTGATCGAATCTCTGCGGCGTCCTGAAAGTCAATAAGCTCTTTCTGCTCTGGTTTGACCCGTTTTGCAAGATCCACATAGATTTCCCATTCAGATCTTGCTTCTTCGATGCGCGGCCCTTTGATTTCCGGGCTAAAATAAACCATTCTTTCCGTGCTGGTGGACGTGCCGCCGCCAGGCTGCTCATAGCGTGTCATCGCCGGAAGTATTATTACTTCCTCCTTCGCTTCAGCAAGCGTAGAAGTATTGAAAATAATATCCTGATGCACTCGAATGTCCACATTTTCGAGAACCTGCTGTATGAAATCAGGATTTGGCATGGTTTCCAGGAAATTACCTCCACTCGTATAAAACAGCTTTAGCTTTCGTTCGTGGTCCTCTGGAAGCAGACTGTTTTCCAGCGACTGGCCGATCGTATCACCCTGCCAGTCTGGTATGTTAAATCTCCAAAGCTTCTCCAGGCGCTGACGGTTTTCTTCGGTAAAGTCGCCTCCCGGCAGCACAAATGGATCGGCTCCCATTTCTCCGGACCCCTGTACACCGCTGTGCCCGCGGATCGGCATTACCCCGCAGTTCTCGCGGCCGAGAAATCCGCGCAGCATGGCGAGGTTAGCAACCTGAGAAATATTGTCGGTCGCAAATCGATGCTGGGTCAGGCCCATACTCCAGATGAAAATTCCCGACGTTGATCGGGCGAGTAGCCCTGCAAATTCCCTCATCCGTTGCTTTGACAGCCCGGAGGATGTTTCTAACGCCTTCCAGTCCTGCGCCTGTAGATGCACTTTCAGCTCACTGAATCCATTCGTATGCTTTTCCACAAACGTATGATCTACAGCTGAACCCGGCTCCTCCTCTTCCATTTCAATCCAATGCTTCATGATGCCATTCATAAAGGCGATATCACCGCCAATATTTACCTGGTACACATCATCGACAATTTCTGTTCCGAAAATGGCACTCTCGGCAATTGATGGGATCCAGTACTTTTCCATGGACGGCTCGCGGTATGGGTTAATCATAATAATCTTTGTGCCGGCTTTTTTTGCCGCGTACATATATTTTGTGGAGACCGGCTGATTGTTGGCAGCAACACTTCCCCAAAACACTAATATATCAGACCCTATCCAGTCTTTGTAATTGCAGCTGGATGCCCCGATACCAAGCGAACGCTTCAACGCCGTTTTACTCGGGGAATGACAAATTCGGGAGGCGTTATCGATGTTGTTGGTGCCAAGAAACCTGGCCATTTTCGCTCCGGTATAATACACTTCATTCGTGATGCCCCGAGCTGTTAAATAAAAAGCAAGCTGCTTTGGATCTATCGATTTGATTTTGGTGGTAATCCGCTCAAGCGCTTCGTCCCAGGAAATTCTAGTAAATTTGTTTTCCCCTTTTTTCCGGGAAAGCGGGTAAGGAATGCGGCCGAGCTTTCGGAGTTCGGTGCTGTTCATCTTTTTGAGTGACTCTACATCTTCCAACCATTTCGGATCCATTGCCTTCATCGTATTTAAACGAAGGACGTTGAGGCGGGTTGTGCAAAGATGCGGTCCGGTCAGTGTCTGGTCATATAACCCGGAGACGCCTAGTGCGCAGCCGTCGCATACACCCTGCGTAAGAATCCGGTAAGCATAAGCGGCGTTGTCTTTATTGTCCCAGGCCACTTTCATCGTATCGCGGATATGCTTGGGCTTTACTTTGCCGAGCCCCATTGGAGTTTTGCCGGCCCAAAGCTCCGGAGCCGGTTTTTTGTCAAGTTTGATTGGTCCTGTATGTTTGGTTTTCCCCATCTATTTTTGCTCCTTTTTTCATTTTTCTATTTAATTACTCTGGCTTATATGGACCCCTTATTCGAAAAAAACCACCGCATTTTCTCCAAGTGGGAGGAGAAAAACACGGTGGTTGAGTCTTTAACAGGAACGCTGCCAAGTGCCTAACCTATGGTTTAAACTTTTTTTCGATATTTTGATCGAACACAAATACAGACATTCCGAAATCCCGTTCAATTTCAATATCAACAAAGACTTCTACAAAGTTACATTGCAGCAATTCTTCCATTTCAAATGGCCTGTGCCTGCGGTACATTTCTTTCACCATTTGAGTGCGGGCTTCCCTGAGCATTTGACGCCCGTCTTTTTCACTGGCAATGAATTTCTCCACCGGAGACAAATTGCCTTCCATTTCGCAGATAGCCCAATTCTTGCAAAAGGTCGTGTTGATGCGGCTCGGGCCTTTTCCCATGTGCTTTTTTCTGAAAGCACGGACAAGATTACTAAATTCTGCTTCGTATTTATCCATCATCCTTCAACCTTTTCCCATTTGATCATGACAGCTGTTAGTTATAAACATTAAGATTGGTTCTTCGATATGTCAACCGGCAAGTCTTTGTTCATTTTCTTTTTTCAACTGATTGATATCCTTACGAATTAAAAGAGATACAGCAAGAGCGATCACAATCATTACACCAAAAATATAGAGTGTCGCGGTGTAGCTCTGCGTCGCTTCCCGCACCGTTGATGCGATATTCGGCCCGGCAAGTCCTGCCGCCGCCCAGGCTGTCAAAATATACCCGTGGATGGCGCCAAGCTGTTTCGTGCCGAATAAATCCCCAATGTAAGCAGGTATTGAAGCAAAGCCTCCTCCGTAGCAGGAAAGTATCAAACAAAGCAAAATCTGAAATAAGATTGCCTGTGTAATGGTCGGCAGAACAAAATAGGCACCTGTCTGAATAATGAAAAAGGCAGTATAAACATTCGCTCGTCCAATATAATCCGAGACGGAAGCCCAGGCGAGCCGTCCGACTCCGTTAAAGAATCCCATAATACCAACCATAGTAGCCGCTGCTGCCGCAGTCATGCCGGTAATCTCCTGTGCCATCGGAGAAGCTACCGCGAGAATAGCGATTCCACATGTAACGTTGATAAACAGCATGATCCACAAATACCAGAACCTTCGCGTTTTTACAGCCTGGTTGGCTGTAAGCTGAGACAAATCAATATTTTTCTTTTCTGACTTGGCCATTTTCTCTTTCATGAACCCTTCCGGAGGTTTTTCTAAATAGAGTGCAGAAGGGATCATAATGACAAGAAAGATTCCGCCAAGAATGAGAAATGTGCTTGCAATGCCGACAGATTCAATCAGCGCACCTTTAACTGGACTGTAAATCGTCGCCGAAAAACCAAAACCCATGATCGCCAGTCCGGTAGCTAAGCCACGTCGATCCGGAAACCACTTGACAAGCGACGATACCGGGGTGATATAACCAATACCGAGCCCGATTCCGCCTAGCACGCCGTAGGTAAAATAAAGCAGCCAGATAGATTCTACCGTAACGGCAAGACCGGATCCTAAAATCCCGGCACCGAAAAAAGAAGCAGACACAAGTCCGGAAATACGCGGTCCGTATTTTTCAACAAAATGACCCATAAAAGCTGCGGATAGTCCTAAGAATAAAATAGCTAAACTAAAGGTAAATGATACCGAGCTTAAACTCCAACCGTATTCCTCCTGGAGTGGATTCGTAAATACGCTCCATGCATATACGGAACCGATGGAAATATGTATTCCCACTGCTGCAAGAGCAATCAGCCATCTGTTCTTTAATTTTTTCTCCAATTTGTTCACTCCTTTGCCAAATTTCGCTTTAGTTTACAAACTTACCCTTTATGTCAAAACAAAAACGCCGTCTTCCCGCACAAAGAGAGAATTCCCTTTGCAGCAGGAAATAACGACGTTATAGTATCGAGCAGGGCCGCTGCTTTCTGACCATAAGAAATCGCTTTCATTGAGGGTGACAGGTAAGACCGGAAACAGGGTCGCTATCCCGTATCTTAAATGTTACCAACTGATGAACACATTCATCTTATAACGTTTTATTTGATTTTTCAATAAAAATCCGACATAATTCCCGATTTTGCCCGGTTATCTACCATGCTGAAAAGGCTTACACTGCAGGCGAACGGTGACGCTAGCAGATCGTGTGCATCGCAGCGCGCTCCCTAATTGTGCAAATAACTTGTTTGACTTTAAATATTATGATTAAGTTTAGTGGGAGAGAGTATTTTCAGAGATGGGTGATTAACATGATACATTCGATGAGCGGCAGACGGGCGATTGTCAGGTTCTCCGACGGCCGTCTTCAGGAAGCGGAAGATGAAATTGTAAAAGAATTTCCGCTTACTATTTACGTAAATGGGGAAGAGTTTGCTACAATGGTTTGTACTCCTGCCCAGCTCGAAGAAATGGTCGTCGGCTTTCTTGCATCAGAGGGTGTGATTCTTTTTAAAAGGGATATTAAATCATTGGAAATAGATGAATCCCGCGGTTTTGCCTATGTTGAGCTGACAAAGCAGATAGACACCAGTCCGCTGGCCTATTCTAAACGCTTTATCGGATCCTGCTGCGGGAAAAGCAGGCAGTTTTATTTTCAGCATGATGTGAAGACCGCCAAAACGTCAATGGCTGACATTCACTTGACCCCCTCGCAGTGCGTAGAACTGATGAAGAGCATGCAGGCAGAAAGTGTGCTTTTCAAAGGAACAGGCGGTGTTCACAATGCCGCACTCTGCTCTGCCGGGGAAATCATCGCTGTCCGGACTGATATCGGGCGTCATAATGCACTTGATAAGCTGTATGGATATTGTCTGCTTAATGACATCGCCATCCGCAGTAAAATTCTCGTCTTCAGCGGCAGAATTTCCTCAGAGGTCCTGACAAAGGCCGCAAAAATAGGAGTCGGCATTGTGCTGTCCAAATCTGCCCCGACTGATCTCGCCATCGAACTTGCAGAAGACCTGAACATTACGGCTGTTGGTTTCGTCCGCGGCTCATCCTTTAATGTGTATTCTCATCCTGAAAGAATTATAGAAGAAAAGGAGCGATAAGTTATGGGTGAATGCAATATCGATCATTCTGTCAATAATGTACAGGAAAAACTAGAAAGCCAGAAAGCCTCCCTTCCAGAGGCTATATACAATGACGCGGAGGCTGCGCTTCATGAGAACCAAACACAGGAAACACTCAATGAGCTGTTTCATCTCCTGAAAAAGTACGACCTTGCCGATCAGGATGAACAGGAAAAAAGAAATGCAGCCATGCAGCAGCTGCTTCATAACGAGCAGTAGGAAACTAAAGGAGCACGTAAATCAATGTCATTTCGCTTACTCCTGATCTCTGCTGCTGCCATTTTTACAATGTCAGGGTGCGGCGCAGCAGAGGAATCAGGTCCTTCCACATCTGAGAATCAGGAAGTTTACATATCAGCGGCAAGCAGTCTTCAGGATGTCTTAGAAGAGACAGCAGCAGAATTTGAAGAAAAACATCCCCATATTGATATTGTCTTCAACTTCGGCTCCTCCGGTTCACTGAAACAGCAGATCAGTCAGGGAGCTCCGGTTGATTTATTTATTTCTGCTTCTCCTTTTATCTTTCAGGAGCTTGTCAGCGAAAATAAAATGGCGGACGACTATTATCAGAATTGGCTTTCCAACCAATTAGTTTTAATAGAACCTGTTAACACAAAGGATTCGATCTCTGAAATAAGGGACTTGAGAGAAACCAAAATCAGCAAGATTGCACTCGGGACACCAGACAGCGTGCCGGCGGGTGCTTATGCCAAAGAAACATTAGAAAATTCTGGTCTCTGGTACAGCCTGGAAGACAAACTCATCCCTTCAAAAAATGTCCGCCAGGCCCTCACTTACGTAGAAAGTGAAAATGCCAATGCGGGCTTCGTTTATTTAACGGATGCATTAACTTCTGAAAAGGTACGTGTGGTAGAAGAAATCGACCAATCACTTCATAACCCGATTGTCTACCCTGCCGGAATTGTCAAAGGATCAGAACAGACCCGCAGTGTTGTCGATGTTTATGAATTTCTCCTGTCAGAGGAACATGCCGAAGATATAGAATCGTATGGATTTCGATATGCAGAGGAGGAGAAGTAAATGCCTGTCTCTTTTTGGAATCCTGTCCTCCTCTCCCTCCAGACAGCTGCAGCGGCACTAATATTTGTGACCATCTTTGGAGTAATAATTGCCCGCGTTATGGCGCGGCGCAGTTTTAAGGGGAAAATATTTATTGAAACAATACTTCTGCTTCCAACGGTACTCCCGCCGACTGTTATCGGCTTTTTACTAATTATCGCTTTTGGCACAAACGGTTTTTTGGGCCGCGTCATTAACTTTCTTTTTCAAAGCTTGGTGATGTTCACCTGGACTGCTGCGGTTATCGCTGCTTTTGTAGTGGCGTTTCCTTTTATGTATCAATCGGTGAAAACAGGCCTTCAGCAGGTGGAGGTCGATATTGAGCATGCCGCCCGCTTAGACGGTGCGGGAGAATGGAAGTTGTTCTTTTTTGTATCGCTGCCACTCTGTATAAGATCGGTTGTGTCCGGGGTAATTTTAAGCTTTGCGAGGGCACTCGGGGAGTTTGGAGCCACCTTCATGTTTGCGGGGAATCTGCCCGGTATAACTCAGACGATTCCAATTGCGGTATACACTGCCTTTGAAGGAGGAAGAATGGAAATCGCCTGGGCGTGGGTGCTTGTTATTGTAGCTTTATCCTTTTTGATGCTGTTTTCTGTACGGCGATTCGCCGCATAGTATTATCCTCCACTGACCGGCGGGATAAGTGCGACGGTATCGCCGTCCTTCAATAAGACATCCTCTTCCGTATATGATTCATTTACGGCAGTCATTGTGTTGGCAAGTGAAGCAAGCTTGAATTCTTCTTCGAGCCATGACTTCAATTCGGCAATAGAAAGACCGGCTTTATCTGCTTCTAATGCCTCCCTGCCGACCTTCTCCTGCAGACTGGCGAAAAATAATATCTTTATCATTACGTTATGTTCTCCTTTCCGGTTTCCCCTCTGGATACGGCTTCGTCTCGAGCTGATCCCCAACCCATTCCGTGCCGTCCTCCCAATATTCCTTTTTCCAAATTGGGACCATTTCCTTCATTCGTTCCATGACGTATGCATTTGCCTCATATGCTTCTTTTCGGTGCGGGCAGGAGACCGCGATTACAACGGCGATATCAGAAATCTCGAGGGTACCGGTGCGGTGGGTGATGGCGGTTTCGGCCCCCGGCCATTTTTCTTCTACTTCTTCCGCGATCTCGGCCATTTTTTTAACCGCCATGGGAGCGTAAGCCTGATATTCAAGGCGCATGGTCCGCTTTTCGCCTGTCCATTCCCTGACCGTACCTATAAATGTTGTAATAGCTCCGCAATCCCGCCTTCTTACTTTATTCATTACTTTTTCCACGGAAATCGGCTGCCCGATCACTTCAAACATTTCGTCAATCATTTTTTGTTCTCCTCTGTCATTACTTTTTGTAAATATCTAACATAAATGGTTTTATCTGATAACATAAACACTGGACTGTCTGAATGAATATTCAACAGCTCTCTGTCAGAGACGATCACAGCCTTCACATTTACCGCACTTTTGAGAAGATCTTTGTCAGCTGCGCTGCCAAGTACCAGCACCTTCGGATATTTCTCCTTTTTGTAGCCTTCCACCACAATGAAATCTGGTGAAAGAGCCTCGTAAAAGGTTATTATACTCGATAACGCCCAGTTGCCGGGCAGGCTGAGCTGAAGACGGTCTTCTCCGTGCACCCCTGCAGCAATGGCCCCTGCTCCTTCATGCCGTTCACTGTCTTTTCCTCTCATTCCGGGGTCCGGCCGGCCGCCGTGGCCGTGGTGCTTAATGGCCGCCACCCGAAAGCCCTGGCCGGAAAGGCTTTTAATCAATGCTTCCACTGCAGTGGTTTTACCGCTGTTTTGATAGCCTACTATCTGTAAGATGGGACAATGTCGTTCCAGGGCCACTCACTTCCTTGATTGTCTTCTAGTAAAAGTACATCGACCATCATCCCTTTTTTATACCCACGGGTCCCGCCTGGCAGAACCGTCAGGATATCGGCTGATGCCAGCGAGGTTACGACCCCTGATTTATCAAGACCGGATGGATATGCGACCAGCTTGTCTCCCTCATACTCTACCTTAGAACGAACAAAGCGCGTAAACGGATTAGCCTTTTTAAAATCAGCGCCCAGCAGGGCTTTAGCTTTGCGCAGGTGCGGCCGTGTCTGCCCGAGCACTCTTCGGATAAACGGGCGGGCAAATAATTCAAAGCCTACGTAACAGGCAGAAGGATTCCCAGAAAGCCCGTAAATCATTTTTCCGTCCGCCTTTGCGATCGTTGTGACGCTTCCGGGACGCATCGCAATTTTATTACAGTAGACTTCTGCTTTGAGTTTGTCAAGTATGGCCGGAATATAATCATAGTCTCCGACAGAAACGCCCCCGGTTGTAATTAAAATATCTACATCTCGGAGTGCTTCTTTCGTGATTGCAAAGCATGATTCAAGTTCATCATTGAATTTTCCAAAATAACGCCCTTCTGCGCCAGCCCGCTCAATTTGTGCCATCACCATATAGGCATTGCTGTTGCGGATTTTACCTGGCTGCAGAGCTTCGCCTGCTTCAAGCAGCTCACTGCCGGTCGCTATAACTCCAACGACCGGCTTTTTAGTAACCTTTACACGATCATAGCCAAAGGTTGCAAGCAGCGCGCTTACTCCGGGGTTGATCTTTGAGCCCTTCTCGACGAGTACGCTGCCTTTTGTCGTGTCCTCGCCCTGTTTGGAAATGTTATCTCCCGACTGAAATGACCTTTTCAATTCGAAAAGCGGCTGTCCGTGGTCGTGCTTTTCTTGTACAAGCTCGAGCATCACTACCGCATCACAGTCCTCCGGGATTTTTGCCCCCGTCATGATACGGACCGCTTCCATGCTGCCGACCGGCTTTTCAAAAACAGATCCTGCTCCTATCTCACCAATAACGGAAAATGTTAATGGGTTCTCATTGGCAGCGCCGGCGCTGTCTTCTGCCCTGATGGCAAATCCGTCATAAGGGGACCTGTCAAAGCCAGGCACATCATGATCTGCAATGATATCCTCCGCAAGAAACTGTCCTGGTGCATCTTTAATGTTTATCTGAGTGGCAGCACCTGGTGCAGCCTGTTTTATTACTGCTTCTACTGCTTGTGCTACCGGAATTGGATCACGTTTTTCTACCACTGTAGGAATGCCTCCTTATGCAAAAAATCGCTCATATACTGATTTTGCTTTCTCAATTTCTTTCGTGCCATGCACGAGGACGCGGCCGTCCTTAAATACAGCCAGCCTGTATTCCTCTGTTGTGCAGGAAAGGAGATACGAATTTTTTTTGACAGCTCCGTACTCCTTAAGCTTCTGCTCGAGTGAAGTAAAATCATAGGATTTTTTCGATGCCGGCCTGATTTGCACAGTTTCTCTGCCGCACAGTACTTCGAGCTTCGCTTCATTTGCCGAGGTCAGATAAGGAAAATCAGCAGAGCTTCCGCAGGAAGGACAGCCATCTTTTTTGATTCCCTGTACATCAAGTGCCTGCTGCTGGTTCTGCCACATATCAAATAGTACAAGTTTTTTTCGAAGACTCTGCGTATTTCCTGTCAGTATTTTCAAAGCTTCCGTAGTTTGGTGGGCCGCCGTTGCCTGGATGGCCGGTGCAATCACACCGGACGTTTCGCACGTCATACTTTCCGCTGGAATAGCCGGCATAATGCAGGAGAGACAAGGTGTTTCCGGCGGCATAATCGTATAGGACATTCCGTAGCTTCCTGCACATGCTCCGAATATCCATGGAATTTCATATTTTTGCGAAAAATCGTTGAGTATAAAACGAATATCAAAGTTATCTGTCCCATCGAGAATTACATCTGCTTGTGAAATATATGGATCAATATCTTCTGCCACGGCATCCATTACCAGTGCGTCAATATCTGTTTCAGAGTTTATCTGTGACAGCCTGCTTTTGGCGGCGATGGCTTTGGGTATACTTTCTTCTGCCTCGCGTTCGCCATATAACTGCTGGCGGTGAAGGTTGCTCCATTCCACATAATCGCGGTCCACAATCGTCAGCCTGCCAATACCCGCTCTGACAAGTGTTTCCGCTATTGCACTGCCGAGAGCACCGACTCCGAGAATAAAGGCATGGCTTTTATTTATTTGTCGTTGTCCTTCTCTGCCGATTCCCGGAAACAGCAGCTGTCTCGAATACCTTTCGTTCATGGCTTTCTCCTTCTATCCACCGATGTAGGACATTTCGATTTTTTTTCTATTTTTCACCGTTTCCTCGGTACGTTCCTCCGAGTACCGATCCGTCCGATTTTTCCAAATTCCACAGATTACATCCTCTATATCTTTATCAGTGGCACCGGTTCGAAGAATCTCCTTCAAATCATGTCCGCTTTCTGCAAACAAACATGTGAACAGCTTGCCGTCCGCCGAAATTCTGGCCCGTGTGCAGCTCCCGCAGAACGTATCGGAAACGGACGATATGATTCCAAATTCCGTATCGCTGCCTGCATATCGATATCGTGAGGCCACTTCTCCAAAATAATTCTTTTCCATTGCTTCTACCGGGGCTACCGCCTCAAATTTTTTCAATAGTTCCTTTTTCGGAACAACCTGCGAAAAATCCCAGCCATTTGTCTGCCCGACATCCATAAATTCGATACAGCGCAGCGTCACACCAAGCTTCCTGCAATAGTCTGCAAGCTTTTCAACTTGATTATCATTGACATCTTTTTTCACGACCATATTCACTTTCACACCAAGACCTGCTTCAATAGCTGCTTCAATGCCGTTTAAAACGATCTGAGGCTTCACCCGGCGTCCGTTCATTTGTTGAAAGATTTCTTCGTCCAGTGCATCGAGGCTGATATTGACTCGATCCAGCCCGGCAGCTTTTAAGCTTTCTGCCTGCTTCACGAGATAAACTCCATTTGTCGTCAGCGCGATATCTTCAATCTGTTTTATATGAGAGAGCCGCTCCACCAGCTCAGGAACGTTTTTCCGCAGCAGGGGCTCTCCCCCCGTCAGACGTATTTTTTTCACGCCCAGCTTCACAAACTGCCTGGCCGTTCTTTCTATCTCATCAAAAGTTAAAAGCTCGTGTTCTGGCAGGAAGGCGTAATCATCGCCAAAAATCTCTGCAGGCATGCAGTACGAACAGCGGAAATTACATTTGTCCATGATCGAAATCCGCAGATCCTGAAGTGGACGCTGATATACATCCTGCACGGCAGATTGTTTCATCTTCTTCCCTCCTGGTTCTTCGTCGGTGTTCTCTGGCATGATGACGGTCATCCTTGTTACACTAATATTAGCTGGTTCCGGAAACTCTATATAGGTTTTCATTCTAACACAGGAAAGAAGGGGAAGGAAAAAAATGCATCTTACAAATGACAGCCTGTCCGTACGTGCCGCGGTTCTTACTGTATCGGATACTCGGACTGAAGCTGAGGATAAAAGCGGACGTATAATCAAGACTTCCTTACAGCAGAGCCGGCACGAGACCGCTGGCTATGCGATTGTCCGTGACGAAGTAGAAAGCATTCAGAAATACATCATTCAATGGCGTGATAATGCCTCTATTGATGCGGTGATCATAAACGGCGGCACCGGTTTTTCTCCCCGCGATGTCACGTATGAAGCTGTGGCCGGCCTACTACATAAAAAGATGGATGGTTTTGGTGAATTATTCCGCATGCTGAGCTACGACGAAATCGGGGCAAAGGCAATGTTCAGCCGTGCCGCTGCCGGAAGCTCGGATGCGACTGCCATCTATGCCCTGCCAGGCTCGTCCAATGCAGTGAGGCTTGGGATGGAAAAATTAATTCTGCCGACAATCTCCCACTTTACAGAAGAGCTGAAAAAACAATGAACATTCACGGAGCCGTTCTTGCCGGAGGGAAGTCTTCACGCTATGGCAGGCAGAAAATGTTTGAAGCCTACCACGGGCTTCCGTTATATCAATACAGTGTCCAGGCTTTGAAGCAGGGTGGAGCGGATTCCATTTATATTGTTACCAATCGAAAGCTCGCCCCCCGCTTTGCCGAAAATGAAGGAGAGATATTACTCGAGGACACTCCATACCAGGGACCGCTTCCTGCCTTAGCTTTGGCACTGAAGCAGCTGCAGAAGGATAGCTGGGTCTTTCTTCTCGCTGCAGACATTCCGTTTATAAGCGCTGAATTTGTTAAGAAGCTAATTGAAAATGCAGATAGTGGTGAAATAGATGCCGTCATACCTGTCAGCGGCGGCCGGGTACATCCACTTCACGGCCTGTACCATCAGTGCTGCCTTTCTTCTGCACTCATGCTTATCGGGGAAGGAAAAGCAGGTATGTATCCGCTGCTGCAGAAAGTCCGCACCTCCTATGTACCATTCCCGGACGAACAAAAAGACTTTATTAATATTAACCGGCCCGAGGACTGGCCGCCAGCAGAAAAGGAGCAGGAAGAATGAGTGGATTTTCCCATTGGAACAAAGAAGGACGACCACGTATGGTGGATATTTCCTCGAAGCAGGAAACAACACGCACAGCCGTCGCCCAAAGCACATTGTCCATCAGTTCGGACTTGTATGAAGCCATCCAGCAGCAGCGCCTGAAAAAAGGAGATCCGCTCCAGGTCGCTCAGATTGCCGGTATTATGGGTGCAAAAAACACACCGGACATTATCCCGATGTGTCACCCGATACCCCTGCAGGGTACTGATTTTCAGTTCGATTATAAAGAAGCAGACGACGGCTATGAGCTCGTTATTCAAGCTTCAGTCACCTGTAAAGGCAGTACCGGGGTGGAAATGGAAGCTTTAACTGCGGTAACTACGGCCGCCCTCACGTTTTATGATATGTGCAAGTCTGTTGACAAAGGGATCATCATTAAGGAGACGATGCTGTTGAAAAAAACCGGCGGAAAAAGTGGGGATTTTCAAAGGTGAAGTCTTATTTATTACTTCATCCCGGCTTTTTCAATCCGGTTTTGCAGCTTTGTGCGCCAATTAGCTGCCAGCGCATCCACTGCTGTTATTTCTTTCATGGCTTCGACTGCTCCAGGGTGCTCAAAATAAACAGAATGTGTAAACGAAAGCTTGATATCGTCCGGGTGTGTAAACACCTTCTCTATTTCAGACTCCTCCCGGACATATCCTTCCTTTAAAACGCGGCATAAAAAACCGGTATACCCGGTTTCGATCATACGCTTCAAAAGCTGAGGCAGCTTATTTCTTTTATTAACCGTGTCACACGGTATTCTGCTCTGGGTCACCTCTATTACCGCATCCCCAATCTGAAACTGGTCACCGATGCAGACATCCTTTTCTGTCATTCCTGCAGCTGTTACATTCTCACCAAAGGCTGCTTTCTCCAATTTTTTTCCGAATTCCTTCTCCCAAAACGCATAGTGCTCGTGAGGATAAACACATACCGCCCGGTCCCGGCCCCCGTGGTGCTGCTTATCAGCGACATCATCCAGTTCAAATCCATCCACAGACAGGTATACTTCCTGTACAGACTCTTTTTGAATGCCGGTTTTCATTTTCTTCGTTCCATGATAAGAGAGATGCTGCGGTGTACCGACAGCCAGATTCACAAGCTTCATCACCATCCTCCTTCTCGAAAAAATTCATTTCAATATGATAAAGTAAAGCAAAAACATCACGAAGGAGGCATCATCGTGCTACTCAGCATGTTTTCCTTTTTACATAAAAAACGCTGTGTTTTCTGCAGGTCCAAAACGCCGTACATGCGCCCATACCTTAATGACAAGAATGAAAAAGTTTATGTATGCGAAAAATGCCTCGAATACGCAGAACGGCGGACATTAAAAAGACTGTAGCTTCCACATCTTTCCTCTCCGATTGTATCACATTTCTCTCGAATTTCCTTACTTACCTTAACATTCTTCTCGTGTGAATAACCTGGCTTTCTTCAGCAATACTAGAAGAAAGAGGGTGAAAAGGCTATGAGAAGAAAACGCTGGAAGAAAAGAGCTCTTACTACTCCGCCTTCATCATCTGCGGAGAGTAAGCAGCAGCCAAAAACAGCCATTGAAGCAAGCTGTGAGGAAAATATTAAAAAGACGCTGAACGTACTGCACCACAGCAGCGATGTCAAGGTCAGCTACTTTCTCGATCTGCCTGTACCTTTTGCGATCTGCTGGCTCTTGGAAATCGTGGATAATCAAAAAGTGAATGAATCGGTGATTCACCCACTCGTTAATAATACAGATTCCGATAAAGAAAATAAATCACCTGTCGAATTGGCGGACAGTATCAGCGCTCCTTACCATAAAATAACCGATTCTATTGAAGAAGCAGCAGAATCCCTGATCCACGGTCATGTGATCGTCTGGCTTGAAGGAGACAAAACAGCTTATTGCATTTCCGGACTGGGTTCTCCCACACGAGAAATTACGGAGCCAAGCAGTCAAACGGTGATTCGCGGTCCAAGGCTGGGCTTCGTCGAATCGCTGCAAATTAATACGGCCCTGCTGAGAAGACAAATTCGAAATACAAACCTGCGTTTTCAATCGATGTACATCGGCAGTGACACACAGACAGAAGTGCAGATCAGTTATCTTACTGGGAAGGTCGATGAAAATGTACTAAAAGAATTGTATAAACGGCTCCATGCTATTCGAGCCGAAGAAATATATGAAAGTGGCATGCTGGAAGAATATTTAGGAACCTTTGGGCGCAAAGGCAGCTGGTACAGCCCTTTTCCACTAGCACAATCAGTGGAAAGGCCGGATGCCGTAGCATCTGCTATCCAGGAGGGCAGAATTGCGGTTCTTGTGGATAACACTCCATTTGTGCTTATTTATCCTTCCACTTTTTTCCAATTTTTTCAATCGGCCGAAGATTACTATCAGCGGTTTGACTTTTCGACTTTGATTCGAATGCTGCGCTTTTTAGCTTATTTTATTTCCCTGTACCTGCCATCTCTATATGTAGCAATTACTACTTTTAATCCAGAACTTATTGCTACTGACCTGCTTGTCAGCTTAAGTACACAGAGGGAAGGGATTCCATTTCCTGCTTTTATCGAAGCACTGCTGATGGAAATAACCTTTGAAATCCTGCGTGAAGGCGGTATTCGCATGCCGCGTACGATTGGTCCTGCGATATCCATTGTGGGAGCAATTGTTCTTGGAGAATCAGCCGTTATGGCGGGTCTTGTCTCGCCGGCTGTCGTAATTGTCGTTTCATTAACAGCGATTTCGAGCTTTGTCGCACCTTCGTATGATTTTTCTATTTCTGCAAGAATGCTGAGGTTTTTCATGATGTTATTCGCTGCTTCATACGGGCTGTTTGGTATACTATTTTTTTCATTAATTTTGCTGATTCATTTAGTTTCTCTTGATTCCATGGGAAAACCTTATATGTCTCCACTAGCTCCATTTGACCTGAAAGGGCAAAAGGATACATTATTACGACTTCCTTTTTGGTTACGTAATGCACCTATTTTCAAAGGGAAAACTAATAAATATAGGGAGAATGTGGAATGAATAAATGGGTGTGGCTTCTTTTTTTAATTTTTATACTAAGCGGCTGTGCAGCGAAATCTGAACTTGATGAAATTGCTATTGTGCTTGGGATGGGTGTTGATATAACGAATGATAATAAAACAGAAGTCACAGTGCAGGTGGCAAATCCACGATCCTCTCCAAATGTAGTGAGTGGAGGAAGTGGTGATGGCTCTTCACCGGTTTTTACGTTTTCTGCGAAAGGCGACAGCGTTACGGACGCTATTAATAGAGTAAAGAACGTTGTTCCAAGAGAGTTATTTTTCTCTCACATTAACGTCATGATGCTTGGCGAAAAATATGCAAGAAAAGAAGGAGTGTCTGAAATCTTTTCGTATGTGGAGAGAGACCAGGAATTAAGGTCTCAATTTCCCTTATTTGTTATAAAAGATTCGACCGGAAAAGAGGCACTCACCGTGGTTACGCCGTTAGATCAATTTCCTACAAAAGCAATCCTTGATATTGTAGAGCTTTCTTCTGGTTACATTGGGGTTAAAAAAACGGTACGTATCAATGATCTTATTAATTGGGAAGGGGAAGAAGATCGGACTCCTATCATTCTAGGACTTGAAGTTATGGCCAAGGATAAAAATAAAAATACTGGCGCCCTGCAGGACATAGAGGCATATGCATTTAAACTAGACAGCATGGGTGTATTTAAAAATGGTAAATTTTTAAAATGGTTAAATGAAGAAACGGCGACAGGCTGGCTCTTTATGAATGATTATGTAGAAGAACGAACACTTCATACGGTGGAATGTGAAGGAGGGACCTTTGGAATTATGCTTAAAGGTGTCTCTTCAGATATAAATACAGATGTTAAAAACAATCAATTGCTTATTGATATTACAATACAAGGGACCTCCAGTCTTGTATCAAGTAGCTGTAAGGCTGACATTGCATCACCGGAAGGAATTAATGAGTTGGAACAAACACTGAGAAAAATTGTTGAACAGGAAGTAAAAAAAGCAGTTTATGAAACGGTTGAATTGAAAACGAATTATAATGGTCTCGCAGCTCGTTTTCACCGCCAGCACCCCGATAAATGGAAGAAATGGAAGAAAAATTGGTATGAGCACATAGAAGATTCCACCCTTCATATTAAGAGTGAACTCACTATTGAAACTCCTGGAATGAGGTATAACAGTGCAAAAACGCAAAGATAAATCCTCTGTTCTATTACTTGCTTCTGTGTGGTCATTTACTGCCTTTTATGCGGGGAGCTATTATTTTAATCAGCAGTGGTTTCCGCTTACAGCTATGCTCAAGGTTATCTATGAACCATGTTACAATATTTTGTTCGGAGGAGGCTGACTATGAATCATTCTATTAGTCGCTGGCAGCTGACCGCCATTGTTATCAGCTTTACGGTTGGCAGTTCACTGCTGATGGCACCGAATATAACTGCCGCAGCGGCTGACCAGGATGGCTGGATTTCAATGCTGCTTGCTACATTCGTTGGTCTTCTGTTAAATCTACTGATGCTGAAGCTGTTATCGATGTACAACTATGCCTCTGTTTATGATATTTATGACAGAATTTTAGGAAAAATTGGCGGTGCTTTCTTTAGCTTCCTATTTATGTTTATAACGCTCCATTTGGCTGCCTTAGTCATGCGAAACTATAGCAATTTCATGATCAGTGTTGCAATTCCGGAGATAAACAGCGATGTGTTTGTGGTAATGATGATGATATTAGTTATTTTCTCTGCGAGTAAAGGGTTACAGAACTTAGCGCGCATAAGTCAACTGTTTGCCCCTTTTTTGATAATATTAATATCTCTTGCATTACTGCTGGTTTCAAATAATTTCAAATTAGAGAATGTGACACCTGTTACCGATGAATCCTGGAAAAGCATTATGGAAGGAGCCTATCCAATTATCGGTTTTCCCTTTATAGAAATGCTGGTATTCACAGCTTTACTTTCATTCATAACTAATAAAACAAAAATTTACCGTTTCTATTTAATCGGAACCGCGGTCGGAGGAGTCTTATTAAGTATCGCAATATTCGTGACCATAGGAGTGGAAGGTCCGTCTGTAGTTGACCGAGAGGTTTACGCTGCCTACAGCATGGCACGAAGCATCCAATTAGGAATTATACTTCAGCGTCTGGAAGCAGTCATTGGTATACTATGGATTGTGGCTTTATTTGTGAAAATTACCGTCTGCTTTCTTGCCATTCAATTCGGTCTCTCTCATTATACGAAGGGAGCGGATTATACACGCTATGTGCTGCCTGTAGCTATCCTGGTCTGGACAATGAGCGAGCACCTGCATCCTGATCTCGTTGATTTCACAGACTTTGTCGCAATAAACTGGACGTTGTACTGGCTGACGGCGTATGTGATATTTATTACGATTCTCGGTGTCGGTATCCTTTTTAAGAAGCATAAATCCATGCCATAATAAAACCGCTCTCCCTACATATTGGAGAACGGTTTTATTATCTTCTTTATCGTCTGCTGGTCATCCGGCGGCTGAGCATTCGTTTTCCCTGTTTAAATAAATATCCGACGACGGCAGTTTTTATGAGCTTTTTTATCATTCACGCTCACCTGCTTCCGTTATTTTTTTATTTTCGTATTTATTTCATTTGTAAGATCTTTATTTTCTTTGTGATCCTTCTCGCGCTTCTTTTCTACTTCAATTTTCTTATCAACGCTTCTTTCATATTCTTCCTTGGAAACCCCGTGAGATTCTTGCATCGATTTCTCAATATTTTCGGTGGTTTCTTTGTCATGATCTGACATTTAATTAGTATCCTCCTGTGTTCGTAATATATTTATATATTTCCTTATTTTTGATTTCACTAAACATACAATCAAAAGCTATTCATACGTGAAAAAAACCTGAAGCGCTCCTGCTCCAGGTTTTACTTTTCCTTATGATTCATGAACACCGAGGGCAATTTTCGCGTACCGGGACATTTTACTTTTGTCCCACGGTGGATTCCAGACAATTTCTACATCGACTTCCTTTATTTCGCCGAATTCCTGAAGATCCTTTAACGCCCCTTTGATATCATTCACTATTGTGCCGGCGAGTGGGCAGCCCATTGCGGTTAACGTCATCGTCACCTGAACATTTTTCTCGTTATCAAGGTCGACCCCGTAGATAAGTCCGAGGTTTACGATATCTACACCAAGCTCCGGGTCAATCACCGTTTCTAATTCCGCATATATCCGGTCGATTAATTCTTGTGTTTCATCGGTCATATGACATCCTCCTTTTTCAATTATGAATGGGAAGAGGTTTTTATATATTTACATTTCTGGTGTTCAAACCCCTTGTCTCTATAGTATACTTTTCTTTGTGTATTTCAGGCAAATCAATTGTATTCATGAAACGTACTCTATATAATACAATAAACAAAGAAAATGAAGAAGTGCAGGAGGGACTCATATTGACGTGGCTTATTGCTTTACTCGGGGTTATCGTGTTTCTCAGCAGCTATAATCGCTGGTTCCCCGTCCTAGGTATACGATGCTCTCCTGTACCCGAACAACCGCTGCCTCAGGATACAGTCGTCCTTGACATCCGTGATTATCAGGATGCGGACCGTCGTCCAGTCCAGCACGCCCAGACACTTCCTTATCCGTACTTGAAGCGCCACATCAGCACGGTGAAGGCGAAACAGGTTTTTTTAGTGGCACCTGATAAGGTTTCGCGCAATCTCAGCATCCGCCTGCTACGCAAGAATGGTTTTAAAGTAACTGGATTTACTGTGCTGCAGGATGAAGGCAGGGAAGTGCCGGTGAAGGCCCACTGCGGGTAAATAGAAAAGCAAGCTTATACAGACTGAAAGCCCGGAGCAGATGCCGGGCTTTTTTGTTTACAATATATATTTTATCCATATCATTCGATTTTCCCTGTCGACGCTGCAGCTTTTCAGCTGCCAATGGAGCGTAGAACTGCTTCGCCGTAAACTGGACGCGGACATGAGATCCGTTATTTGAGTAAAAATCTGTTTTTTTGAAGGACTCGCGGACATCAGGTACGCTATTTGCCTGAATGACGGGGAATTCAGCATTCTTTTTGGCTGATAACGGAACCCATGTCCGGCAGACTCATAAAACCGGGCTGTGTGAAGCAGATAGCGGAACCAGTGTCCGGAGAACCGACTGCGGTCGCCGGCCAGAATTTTTCTTCAGAGCCTTCTGGTAACTTTTTCTTAAAAAAACCCCCGGGACGCTTAGTCTCCGGGGGAAGGAAAGTTATCCGCCGCTGTATCCGTTCAACGTGCTTGAACCGATCAGTGTAATTACATTTTCCTCGGCATTTGCTGAATCAAAAGTTTCCACATCCGCAAGGCCGTTCACTGTGCCTTCACTCGTTTCAAAGGTAAAATGCTCCTTGCGGTTATCACGAAGCGCTTCTTGAAAGTAACGCTGATTTTCAACACCGTACAGCTTCACATGCCACTGTTCAGGATCGTCATTTGTAACATTCAATTCTCCTGTATCAAAACGAATTTTTTCCTTTTGCTCATTAAATAATTGATCAACTTTCATTATTTACATCCTCCTGTTATCTATCATTTTCACATCTGACACGTTCCCCTCTCCCTATTTCTTTAAACCACTTCTGTTCTGGTAAAAATAAATTTAATTTATAGTTGTTTTTCCACTTGCATGTTAAAGTCAACATCGGGATTTAGAAGGGGAATAATGGGAACCATGTAAAAGTGAATTGGATCCGGGAGACTGGAGGGAACAAAAATGAAGAGAATTCAGCTTAATCCCGGACGAACGGATTGAGCAGCATACTCATCATTTTTACCACATTCTTATCCGTCTGAAATAATTTTTTCCCTAGCCAGCCATTGAGCTGGTGAACGACTAGATCAAAAGAATGGTTGTCGAGCTTTTCCATGCCACGCCGCAGCGTCAGCGAATCAAAGTAGCTTTTTCGCAGTGGTTTTGTATATTCTTCGTATTTCCCAAATCCGCAAATATCATAGGCGGCGTAAATACCAGTTAAGAGAGCGGCGAATTGTCCAAATCCTAAAAACGGCATTACAGCGCCAAAGCAATTTCCTGTCATAAATGTATTACCGAGACGCGGTGACTTACATATTCCGATTTCATAGTCATGAATGTGAAATTGATCAGTAATCTTTAAATCCTGCCGCAGCTCCGTGCAGACCGCCTTGTAAAATTTGTCCCACTGCACTGCCACCTTTTCTTGTGAAAGCTGCGGGGAGTCCGGAAAAGCAATCACAATGTTTGCCTCTCTTTTAGAAAAAGGCATCAGGTACGCGTATCCCTTTGGTGCAAAATCATTATTCAGCCAGACCATTACCCCGTTTGGTTCAAACTCTCCCTCCACGGTGGCGCCCTTCAACGAGACAGAAAAATCTTTCGTGTAATTTTCCATTTGAAGCGCGTATGAAGCATCACCTGTCGCAAGAATCACGTGTGTAAAGTTCTTCATTAACTCTTCATAAGATACTTCTGAATGAAATGTAATTTTTGAAGAAATTTGTTCCGCTAATTGATTCTCCAGTGCAAGGCGGTGCCTTCCCCGAAGATTCATAGTTCCTGCCGGTTCTTTAATAACCGCTTGGTTATTTTCCGATAAGAAAGAGATTTTGTTTATATGACTGCTCGGTCTTAAATGAAGGTTGAATTCTTCTGAGAAGTAACGAAAACAGTCCGTAACCGGGGAGGTAAGTAAGGATATAAAAGCTTCTCCGTTAATAAACCGATCTCCCGGCATGCTGCGTTTTTCAAAAATAGCCGGTGAAATACCATGCCGTTCGAGCATAAGCGCGCAGGATAAACCGGCCAGGCCAGCCCCCATAATTGCTACATTCATTCGTTTCGCCTCCACATTGGTTTTTCTGTAAAAAGTTTTATCCTTCTTCAAAATCATCCGGGCCCTTTTCGTGAACCTTTTGATCAGGCTGGGTCTGCGGGTCTATGTCCTGGTGCTCCTGCTTTTTCCTCTGCTGCTCCAGGGAGTCTTCCTGATTTCTGTGCGAATCGGCGGGATCTGTTTTTTTCATCGTATCGCTCCTTTTTTCGTAGTATTTTTTAGATGGTCATCTTGTATACGTTTTTCTCTTTTGGAAAACAATAACTATTGATAAAAGAACTTATGTTCGATTATACTAAAAGTACCAAACCCGGCTCAGCAACGGAGAGATGATCGATGGACCGCACGATTTTTTTAGTGGATATGCAGTCTTTTTATGCCAGCCTCGAGAAAGTGTACCGGCCTGAGCTTGCTGAAAAGCCAGTGGTCGTGGCGGGAGATCCGAAAATCCGCAGCGGGGTTATTCTTGCTGCCTGTCCTGTCGCAAAGAAGTGGGGTGTTCAGACAGCTGAGCCTCTCTGGCAGGCGGAGGGAAAATGCCCGGACTTGATTGTAGTGCGGCCACGGATGCAGTTTTATCTGGACGCTTCTGTACAAATCGCCCAATCCCTTGAGGATTTCAGTGATGAAGTGGAACCGTACAGTGTCGACGAAATTTTTGTGGAAATGACGCATACCCTCAAGCTTCTCGGCATCGATGCAGCCGGCGGTGCCCGCTGCATTCAGCGGACGATCAAGCGGATGCTCGGGGTCAATGCCCGCGTCGGGATCGGCCCTTCAAAGGTGCTTGCTAAAATGGCATGTGACCATTTTGCCAAAAAGAATCCGGATGGTTTTTTTGAACTGACTGAAGCGAATCTCCGAGAGACGCTGTGGAGGCTCCCGGTCGGAAGCATGTTTGGGGTCGGCAGGCGGATGAATGACCACTTTCGGAACATGGGCATCCGCACGATCGGTCAATTAGCGGCTTTCCCGCTCGATCCGCTGAAGAAACGCTGGGGCATAAACGGCGAGCTGCTCTGGCGGACAGCTTACGGCTGGGATCCGGCGCCGGTTACAGTTAATACCCATATCCGCCGCAAAGCGATAGGACATCATATGACGCTGCCGCGCGATTACTACACATGGAATGAAGTGAAGGTCGTTCTGCTTGAACTGAGCGAGGAGGTGGCACGCCGCGCCCGCGCAAATGGCTATATGGGGATGACGGTTTCCACCGGGGCAGGCGGTCATGATTTCGACCATCCTGCCGGATTTCACCGTCAGCGTAAGCTGGAGGATTACACGAATGACGGGGCGGTTATTTACGAGGCGGCGGCCGCCTTATTTCAGGAGCACTGGGGTGGATATCCACTCCGCAGTGTCGGCATTGCCATTGATCAACTGACATCGGATGCGTTTCGGCAGCTGAATTTGTTTCATCCTGTGCAGGATCGTGATACGTTAAACCGGACTATGGATGAGTTGAAAAAGCGCTACGGCAATGACACGCTGCTGCGTGCTTCTTCTCTGACAGCGGCTGGCCAGGCGCAGCTGCGCGCTAAAAAAATCGGCGGCCATTATAAATAATTTACTTTTGTCCCATCCACTTTTTTAAAACAGAGAAAGTATGGGTTTTGTTGATTTCATCCCTGCAGGCGGGCGCTTTCCGCGGGGCTTGTCTTCAACTAATTCTGTCTCAGCGAAGCTTCGTCAGAATGGATTTTCAGACTTCGCTGATCCCGACGGAGTCGCCGCCTTCCGTTCTTCAATCGAAGAATATACACAAAAAGCGTGACTTTGCATTTATTTCTCGTGTTGACATTATACAAGTCAAAGAATGACCTTACGAAGTGGATGGGACAAATCAATAATAGCTGCTTGATAGACGAATAATATTTTCTTTGAAGGAGAAATCAGGTCATTTGCGTAGTCAAAATGCGAGACTCCTAGTCGATGTTGGCCACGTCCTGTGGCCAACATCGACACTAGCACGTCCTGTGCGTCGAGGAACAGCACGAGTCTCAAGACTCCCCAGGCAGTGCTCTTTCTGCCGGGGAGGCTTGAGCCGTGCCCTGGGAAAGCGAAGCGTTTTGACGGAGCAAATATGAAACTCATAATTAACAAACAGGGGCTGCAGCAAAAGCCCCTGTTTATAGAAAAAGTAATATCCTAAATAGCAGGGGACAAGTCCGAAGGCTCCAGTGGAAGAGCAGCGGCTGAAGATCCGCCGGGCGCGGGTTTCGCCCGGTTAGCTGAAGCGCTTCCCACGGAAAGCGAAGGACTTGTCCCCTGCTTTTTTTACCATGTGCAAAAGGGGCGAGTATCATTTATGATACAGCCCCTTACTCATGCAGATGCAGACTTCACTCTTTTTTTGAAAGCTGCACGGCCTCCTTCATATCCTTTAACGAATTGGACTTTCCATACATTAACACCCCGCCGCGGTAAACACGCGCGCCAATAATCCCAAGCAGCACAATGGCCATGACCATCAGCGCTATGGCGATCCCGATTTCCCAGGCCGGGATGGAAAGCAGGCTGACCCGCAGAAACATCAGCATAGGAGTGAAAAATGGAATAAACGAGGTGACCGTGACGATCGTTGAATCAGGAGCACTCAACCCATAAATAGCGATAAAAAACGCGATCATAATCAGGTAAATCATCGGCGCAATCAGCTGATTAACATCTTCCGATCTGCTGACGATCGAGCCTAGCATGGCGGCAAGTGTTGCATACAATAAATAACCGAGCAGAAAGAAAATAACCGCATATACATAAATTGAAAAGCTCGCGTCCTGCCACCCAAAGGTATGAAACAGCGACGTTTCATTCTGATTGGTTTGAATAACAACCAGCACAGTAATTAAAATCGCAAGCAGCTGAGTCAACCCAAGCAGCGCGATTCCAAAGATCTTCGCAAACATCTGCAAAACCGGCGAAGCGCTGGAGACGAGAATTTCCATCACGCGCGAGGATTTCTCGGTGGCCACATCCATCGCGAGCATGTTGCCGTATATAATGACGGACAAATAAAGCAAAAACAGTATCCCGTAGACGAGACCTGCAGCACTGCTCCGCTCCGCCTCGCTGATCGCATTTTCCTCCAGAGCAATGGTTTCAAAGGCAACAGGTGAGGTGATTGCCTGGGCAGCAGCCGGATCGACCTCGGCCTGCTCAGCAGCAAGCTCAGTCTTCACAGGCTGCAGGGCCTGGGCAATCGTTCTTGTCGTATTTGTTGCATTCCCCTGTTCCGAATAATAGGCAGCTTCGATCGTAGTCTCTTCATTCGAAAGAATTTCAAGATAGCCGTCAAATGTACCGTCCTGAACCTGTTCTTCTGCACGATCCGGCGGGCCGGAAAAGGATTCCAGCGAAATATCCGCATCGATAGAAGCCAGGGATTGGTTCAGCGGACCAAGAACTTCTCCGCTTTCATCATATACGGCAACAGAAGCACCCTCTCCCCCTCCTCCGAACAGATTGGAAATGGATTGAAAATTACCAGCCGCCACTATGAGCACAATCGTGAGAAAGGTCGTAAAGAAAAAGGATTTCGTCTTCACCCGCGTTATGAATGTATGAGCTAATATGATCCAGAATTTATTCATAGGGAGCTCCCCGCTTTCTCTACGAAAATGTCATGCAAAGACGGCTCTTCTAACTCAAATTTCCGGATAAACCCACGGTCCTTTACAGCATCAAATACTGTTTGGGACACACCTTCCTCTGAAATTTGTAATTTACATCCCTCCGTCATTTTCTTAAAAGAGAGGACCCCCGGAATGTCCTTCAAATACTCCAGGTTAAAATCAGCGAAGATGGTAATATTTTTACGTCCAAAGGACCGCTTGATTTCTTTCAGCTCTCCCTGCACGATCGGAGCGCCGTGCTGAAGGATGCAGAGATGCTCACACAGCTCCTCTACATGTTCCATCCGGTGGGAGGAAAATACGATCGAAGTCCCATCATTTTTCAAATCAAGCACTGCTTTCTTTAAAAGCTCTACATTTACCGGATCAAGCCCGGAAAACGGCTCATCAAGAATCAGCAGCTTTGGCTTATGGAGAACGGCAGAAATGAATTGTATTTTCTGCTGGTTTCCTTTGGATAGTTCTTCTACTTTTGTATTGAGATATTGAGTGGCATGAAAACGATCGAGCCACATGTCAAGCTCTGTAAGTATATGTTCTTTTTTCATCCCGCGCAGCCTGCCAAGGTAAATAATCTGCTCCTTTACTTTGAGCTTTGGATACAGCCCGCGTTCCTCCGGCAGATAGCCGATTTCATCACTATTTTTACTTTCCACTCTGCTTCCATTCCAGCTGACTTCCCCGGCCGTTGCATCGAGGAGACCAATAATAATTCGAAACGTCGTGGTTTTTCCTGCGCCATTTGCTCCGAGCAGACCGAATATTTCCCCTTCCGGTATTTCAAGCGACAGCCGCTTTACGGCCATATTTTCACCGAATGTTTTTGTCACACCATCAAGCATCAGACCCATCTTCTCATTTCCTCCCGCCATTCGTCGTCGTTATACATTTATACGAGAGCCATTTCCATTTCGTTGCAATTATTTATATTTTTGTTCTGGAAGACGCGATAGCGGAGAATACGTTGCAGCGGATGCTTCACAAGGAAATTTCTTCTGTCTGATCATGAAAGCTTTTCATAAAAACTTTCAAAGACTTCTTGATTTTTAGTATAATAGTGACAGATTGCTGAATTTTTGGGAGGGACCGATATGAATCGAGAGGATTTAATCGCACCAGAGAAATATAATATCGCTGATGAATTGAAAGCGTTTACAGATGATGAAGAAAGAGTGGCAGTCCGCTGGCTGAGTGAGGATGGACACCGCCGGGAAGTAGGATATGCTGAACTGCTCCGCCGCACGAATCAATATGCACAGGCTCTGCTTGCTTCCGGCCTTAATAAAGGGGACCGCGTGCTCGTAATTCTTCCAAAGATCCCTGAAGCTTATATGACACACCTCGCCTGCTTAAAAGCCGGAATTATTGCTGTTCCATGCTCGGAAATGCTGCGGGCCAAGGATTTAACATACCGGATCAACCATTCAGAAGCCAGAGCGGTGATTGCTTTTCATCAGGCTACGGAAGAAACGGACAAAATAACAGAAAGCATTCCTTCTCTTCAATTAAAGCTGATTGTTGGAGGGGAAAAAGATGGCTGGCACTCTTTTGAGGACCTTGCCCAAACACAGAGCACGAATTATGCAGGGGAACAGACGACCCGGGACGACGTTGCCTTTCTCTCTTATACTTCCGGCACTACCGGTAATCCAAAAGGAGTAGTGCATACCCATGGCTGGGCTTTTGCCCACGTCCGCACCGCGGCGAAGAAGTGGCTCGATGTCCGCGACGGAGATGTTGTCTGGGCAACGGCCGCTCCAGGCTGGCAGAAATGGATCTGGAGTCCTTTTTTATCAACGATTACTCTTGGAGCTACGGCGTTTGTCTATCAAGGGAAATTTGAACCACATACTTATCTTGGCCTGCTGGAGAAGGAAAAAATAAACGTCTTGTGCTGCACGCCGACAGAATACAGGCTTATGTCCAAGGTGGACGAGCTTGGCTCCTATGACCTCCCTGCCCTGAGAAGCACGGTGTCTGCAGGAGAGCCGTTAAACAGCCCGGTCATTGAAGCATTCAAACAAGCCTTTGAGGTGGACGTCCGCGACGGCTATGGCCAGACAGAAAATACCCTCCTTGTCGGCACCATGCTCGATATGGAAATTAAACCAGGCTCGATGGGACGCCCGACTCCAGGGAACGAAGTAGATATTATTAATGATGAGGGCGAACCTGCAGCCATCGGTGAAGTCGGCGCAATTGCCGTTCATAAAGACTGCCCTGCCCTGTTTAGAGAATACTATCGTGATCCGGAGCGCTATCAGGCTGCTTACCGCGGGGACTGGTACTTAACCGGCGACCTTGCTTCAAAGGACAACGACGGCTACTTTTGGTTTGAAGGAAGAAGTGACGACATTATTATCAGCTCCGGCTATACGATTGGACCATTCGAAGTGGAAGATGCGCTGACTCAGCATGATGCCGTCAAAGAATGTGCTGTGGTCGCCAGTCCCGATAAGGTGAGAGGAAATATCGTCAAAGCCTATATTGTACTAAAGGATCCAGACAGCATTTTAGAAAAGGAACGTCTTGTGAAAGAGCTGCAGGAGCATACGAAAGATTTAACAGCTCCTTATAAATATCCGCGCAGTATTGAGTTTATCGAAGAGCTGCCAAAAACGACATCCGGAAAAATCCGCCGGGTCGAACTGCGTCAGCGTGATAAAAGCAGTGTCTGAACAAATGGAAGTTTTAAGAGAACAAAAACCTGTTGGGAGATCACACAGGCCCAACAGGCTCTTCTCTATATATTAGCGGTTGTTTCCGTGCAGCTTAATCCAATCTGAAAAAGCCGCAAGTGACTTATCCACGGCTCGTATTGTTCTTTCATCTGTAAGCCGGCCGTGGTCATTTAATTTTTTCGGCACCTGGCCGATGTAGACCTCCGGCTGCTGCAGGACGATGGCACCAGCTGCAGCGAGTGTTTGTTTGACCTGAACCTGAGCGAAGGCAGTTCCAAGTATGGATGGAGAGGCACCGATAACAAATGCAGGCTTGCCGTCCAGGGCATTTTCATTCGTCATGCTTCCTGCCCAATCAAGTGCATTTTTTAAAACACCTGGAATTCCGTGGCTGTATTCAGGCGTAACAATGTAGAGACCGTCAGCCCTGCGGATGGCTTCTTTAAATTCGGCAACCTCTGCTGGGTCTCCCCCTGCTTCTAAATCCCCATTAAATAACGGGATGGACTGCAAATCAAAAATACTGCATTCCATTTCTGGAGCAGCCTGGTCTGCCACATTTCTTATGATTTTTCGATTAAAGGATTCTTTTCTGAGACTCCCTGCGATACCGAGAATATGGATCGGTGATTGGTTCATTTTATTCTCTCCTTTACTGTGGACTATGGTGCAAAAAAATCTTTGAAAGAAAAACTGACAAAGCGAAACATTTCTTAAAAAATATTTTGTTATACTAGTTTTTGTTCTGCTATACTAATGTGTATATTCCCATTTTATCAGAAAAATGGGAATTTTTTCGAGGCTGAACTAGAAAAGGGGGAAAAGTATGGAAGCTTTTAATGAATTACTAGCAGAGATCAGCGGTTTTGTGTGGGGTCCGCCGTTTTTAATCCTGTTAGTGGGAACGGGGATCTTTTTAACTGTCAGGCTCTCATTTTTACAATTTTCTATGCTTCCGTATGCATTGAAGCTTGCCTTTACAAAAAGGCAGGATAAGAAGTCAGAAGGGGATATCTCCCACTTTCAATCGTTGATGACCGCGCTAGCTGCGACGGTAGGAACCGGTAACATTGCCGGGGTTGCAACCGCTGTGGTCATCGGGGGTCCTGGTGCCGTCTTCTGGATGTGGATTTCTGCCCTATTTGGGATGGCAACAAAATATGCGGAGGCCATTCTCGCCGTTAAATACCGAATCAAGGATGAAAAAGGAAAAATGGCCGGCGGTCCTATGTATTATATTGAAAAAGGTTTGGGCTGGAAATGGCTCGCCGTTATCTTCGCCGTCTTTGCCTTCGTTGCATCATTTGGAATCGGCAGTACCGTTCAGTCCAACTCAGTATCAAGCGTACTTACTGAAAACTTGAATATTCCATATTTAGAACTGATTACTGGAATTGTGCTGGCACTGTTAACGGCTGTCGTTATCCTGGGTGGAATTAAGTCCATCGGGAGGGTAGTTGCTTTTCTAGTACCTATCATGGCCGTTTTCTACGTTTTAGGCGGGCTTACGATTATTATTACTAACTTTAATCTTGTGCCTGCGGCAGTCGGACTTATTTTTACGGATGCTTTTACCGGACAGGCTGTAGCTGGTGGTGCCATCGGCGTGGTCATTCAATACGGGGTGGCCCGCGGCGTATTCTCGAATGAGGCTGGTCTCGGCTCTGCACCGATTGCGGCTGCTGCTGCTAAGACAGACTATCCTGGCCGTCAGGCGCTTGTTTCAATGACACAGGTATTTATCGATACGATTATTATCTGCTCGATTACAGGTATCACGCTCGTCATGGCTGATATGTATACTGGTGAGCTTGATGGAGCTGCTCTTACTTCCGCTTCCTTTTCCCACTTTATCGGACCGGTGGGAGCATTTATCGTAGCTCTGGGGATGATTTTATTCGCGTATTCCACGATGCTCGGCTGGTCCTACTACGGCGAGCGTTGTGTTTATTATTTATTTAAAAATCAAACTTCTATCCTCATTTATCGGCTCGTATTTGTAGGAGCGGTGTTTATCGGAGCCATCCTTGAAATTGATACAGTCTGGGCCATCGCTGATATTATGAACGGTTTAATGGCCGCTCCGAACTTAATTGCTCTTCTCGGCTTGTCCGGAGTTGTAGTGGCTGAAACGACCCTCTTCCTGAAGAAAATGCGAGAAGAAAAACAGCAGGGGCTTTCCTGATCCTTCTCAATCGGCCACAGTGATTCACAAGAAAAGCATCAGCTTCCAGAATTTCTGGGGCTGATGCTTTTATTCATTTTCAGATGCTCGAGCAGGCATCGTTTAGAAATTACTTTTTTTACAGCTTCACCTCATGATCAGCTTCTTTTCCACTCAGCACCTGTAAAATATGGTTCGCAGTCATGTCCGCCATCGCCATCCGTGTACTTTCACTTGCACTGCCAATATGCGGCAGCGCTGTCACCTGTGGTAAAGATAATAACGGATGGTCAGCACCGACAGGCTCCCCTTCGAAAACATCAAGGCCTGCTCCGCGGATTTCCCCGTTTTTAAGCGCTTCATATAAAGCTTCCTCATCAACGATACCACCGCGGGAGGAGTTAATAAAGATGGCTGTATTCTTCATTTTCTTAAAAGCTTCCCTGTCGATTAAATGGTGCGTATCTTTCGTATAAGGGGTCATGACGCAAATAAAATCTGATGTTTTAAGAAGCTCATCCATTTCCACATATCGGGCACCAAGTTTTTCTTCCGCTTCCTGCTTACGCGTGCGGTTATGATAAATAATTTCCATGTCAAAGCCTGTCCCGCGCTTTGCCACCGCTTCTCCGATTCGTCCCATCCCGATAATACCAAGAGTCGCGTGATGAATGTCCTGGCCTGTCAAAAAAAACGGAGACCATGTCTTCCATTCATTATTCTTAATAGTCTCTATGCCCTCAGGCAGACGTCTTGCTGCCGCCATGAGCAGTGCAAATGTCAGATCAGCTGTAGTTTCCGAGAGGACGCCGGGAGTATGAGCAATGGTGATGTCTTTTTCAGCTGCAGCCTCCACATCAATGTTGTTATATCCTACGGCCATGGTCGCAATCACCTTTAGATTTTCTGCTGATTCTATTAATGGTCTGTCTATCGGCTCTGTCACAGTACAGAACAACCCGTCCGCCTGTTTGATTTCTTCTTCAAGCCGTTCCTGCGGCACCGGTTCCTCCTGTTTTTCCCACATAGAAACGGTGCACGTCTCCTCCAGCTTTTCTATGATTTCGTCCGGCATTCTTCTTGTAATAAACACGTACGGCTTCATTCGTGTCTCTCTCCTTTTGCAAATAAAAACGTATGCCATTCCTTTGTCTGTTTGTGTTCCATTGGATAAAATCCATATTCTCCGAAGATCCGGCGTATTTCCGCTTCAGCCCAGTCGACGATACCGGATACAAGAAGTACGCTGTCCGGGCGGCCGGGCAGGACCCCTGCAGATTTCAACCATTTCTTCGTGGCGGCGGCTCCAATATTAATAATATACAAATCATAAGCTTTTTCGGGCAGAGAAGTTTCGAGAATATTTTGTTCAAAGACTCTGATACGGTCTTTCACCCCATTCAGATCTGCCTGAAGACTTACCTCGCGCGATACCGGCTGAATGTCGAAAGCATCCACCGCTGCCCCCTTCAATGCGGCAGTGACCGCTAATATGCCTGAGCCTGTCCCTATGTCAGCAGCAGCCATACCGGTGAAATCCCGTCCGGCCAGCAGTGACAGGGCATCTCTCGTAGTCATGTGGACGCCTGTGCCAAATGCTCCTTGAGGATCAATTCGAATTTCTTTTTTTTGTTTTTCCCCTTGAAAGGGGGGATATACGAGCGTCCAGCCGCTGCCTAGTTCGACGTTTTCATAAGGGGCAGGAGGAGCGGGCGGCTCTGCTTCTTCGACATCGGAGACAAATATTTCAAGCAGTGCAGCTGCATCTTCTGCACGCTGCCCTTCTTCTGCAGATAGAAACAACAGAGATGATTCGGCTGGATTTTTCTGATAGCTGTAACCCTCGTCTGTTGTAATCTGCTCAATCGCCTCTTCTATGTAAAAAGAAAACCACCCTTTTTCATAAAGGCGCAGCGTCCATTCTTCTTCCATTCCATTCGGAATTTTAATTTTCCACATAGTCCTCCCCTTCTTTCATTTTTCTGTTAGTTTATCATATGCTGACATAAAAAGCCGTCTCTTTTGCAGAGACGGCTGAGTAATTATTAGGAAAGTTTGAATTTTCCCACTTCCTCTTGAAGATCCTGTGCCATTCTGCTCAGTTCTTCGGAGGAGCTTGATATTTCTTCCATCGCCGCAAGCTGTTCTTCTGCCCCTGCAGCAACATTTTGTGTATTTTCTGCCGTAGCAGCAGCGACACTGCTCATTTCTTCCACTGCTGCTGTTACCTGTGTAGAATCTGCGGTCATTTCCTCGGCAATGCTCGAAACCGTTTCAGCCTGTGAGGTTACATCATTTATCGAGGTTAGAATTATTTCAAAAGCACTTCCTGCCCGCTTTATGACGGCCACCCCTTCTTCCGCCTCCTGCTGGCCCTGATTCATTTTAACCACGGCTTTTTCCGTTTCCTCCTGAATCGTTTGAATCAGCCTGGTAATTTTATCTGCTGAGGATTTCGATTCTTCGGCAAGCTTGCGGACTTCATCAGCTACTACGGCAAAGCCTTTTCCGTGTTCTCCGGCCCGTGCTGCCTCAATGGCCGCATTTAAAGCAAGCAGGTTCGTCTGTTCTGAAATATTTGTGATCGTTTCTATAATAGTCCCGATTTCATTGGATCGTTCTCCGAGAACCTCCACAATTCCTGCTGCATCCTGAACCTGTGAGTTGATGACTGTCATCTGTTCAGAGGAACGAATGATTTCCTGATTCCCGTTCTGAGCTGCGTTTTCTGTATCTTTCGCCTTGTTAGACACCTGCACGGAAGCATCTGCGACACGCTCAATATTGCTTGAAAGCTGATTCATAGCTCGAAGGCTTTCACTGGAGCTTATCTTCGTCCGATCCGAGGATTCTGACACTTCCTGAATCGTAGAGGCAATTTCGTTTGTAGACGCAGAGGTTTCCTGGGAGCTGGCGGACAGCTGCTCTGAGGTAGAGGCTACCTGCTCTGCAGCTTCTCTCGTCTTGCCAAGAAGCGAGCGGAGGTTTTCAGCCATTACATTAAAATTTTCGGCAAGTTCACCGATTTCATCCTTTGATTTCACCTGTATCGCTTCTACTGTTAAATCCCCTGACGCAATCTGCCTTGCTTTTCTTGAAACCTCCCGGATCGGTTTTGACATTCTTCTTGAAATTACCATCGCAATAATCAGGCCAAGTACTGCTATAACAACTCCTGTGATGATTGTCGTCACCTCAAGCGCCGCCCCTTTTGTATCCAAATCGGAGGCATCGGCATTCACTACCGCCCGTTCCTCTTCAATTAATTCCTGCAGGCTTGTTTTAATTTCATCGGCCCGCGGACCTGCTTCGCTTTCAAGTGACTGTTCAGCCGTAGCAACCACTCCCATTTCAAAATTCTCCAATACGTCAGTTTCTACCTGTTCTCTCCACCCGGCTGATGCTTCAATAATTTGATCGAGCCGCTCATCATTTACCATGCTCTGCAATGATTCCTCAATCTCTAACGACTGTTCGGTTAATTCATCAAACCGCTGTCTGTATTCATACTGGCTCGATAGAACATAAAAATTCACGTGGGAGTTCCGCTCTGCTATATTATAAGCAAGGTCTTCATAGGCAGAAATTTTTTTGAGATCTTCCTGGGTCACCGTAGTAATAGTATCGTTAATATCACGGGAAAAATAATAAACCACCCCGGTGAAAACAAGTAAAAGAGAAATAATGACAGCAAATCCTCCAAGAAGCTTTGCACGAATTGTTTTCAAAAACTCCACCTCATTTTTCATTTTTTAAGGACTTATTGCTCATTTTTAGCAGCTGTTACTTGGATTGTTTATGAAATTAAGCAAGTCCTTTTTCTTAATATCGGTTGAATTTACGAAATTTTTAACTATTTATCAATTATTTCAAAACCTTGTTCATCAGACTAAATGCTCAATAAAATACAAAGAAAATGAAAAAAGAAAACCACAGCCCTTCCTTTTCTCGATTTTTTTTTCTACTCTAGAAGTGGGACAAATATGTTAAAGACAAACGCGCAGGAGGAATTGTGATGAATTACAGAATTGAAAAAGATACACTCGGAGAAATGCAGGTGCCGGAGGATAAGCACTGGGGTGCACAAACCCAGAGAAGTCTTGAAAATTTTAAGATCGGCAAAGAGACGATGCCGCTTGAAGTCGTTCACGCGTTTGCTATTTTAAAAAAATCTGCTGCTCTGGCCAATAAACGGCTTGGAAAAATTGAAGCAGAGAAAGCTGATGCGATCTCTTCCGCTGCAGATGAAGTATTAAGCGGCGAACTGGATGATCATTTTCCATTAGTCGTTTGGCAGACCGGAAGCGGCACTCAGTCCAATATGAACATGAATGAGGTTCTCGCCCGCCGTGCAACAGAAATTTTAAAAGAAAAAGGCCGGGACGAGCTTTCTGTTCACCCGAACGATGATGTTAACCGCTCTCAGAGCTCTAATGATACCTTTCCTACCGCCATGCACATTGCGGCTGTAGAAAAGGTGCAAAACGATGTACTTCCGGCCATCGAGGTACTGAAGAAAACATTTTCCCAGAAGAAAAATGATTTTGAAGATGTCATTAAGATCGGCAGAACACACCTGCAGGACGCCACTCCGCTCACCCTCGGCCAGGAGATCAGCGGCTGGGAGCGCATGCTGGAAAAAAGCAGTGAAATGATCAGCGAGAGTATTGATCACGTGAAAGACTTGGCAATCGGCGGAACCGCGGTAGGTACCGGAATTAATGCCCATCCAAAATTCGGGGACTACGTTGCTGAAGAAATCAGTAAAATTACGGGTAAAACGTTCCGTTCCGCTCCGAATAAATTTCATTCTCTGACGAGTCATGATGAAATTAATTATGCTCATGGCGCCCTGAAGGGTCTTGCAGCTGATTTAATGAAAATTGCAAATGATGTCCGTTGGCTTGCAAGCGGCCCCCGCTGCGGCATTGGTGAAATCTCCATCCCGGCAAACGAACCGGGAAGTTCAATTATGCCCGGAAAAGTTAATCCGACGCAGAGTGAAGCAATGACAATGGTCGCTTCCCAGGTAATCGGCAATGATGCAACCATCGGATTTGCAGCCAGCCAGGGTAATTTTGAATTGAATGTCTTTAAACCGGTAATCATCTATAATTTCCTGCAGTCTGCCTACCTGCTGTCTGATTCCATGATTTCCTTTAATGACAAATGTGCGGTCGGCATTGAGCCGAACCAGGAGAAAATTGACGAGCATCTTCGTAACTCGTTAATGCTTGTTACCGCCCTTAACCCTCATATCGGTTATGAAAATGCAGCAAAAATTGCAAAAACCGCTCATGAAAAAGGGCAGACCTTGAAAGAAGCCGTTTTGGAAAGTGGCCTGCTTGATGAAAAACAGTTCCATGAAATTGTGGACCCGGCCAAAATGGTCACTCCGAAGGAATAATATAAAAAAACTGACAGCGGAACCGTCCGTTGTCAGCTTTTTTTCATGAATATATTTTCTCCTCCCCAAGTATAGAGGGGTTCTATTCGTCGTATGTATATCGTACGACGTATTTATTTGTTTTTAACTTGCGAATTTCCACAAGCGGGCCGACTTCATAGCCTTCACGCCAGTTTTCCTCCAGCTTCGCCTTTAGACAGCCGGCTTGAAACTTGGAGCGATATGTCTGTTTCCAGTATATCCAGCGAGGTCTTCTTCTTGCCATCGATCTCTCAAGCTCCTTTATCAGATTATCTATTTTATTTTATCCGATTTACGGAAAAAAATCACTTTTTTGAGAAGAAAATCAGCTGCACAGACGAAACATCAACTCTTTTTCAGTAGTCTACTTGTTATTCCGGCAGGTTCAGCCGGACATTGGTTCCGCTATAACTCAAAAAGAAAGCCGATTTCAGTGCCATTCAGGCAAATAGTGTAGCTGATGTCCGCCAACCAGCGGCAATTGATAGAATAACGGATCTCACTTCCGCCACCAGCTCAGGAGCAATTCACTATCATTATATATAATCTTACGAGTTTTACACTCCCTAAAAGAAAAATAAATAATAAAAGCTATAGCTTTCGCCCTTCGGACCTGACGACAAGCCATAGCTTTTTTTCAGAGACCGCTGTGACTCAGCCTCATCATATTATCCAATGAGTTCTTCGTCTTCCCGTTTCTTAATCTCATCTTTTCTCCGGTTTTCTTCTCTGTCACGCATGCGGTGTGCCAGCCTTGCCGAAGCGCTTGATGCAATGCTTGCGACGAGATCATCAAGGAAGGTGTGCACCTGATCTTTTCTTTCATCCAGCCTTTTTATAACACCCTTTTTTTCTTTATCCAGGTAACCAAAAGTTGTTACAGCAATGCTGCCAAATCCAAAAACTGATCCTAAAGCAATCGTTTCGTCTACGCCGAACAAGCCTTCATCTGTATCTACGAGCGATTGTAATGGTTCAGACAGCATATTTTTTTCCGCGAGCTTATCGAGCTCTACCCCGACGAGAATCGCGTGTTGAATTTCTCTTTTACAAAGGACTGCGTCTGCACTCTCGTAGCAATCTTCCTTCGTGAGGTTGGGTGCATATTGGGCCTGCATTTCATAAACGATTTCGGCGATATCTTCTATCTTGACACCTCGATCGCGCAGCGCCTTTCGTGCCGCTTGCTCTACTTCATTGCAGGGTACAGGTTTTTTCATGAATAACGCCTCCTATCTCCTCTATTTTATCATATGCTGGAAAAACTCGTTTCTTTACAGCTTATGTTACAATATCCTTTGAGCTGAAAATGTCGATACATGATGAATATGAAAGGAAGTCTTTGATGAAAGGAACGATGAGGTCAATTACTTTCCAAAGTTCTCTTTTAAAAGAAACGTTTGACCTGCATGTATATATGCCTGAAAACTACAGTCCGCTGTACACATACCACCTTGCCATTGCCCAGGACGGAAGGGATTATTTCCAATTCGGCCGCATTGGAAGAAAGATGGAAGCGGCAATTGAAGACGGGGCCGAAGAAACCATTGTCGTCGGCGTCCCTTATCCGGATGTCGATACAAGAAGAGTTTGGTATCACCCGGACAGTGACCAACAGAAAAATTATGTTCAGTTTCTTGTAAATGAACTGCTGCCATTTCTCGAGGAGGAATTCTCAGTCTCCCACCTTTCACACGGGCGTTTATTGATGGGAGACTCCCTTGCCGCTACTGTCTCCCTTATGACAGCACTTGAATATCCGAATATTTTTTCAAGGGTGATGATGCATTCTCCGTTTGTAAATGAAACGGTGCTGAATGCAGTCCGGCAGTCGAAGGTATGGAATAGTTTTGATATTTACCATACTATCGGCTTAGAAGAAACGAAAGTGAAGACAACAACGGGAAAAGTGGAGGATTTTTTAACACCGAACCGCAGGCTTCATCAATTATTTCAGCAGGGAAATGCACGCTACCGCTATGTAGAATTTGAGGGCGGTCATTTTTGGAAATACTGGGAGAAGGATCTTTTAATATCCCTGTCTTTTATGTTTGATACTGAATAAAAACGGGTAAAAAATTAAAAAATCTGTTCAAATTGCCGGAAAGAAGGAATGAGTTATGAAATATGGTGTCGCATTTTTCCCTTCAAAGGAAATTCAGGATTTAGCAAATTCCTACCGCATGCGCTATGACACTCACTATTCCTGGATACCTCCTCATATTACGCTTCGCTATCCATTCGAAGCTTCTGAGAGTATAGAGGAAACAATAACCAATATCCAGGAGATCGCTGCTGCGGCGGCTCCATTTCCGATGACTATTTATAAAGCAGATACCTTTCACCCAAAGGAAAACAAAATATTTTTTAAAATCAAGCCGAATGAGACGTTAATGAATTTATACAGCGCTCTGAATGACGAACCGAAAACAAGCCTGGGAAAACAGCACGAATTCACTCCGCACTTAACGATTGCCCAGGATTTAACCGATGACGAACACTTCGATGTTCTCGGGCGGCTGCAGATGAAGGATATTCATCATGAAGAAATCATTGACAGGATCCAGCTCCTTTATCAGCTCGATAATGGTTCCTGGACAGTTTACGAAACATTCCGGCTCGGAAAGGAAGTTTAAAAGACGTGCCAGAAGTTAAAAAAGTTGATTCACAACAGCAATTGCATGATGCCTATAAAGTCCGGTATGATGTGTTTGTCCGCGAGCAGCAGGTTCCGGAAGAGGAAGAACTCGATCAATATGAAGAAACTGCCATTCATTACGTAATGTACGATGACAATACTCCGATTGGAGCAGGAAGATTTCGTGATGCAGATGGGTATGCAAAAGTAGAGCGGATATGCGTACTTGCTTCTCACCGCCACACTGGGTCCGGCCGATTTATAATGGACGAAATTGAATTGGAAGCAAAAAGACAAGGGTATGCTTTGATGAAATTAAATGCACAAATACAGGCCGCAGGCTTTTATGAAAAACTTGGATATTCCGTTACATCCGATGAATTTTTGGATGCCGGCATCCCCCATGTAGAAATGAAAAAAAAGCTGTAGCGATTATCGATTCTCCAGTCACGCAGAGCGTGGCTTTTTTATTTTCTATTATTGGCTCTTCTGACACTAATCCTTTTTCCAGGCGGCTGTTTTCGCACCCATGTCAGAAATTTATTTAGCTTCTCATCTGCGAGCAGCCGCTAAATGGAAAAAACTGGAGAGCAAGTTCACTGTTTGAGTACATGGCATGTATCTGGCGGTGGCAGGCCCGGCAGAGCAACGCAGTCGCCCCGTGCACTCCGCCTTTATCCTTCGGCACGAGATGATGGGCTGTAAGCTCAATTTCTTCCCTGCAGCAAAGCTCACATCGACCGATTCTATCTTTTTTCATTGCTGGTGAAGATCACTTTCTTTGACGGTCAGCTCATTGTTCATGATCGTAAGGGCTGCTCTTTTTTCTTGAACCAGTGCCATTACATAGGCCGTTACCGCGGTCCGGTATAATGCCCAGCTGCCAATATTCTGTAATTGAACTCCATTGTTGGTGCAATATTGAGCCGTCAGCGCTTCAATGTTCATCCCGTTCATTTCTTTTTTAATGAAAAGGGCAAGGTCATTAAGCAGAGAATTGTGGAATTTTAAATTTTCAGAAACTGTTTCTTTAAAATTCTCTTCGTAGGTCCCGTGACCAGGCACTGCTCCTTCAGCCTCCAGCTCCAGAAGTCTTTCCAGCGATTGGACCGCTGCTCTTACATCTACCATAAAAGGAATCCGGTGCTTCCGTAAGTATTCGTGCGCGAAATAGCTGTCTCCGCCATAAAGTACTCCATAGGAAATAAACGCAAGCTGATTATGACTGTGACCTGGGACGCGGAGCAGTTCCCCCTGGATTTCCCCTGCCTGAAATACGCCTTCTGATACGATCTGATCCACCATGACAGGCGGACCCTCCAGAAATTTACTTCGCATACCCTCAGGCGGCTCTGCCCCGTGAAATAAATAGATCGGCTCAAGCCGTGGATTTTCTAAGACGGCGGATTCGAGCTCCGGGGCGTGAACTTTGACATTCTGCTGTTTCTTTAGCCAGGCTGCACCGCCAAAGTGATCTGCATGAGCATGAGTGATGAATATATCTGTGAGAGGGAGTTCTTTTTCTGCCAAGGCTTTCATTACTTTTTTTGCTGTTCCTTTATCGATGCCGGCATCGACCAGCATGCCCGTTTTTCCTTTAACGATATACCCAATGTTGACCGGTGCGTCAAAATAAAAACATCCATCTTTTATTTTTTTCCATTCCATAAAATGAACCCTCATTTTCACTGTATTTATCTTTAGTTTACGTAATTGTCCCAGAAATCACCATATAGAAATATTGTATGCGGCCAGATTAAATCAGGTGGAATTTTCTGTTTCTTAATTTATATGTCTCACAAAAAAACAGCCTGGGTTACATTACCCGGACTGCTTAGCGATGCTTTTTTATGCCTGCGCGTCAAAACGCTTCCCTTTTCCGTAAAGCTTTTGTTCTATTTCTCTGCGTTTGGACTGCAAAAGCAGTTCTTCTTCAGATTTAGAAGTATTCCAGCTGTCATTTTCACTTAATTTATACAACGAAGGAGGCTGCACTCTGGTTATCCGTTGTATCCCTGTTGCCTCTGCAACGATTCGGCTTCCGTAGTTAAGTGCCGTTTCGTTTTTGACTGGAGGGACATAGCCCATGATTACCACCCTTTATCATTAGTATATTAATGCTTTCATACCCTTGAACCGCGTCGCTAAACCAATTTTTATAGGCAAAGTGCCCAATTCGAAACTTTCGGCTTATTAAGTAACACCATTTCCGTCCTGTTTCTATATGATAGTAAAGAATAAATGCTAAAGGAGTGACACACATGGGTTGTGGAAAACGCGATGATGATATTCAAGACTTCAGCAGCCACTGCGTCTGCAAGGCGGTCGAAGAAATAAAAGAAGCTCAGGATCGAGTGGACAATAACAACAGGAATTGTAAGAATAGTTGTTTTGAAGACCTTTTAAGCCCGGAAGGAACTTCTCCTCTTGATACTATTCCTTTTACACTGCAAGGCAAAGACGGTAACTACTTCTTTGCTACGGGAGGAATCGGAAAGGATCACTGTTTCCAAACTGTATTTTTCCGCGTTGAGGAAATTCACGAGGATAAATGCTGCGCTACGCTGTCATTATTAAAACCAGACCATCATCTTGATTTTGATAAATGCTGCGTTGATCCAAAATCACTTTGTGATGTAGATGAGCTTGAACGGACCAGACACTGCATTGAGGTAGATCTTACTTGCTTCTGCGCGATTCAGTGCCTGAATCCTAACCTCGTCAGTGGCGACAATAATAGAGGCTGCCGCTAATCATGACAGGTCTTTCGGACACCATCCGAAAGACCTTTTTTTGTGAAAATATTAAAGACTAACTACATAGATATCAATGACTTCTTCAATTTTAATGGAAACGTGATTGCGGTTGCGGCGGTTGCGCAGTTTTAATTCTCCGTTCTCAACCGCAATGAAGTAACCCTGATACGACTTTTCCTCGGTTTCGCATGCAATAACCGGCTGGATGAAATGAGGCAGGGACTGAACGTAACGGAGCATTTCTTTGACATTGGTATTCGGCGGCTCAATAACCGCAGCTTCCTTTATGTTTTTTTCTTCACTGGCAGAAACGGCCGATTCCGAGACAGGAGGTGCGCTCTTTTTGTCAAATTTCTGTGAAGCAGAGGTGCCTTGCTTTTCTCTCTTTGGTTTTCTCTGTTTTGAACTCACTTTGGAAACAGCAATACTTTGATTTGGCCCTGGTTTCGGTTCAAATGCAGGCTGTTCAATATAGTATAAAGGTTCTTTTACTGGTTTTTCAGTTGGTTTTTTCATTTGAGTTTCCCCGCTTTCGAAACATTCTTTACCTGCTGAATTATATGTCCGGGGGCTGTAGGTCATGCTTGTTTTCTAAAAGTGGTACATCCTCTCCTCTCTGCATAGAATAAATAATACAAAGAAAAAAATACAGGGGGTACGCCGGATGATGCTATGGATCGTTTTTACCGGTAATACGATATTGATTGCGAGCTTGTACATTCGAATGGCGGAACATAGGACAACTCAAAATCTACCTGGATCTCACATGAATATAGCAATGACTCCGGCAAGTTTATTTGCACTTTGCACTGGATTGATATGGACTAATATGTACTCTGGATTTTTAATAGAAACAAGTATTGCCACAGCTGGTATCGGAGCAGCCTCAGGATTAATGTTTGGGAGCCTCTTTCATTACCACTATGCCATGAGCGGCGCGATGAGTGGAGTTATGATGGGCATCATGGCCCCAATGCTTGGGGAAATGACAGGACGCTCCCCACTTATGCTGATCTTTACACAGCTCCTATTCTTCATCTTTATCGCCAAACTCCACCAGATAAATGGATAAATAAGTAAAAAACTACATTTATATAATTGAATTGTGGGAGAATTGAAAGGGCCTGGCCCCCCACACTCACTAGCGGCAGGCCAGGTCAAGGGTTTTATTAGTACACGTAAGCAGCTCCGACGATGACAAGCAAGATAAATAGCACCACGATAAGAGTGAAGCCGTTGTTGTATCCATGGGACATGAGTCGTTCCCCCTTTTACGGAAGATTAAGAATTGCTTCTCACCATAGCTATATGCTCTATGTCAATAATGGTTCAGCTCAAACCTGTGAAATAGGCGTTCACCTACAAAACTCATTTACAGACTCTCCACATTCACACAGCTGTGCTGATAGGCTATATGGTGATAGGAAATGAGATAAAGTCCGGTGATACTATGTTTCATGATCGACATCGGCAGCAGCCATCCGTTAATGAATTAAACCTGAATGGGTCAGGACATGGATATCTATTTTATTCAAGAATTTTTATTTGAGGATAGGTTGGATGTTTGCGAGATTTCTAAGTAAAAAATCCCCGGCTGCTTTACGCGTCCGGGGACCATTTGTGTTTCTATTCAAACCTTGCTATATCTGAATCTTCCTTCTTCACACTGCCGCTGCTTTTTACTTTTACCGATTGACCCTCTGGTAAATTAGTGAAAATCACAGGAGTGATGGTTGATGAAGCATTCTTTTCGATTAATGCTAAATCTGCTTTAACCAGCAGCTGTCCCTGCTTCACTGCCTGTCCTTCTTCCACCAGTACGTCGAACCCTTCACCTTTCATATTAACGGTATCAAGTCCGATGTGCAGAAGAATTTCCAGACCGTCGTCTGTTTTGATCCCGATAGCATGCTTTGTCGGAAATATGGTTGAAATGATACCATCAGCTGGAGAAGTGAACTCCCCTTCAGCAGGCTTAATCGCAAAGCCGTCCCCCATCATTTTCTGGGAAAACACCTCGTCCGGCACCTCTTCAAGCGGGAGAATTTCCCCGGTTGCAACGCTGCCGATTTTTGTAGAGGATACATCGATATCCGGCTGAACAGCTGGTTCTGCTTCTTTTTTCGGATCAAGCTCTGGTGTTTCCTCAAGTGAGCGGGCAGGAGTCCGGCCACTAATTATATCCTGCATTTGTGATTTTAGAGAATCAGACTGCGTACCAAAAATCGCCTGTACATTATTTCCGACTTCCATGACACCAGAAGCTCCAAGCTGCTTCAACCGATCTTTATTTACGCCAGATTTATCATTTACCGTTATACGAAGGCGTGTAATACATGCGTCCAGATTTTTAAGGTTCTCTTTTCCGCCGAACGCATCAATTACTTCATAGGGCAGATCTGATGAAGCAGTTGTGTTCCCGTCGGTATCATCCACCGCGGATTCCTCACGACCTGGAGTCATCAGGTTAAACTTTGTAATCGCAAACCGGAAGCCGAAATAGTATATTACCGCAAATACTAGACCGACCGGGATGACATACCACCAGGGTGTAGCATTTGGGATGATCCCAAACAGGAAGAAGTCAATAGCTCCCCCCGAAAATGTCTGGCCGATTTTAACGCCGAGAATTTCCATCGTCATAAAAGAAAGACCGGCAAAAATGCAATGAATACCAAAAAGTATTGGAGCAACAAACAAAAAGCTGAATTCAATCGGTTCAGTAATTCCTGTTAAAAAGGAGGTAAGAGCTGCAGACCCCATGATTCCTGCTACGTATTTCTTATTTTCCGGCTTAGCACAATGATAGATTGCGAGTGCAGCTGCCGGAAGACCAAACATCATAAACGGGAACTTACCTACCATGAACGTTCCTGCAGTGAATTCCTCTACACTGTCTGCATACTGAGCAAAGAATATTTGTTGGTCTCCACGGATTGTTTGTCCTGCATCATTTACATAGGAGCCAAACTCAAACCAAAACGGGTTATAAAAAACGTGATGCAGGCCGAATGGGATTAAAGAACGCTCGACGACACCAAAAATAAAGGCAGAAAGTGTAGTATTTGATTCCGTCACAAGCACGGACATTTGATCGAGCATTGCCTGAATTGGCGGCCATGCAAAAGATAGCAAAGCCCCTACGAATAAACCGCTGAACGCTGTCACAATCGGCACAAATCGTTTTCCGGCGAAAAAACCTAAAAATTGGGGAAGCTGTTTGTCTTTATATCGGTTATATAAAAAGGCTCCGAGAGCACCTGCGATAATTCCTCCAAAAACGCCAGTCTGCAATGTTGGCACACCTAATAATTCAGCATATGCGGGATCATCAGCTGCCATATCTGCGTCGACATTCTTAATTACACCCATTGTCACATTAATAATAAAATAACCGATTAATGCGGCAAGACCGGCGACCCCGTCACCATTTGCGAGTCCAAGGGCCACCCCGATGGCAAACAACACGGCCAGATTATCAAAGACAACTCCGCCTGCTTCCTTCATTAATTCTGAAATAAATTCAAATGCACCTGCTTGCAAAAAAGGCATAATTTCAATCATACTTTCTTCCTGCATCGCGGTACCAATGGCGAGCAGCAGTCCTGCAGCAGGCAGCAGCGCCACTGGCAGCATCAAAGAACGACCAATACGCTGCAGCACGCCAAACGCATTTTTAAACATAAGTTTCTCCTCCTTTTTTTGTTTGTGTGACGTCATGGGTTTCCCAATTAAAACAGCAAAAAAGGCATGAGAGAAAAGGGTTCGCTGAATACAATCAAGGTAGGAAAGACATCCCGCCTGTTGTTTTCATGAACCAATCTTTTTCTCTCATGCCTGCATGACCAGTCACACGGAATTGAGATTGGAAATTAATTCGATTGTCTTGAAAGCCTTTGCAAATGAAGTGTTAAATACACCGCTTCACTTTCTGGAACCGGCACCTGCAGCGAGCGCTGCATCATTTTGATCAGCTTCCATGCCAAATTGTAGCATACCGGATATTCATATTTCAAGACATTTTTTAAACTGTCCGGCTCGTCATTATATTCTCCATTTTGAATGCGCTCGACGGCTTGATGCAAATGGCGCAGCAGCCTCTGATGGTCAAGGTCCTTTGTATAAAGGGATAATTTAAATGTATTCTCTATCACCGTAACGAGCTCTGCCACCAGTCTGGTATGCTTGTTTACTTCCTGCAGCGACCGTCTTGTCAGCGCACTGTGAATATGGAGTGCCACAAAACCAATTTCCCCATCCGGGAGGCTGGTGCCCGTGCAATCTTCCACATGGTGCAGAAGCTCTCTCGCTGCTTTATATTCCTCCGGATAGGCAAATTCTGTTTCCTGCAGGAAAGGATTTCTAACTTCCATCCCCTGCTGAAGCCTGCGGACGGCAAAAAACATATGATCCGTTAATGCCACATGAATATGTTCATGAAGCTTGACCCGAAAGCGCTTTTCGAGCAGGGTCATGCACTCATTCATACAGCCGATGAAGGGTTCGTCTACCTCAGCAAGCAGCTGTTTATACTGCTCCTGTTCGTCTTCATCCTTCAGCACAAAAAATTTCTCCGCCCCGCTTTCATCCACAGCGTCGCCGGGATGCTTACCAAACCCGAGACCTTTGCCGGTCAGCACCACTTCTTCATACTCTTCATGTTCGGCTATGATGACGTTGTTGTTTAATACCTTTTTCACTTTCATAATCCAACCCCATCTTTTCATATAACTCGATACATTATCATACCCGCCATAAGACATAGGCTACAGGCACAGGAACTTTTGTGCCTCTTACTTTCTCCAGGATTTGATTACATCCCGATTTTATTATAGCCTCCGTCTACGTGAATCAGTTCACCCGTAATGCCGCGCGAGAGATCACTCATGAGAAACAGGGCGGTGTCTCCTACTTCTTCCTGCGTAACGGTGCGGCGCAACGGAGCTTTTTCTTCCATTTCCTTCAGTACATCATTGAAGCCGGCAATTCCTTTGGCCGCGAGAGTACGGATCGGTCCGGCTGAAATGGCATTGACCCGGACATTATCTTTTCCGAGATCACTTGCAAGGTAACGAACGCTTGCGTCAAGTGAAGCCTTTGCAACACCCATAACATTATAATTTTTCACGATTTTTTCTCCACCCAGATACGTCATTGTCACAATGGAGCCGCCTTCGCTCATTAACTCAAGCTCACGCACTTCTTTTGCAACTGCCGTCAAAGAGTAGGCACTGATATTATGAGCGAGCAGGAAACCGTCTCTTGTTGTGTTTAAATAATCACCGTCCAGCTCATCCTTGTTTGCGAATGCAATACAGTGGGCAAGTCCGTGGATTACTCCAATCTCTTCTTTTATCTGGCTGAACGTTTTATGAATCTCTTCATCATCTGTAATGTCACATGGGAGAACGACAGAATCATCGCGGTCGAGCGAGTCGGCAAGCTGCCGTACATTTTTTCCGAGCCGTTCACCTGCGTATGTAAAAATTAACCGGGCACCTGCATTTGATAAGCTTTGGGCAATCCCCCAGGCAATGCTTCGTTTATTAGCCACTCCCATGACAACATATGTACGCCCTTTTAGAGATAAGTTCATTGTATTCGCTCCTTCACATATTATTTTCAAAAAAAAGTATCCAATTAATACCTGGTCATAAAAATGATTATACCATTTATCTATTCTTGGTTACACCCTTGTCTGCGCCGAAAACAAGACAATAGCTGCACTGATTTGCTATACTAATTTACATTGATGCAGCGAAAGGACGATGCTCATGACAGGTCTGGACATTATCGGAGATGTACACGGCTGCTTTAACGAACTGACAGCATTATTGAAAAAAAGCGGGTACGAGCGCTCAGCCGGCAGCTTTAAGCATCCTGACAACCGGACTCCCGTATTTATAGGGGACCTTACTGACCGAGGTCCGGCTTCCGTAAGAACGATGCAGCTCGTTACAAGCATGGTTTTTCAAAATCGTGCGAAATACGTACCAGGAAATCACTGCAATAAATTGTACCGTTATTTTCTCGGCAGAAATGTTGTCGTAAATCATGGACTGGAAACGACGGTCGCTGAGCTTGAAAAACTGGGTGCGGATGAATTCCGTAATATAAAAGCTGATTTTATGCGTCTCTATGAAGAAGCTCCGCTGTACACTTCACTTTATAATGATAAGCTCATTGCTGTACATGCAGGACTGCCGTCACATTTGATCGGCCGCTCAGACAAAGCTGTTCAACGATTTGCTCTATATGGTGATATCACCGGAGAAAAGAATCCAGATGGAACGCCGGTGCGCAGAGACTGGGCACAGCATTACGACGGAGTTCCCTTGATTGTGTACGGTCATACACCAGTGAAAGAGCCGAGAACGGTTGGCAAAACGGTGAATATTGATACAGGATGTGTCTTCGGAGGAAAATTAACTATGCTTCATTTCCCGGAGGTTTCATATACTCAGGTTGCCTCCTCGCAGCCTTTCGTTCCTGAAAAATTCCGCTCATTTGATGCATAAAACACACCAGATGCGGTGTGTTTTTATAATTTTTCTAATAAATCCAACATATCCCCCGGCATTTCCGAGCTCAACTCGTGCTCTTCCTCTGTAACTGGATGAACAAAACGGAGAGACTCTGCATGAAGTGCCTGCCTGCTGATAAATGGTGATTCTCTGCCATAGAGGCTGTCACCGATGAGAGGGTGTCCTGCTTCAGCACAATGGACCCGAATTTGATGTGTCCGTCCGCTTCCAAGAATAAACCGGATTAGTGCAGCATCCTGGTACTCTTGCAGCACTTCGTAATAAGTTCTGGCCGGCTTCCCATTTTCTCTCACTTCATGCTCAATCAGGCTGGTGTCTTTCCGTCCGATCGGCCCATTCCAAAACCCCCGGCTTTGCTTAGGAACTCCGTATACTACACCTATATATCTTTTTTCTCCCATGCCGCGCTGAAAGAACGCAGCGAGACGCTGGTGTGCATAGGCATGAAGAGCAACCGGCATAAGTCCGCTCGTTTGACGGTCAAGCCTGGAAACAGCATGAAAGGCTGAAGGGATGCCTGCCTGATCAAAAGCATACAGCACTGCTCCAGCGAGAGACGGCTCAGGAGCTTCTTCTGATTTTCTGCGTCCCGGCAGAACTGGTAAATCAGCAGGCTTATTAACAACCCAGAGGTGCTCGTCACTCCAGCTTACATCTAAAGGAAAATTATAATAAGGTACGGCACCGCTGCTTCGCTTTTCTGCCAGCCAGACGGATACATTATCTCCCACGGAAAGGTGCTCGTTCATGCGGGCCGGCTGATTATTGACTAGAAGCGCTCCATGGGTTTTCACTGCCGTAAGTGTCCGGGCGGACATCCCTTTTGTACTTCGTAAAAATTCCCGCACCGTCATCCCTTCCACTCCCTCAGCTGCCTGCCACTCCAGCTTATGTGCTGATTTATTCACCGACAAACGACTCTTTCACTCTTTTCCAAAAAGGAAACGGGCGGAAGCGGGCAAAGCGGACTTTTTCCTCTGCCACTCTGCATTGAATTGATTTAATATGCTGCCCGACCATAGATGTATGGTCAATGGTGATCTGCATATCTACTTCATTCAGCGGCTTTAAAAGACATGTATGATGCTGCGGCAAAATGAGCGGAGACCCGACAGTGCGGTAAACCCGGTTATTGATCGAAGCCATTTCGGAAATCTGCATGGACGCAAGTGACGGGTGAAGAATAGCGCCGCCGAGCGCCTTGTTGTAAGCAGTGCTCCCAGAAGGTGTGGAAATACACAGGCCATCGCCGCGGAACGTTTCGAATTTCTCCCCTTTAATATCCACATTACAGACCAAGGAGCCTTCAAGCGTCTTTATGGTGCATTCATTCATGGCCAAATGACGGTGGGATTTCTTTTCATTATGATGACGGACAACTACCTCAAGAAGTGGATATTCCACAACCTGAAAAGGGGTTTTGGCGATATGAATAACTAGTTTTTCAGCCTCTGATGCTTTCCAGTCCGCATAAAAGCCGAGGTGGCCGGTATGTATGCCCACAAAACATGTATCATCCAAACGTTCATGATAATGGTGAAATGCCTGAAGCAATGTACCATCGCCGCCGACCGTAATAACAATTTCCGGCTCTTTCTCATTTTCTGTCAGTCCAAAATCAGTTAAATAATTCGTAATCGTCTTTTTTAATGTATTGGAGGTTTCATCTCCTCTGGATGTCACTGTAAACCGCATCAAATGCCTCCTTCCGTCAAAACCATAAAGTTAATTCGTGCGTCTGCTTTCTTCTCGGTTGCGGATAATAATCTGCTGCGCTTCGCGGACCTCGCCTTTAATTTTCGACATTTCTTCATCCAGCCGGAAGGCCGCCTCAGCTGCCCGCTGCAGCCGCTGTTTAATATTATCGGGGATCTCCCCACTGTACTTATAGTTTAAAGAATGCTCAATTGTTGCCCAAAAATTCATAGCCATCGTTCGGATCTGTACTTCTACGAGTACTTCTTTACGTCCGTCAATTGTATGAACCGGATAAGAGATGACCATATGATAGGAGCGGTACCCACTATCTTTTTTCTGCTTGATGTAGTCCCGGGATTCCTTGATAGTAAAGTCGGTGCGGGAGGTAATCAGCTCCACAATGGTATCAATATCATTTACAAACTGGCAGACAATGCGGATACCCGCTATATCCTGCATTTCTTCTGTTAATCTATCCAGGGCAATGCCTTTGCGCTTTGCTTTTTCAAGAATGCTTGTTACAGGCTTTACTCTTCCCGTAACAAATTCTATCGGGGTGTGATTGGACGAACGCTGATATTGATCGCGCAGTCCTTTCAGCTTTACCTTCAGCTCCTCCACCGCCTGATTATACGGCGAAAGAAACGTCTCCCAATTACTCATCATAAGCCACCACCTGTCCAAAATTTATTGGATATGAAAGGCTTTTTCAACCGCGTTCACCATTTCTGAGCCATAGTTTCCGTTTCCGGGGATATTATCAAGTAAATATTCCATCTCCTGCTGAAAATGCTCAAGTGTAATTGGTGAAGGCCCATCAGCGACTACTTTATATTCGTGTTCATAAGCTTCACGAAGAGCCGCCCATGTTCGTTTAGGAAGCCGCAGCTGTACGAATGCTTCAGGTGAATCAAGAACATATACAAACGTCAGTGCATCCGAATCGGCGAGCATCCTCATTCCATCGTTCAGCTGCTTCCATTCCTGTTCCGGCCATTGTTCAATCGGAGTCAAGATTAATGTGTTATCTGTAATTTTCGTTTCTGTAATAGTCAGGACATGCTGCAAAAAAGACACCTCGTTTATCTTAATTGTTACTTCCTACATCTTACCATAATCACTCATTGTTATCCTTATAATCAGGCGCCTTCGATATGGTACCATACGGTCAGAAAGAAAAAAATGAAAAAACGATAGAAAAGGGGATGACCATCATTGGGACAGGAAAAAGAATATGAAAAGAAAAACCTGCTCACAGCTGCTGAATTTAAGGAACTAACATTTCAATACGAGGTGTCCGGGCAGGATTTCCGATGGCAGGCCAATACGTATTTCGACACACCTTCTTTTCATTTGAAGACTTACGGTGCGGCTCTCCGTATTCGCGAAAAAAATCAGACATTCGAATGCACGTTAAAGGAGCCGGCTGATCAGGGCCTACTGGAGACAAATCAACTTCTGACTTCCGACGAAGCAGCACAACTGCTTGATAATGGTATCTTTCCGAAAGGAGAGGTGGAAAGACAGCTTCATTCCCTCCATGTGAACCCTAAAGAGTTAAAAAAACTTGGTACCCTAGAAACAAACCGTGCCTCTCTCCCATATAAAAATGGAGAACTATTTTTTGATCACAGTAATTATCTCGATACAGAGGATTTTGAAATAGAGCTTGAAGGCCCCTCTCTTCAGGAAGTAGAAGAGATGTTTCAGGAACTGCTTGAAAAGCATGAGATTCCGGAACGAAAAACAGAGAATAAAATAAAACGCTTCTTTTCACGAAAGCAGCAAATCGAGCAGACAGAAGAATAAGTATATTAGATTTGACAGATTGCCGCATGAGTAAATATCTGGTATATTTTTCTTATTACTAAACTGAGGTGACGTATATGAATATCCAATCGCTGCTGCCGCTGCTATCCTCCCTTACGTCCGATTTTTCTTCCAGCGCTTCAGCCAGCGGAAGCACGAAGTTTTTATCCTCATTTCAATCCTATCTGGACAGGGAAATGAGCCATATTTCTACAGGGCCTGCCCCACAGAACAGTTCAAACAGCTCTTTATTTCTCGATCCATCAATGGAAAACAGCTATTTTCAGAAGTCTGCGCCAGCTTCCACGGCCTCTGATGCAGAAAGGTCTGCGAATGCTTCCTCTTCATTGAAGGAAGAATCTTCGTATAATCAATTAATCGAGAAAACAGCTTCCAAATACGGTGTTGATCCGAACCTAATTTATTCGGTGATTAAGCAGGAGTCGGAATTTAACGAAAAAGCCCGCAGCCATGCCGGAGCAATGGGGCTGATGCAGATCATGCCGGGAACTGCGCGTTTTTTAAATGTAGATGATGCCTACGACCCTGCTCAGAATATTGAAGGCGGGACCCGCTATTTAAAACAGATGCTTGACCGCTATAATGGCGATGAGTCGCTTGCACTCGCCGCTTATAATGCCGGCCCGGGCAATGTCGACCGTCATAACGGCATTCCTCCTTTTAAGGAAACACAGGCTTACGTTCCAAAGGTGCTGAATACGTACCGCTCTTTAACCTAATACTATTCTTGCTCCCTTTTTCGAGGGAGGTTTTTTTTGTAAAATAAGGGAACAAAGTCTTATAAGTTGCCTATGATGCAAAAGCATTGCTAAACTGTATGGTAAGTGTACTGCCTTTTGAAACGATAGGACCTGATTGAGATAAGCGATAAATTAGGTCCGTGAGCTGGCGCGGACAGGAGATCCGTTATTTTACGTAAATGTTCTTATTTTTAACGGTTGACGGACATAGGGTATGTTATTTGCCGGATTGAGGGAAAAATCAGCTTACTATTTGGCCGTTAGTGAAACTCATGGCCGATAATGCTATAATATCCAGCTTTGGAGAAAATAGCGGGACCAGTGTCCGGAGAATTCCACCTTGACTAATCGAAGTCCTAAAGACGTTTTCCTTGCATTCTTCTATGACACCCGTTATCTTAAACAAGGTATTATTTAGTGACGGGAAAAAGGAGATATCAGATGAACGGTAATAATGCATTTGAAAGCCTGGGCGGACACGAAGTGATTGACGAACTCGTAGAAGCTTTTTATAGTTATGTCAGTGTACATCCGGATCTCACACCAATTTTTCCGGACGATCTTACAGAAACAACAAGAAAGCAAAAGCAGTTTCTTACTCAATTTTTAGGCGGACCACCTATATATACTGAAGAGCATGGACACCCGCGACTCAGAGCACGGCATCTTCCTTTTGAAATTACACCTGTACGTGCACGGGCATGGCTTTCCTGTATGGAAAAAGCAATGGATGACATCCAGCTTGAAGGACCATTGCGGGACGAAATTTATTCAAGACTAACATATACTGCACACCATATGGTAAACACGCCTGAAGATTAAGTCAGAAAGGAGTCTGAATTATGGCGAGAAATAAACGTCTGCCGCAATGTGATAATGATCTTGGTATCTGCGGCCTTTCTCCTGAAGAAGAAAAAGAAATTACAGCTGCACCTAAGAAGAAACTTGAGCTTTATGTATTTACAGATCCGCTCTGTCCTGAATGCTGGGCGTTTGAACCTACGCTGAAGAAAATGATCATCGAATACGGCCATTATTTCTCTTTAAAGCTGTTTTTAGCAGCAGATTTAGATTCCTGGAATACGAGAGAAATGAATCGCATTAAAGAAAACAGCAGTCTCGCAGAACGATATGAAAAAACCGCCACCCGCACCGGAATGTCCTGTGATGGTGATATTTGGTACGAGAACCCTGTGAACTCTCCCTGCGCTCCCTCACTAGCCATTAAAGCGGCGGAAATGCAGGGAAAACAGCTCGCCGCGGTTTTCTTCAGAAGAATTAGGGAAATGCTCTTTTTAGATAAGCAAAACATTGCCGATGAAAAAGTATTAACAGAGTGTGCCAGAAGTGTCGGTCTTGATGTCGCTGAATTTCAAAAGGATATTCATTCCGAGTGTACGATTAAAGCACTTCAGTGCGATATGAAAACCACTAAAGAGATGGAAGTCGACAGTGCCCCCACCTTTGTTTTCTTTAATGATTGTGTAGAAGACGGAGGCTTAAAGATTTCCGGCCTCTATCCTTATGAGGTGTACATCGACATCTTAACAGAGATGCTTGGGGAGCCGCCCCAGGCGAGAGCTCAGCTTGATCTAGAGGAATTTCTATCCCGATATTCCTTTGTTGCAACAAAAGAGGTCGCCGTCGTATTTGACTGGAGCGAGAAACAAGCAGAAGCCAGGTTGAAAAAACTTCTGCTGCAGCAAAAGCTGGAAAAGGTTCCGGTAAAATACGGAACATTCTGGCGTTATATTAAGTAAGCTCCGCTGCCGCGTGTCATTTTGATACGGGCAGCTTTTTTAAGCTTCGAATATTCGTTTATACATTGACCCTTTAATCATTTCTCTGCATAGTGACAGTCCGGGGTTCATAGAGTATGATGAGAGCTTGGCAGAGAGGTGAAATATATGCTGTATGTAATATTATCCTTGATTGGAATTATGGCCGGATACGTGTTGTTATTGTTAGGGCTGATGAATTTTCTCCCTGCTTTCATTGGAGCCATTCTTATGTTTATCAGCATCTTTTCAGCGGTCTTTTTCTTAAATGAACGCCGCAGATTTAAAGGGTTTCCATCTAACCGAAACGGTTGACTCCTCCAACGTTATATATTAATTTCATAGAACATCGTGACCCAAGCTTTTCGCTCATCGTCTAACTATCTTTGGAGAAGTATTTTTAGCAGCATTAGCGCGATTGTACCTATATATTGCAACGAAAAAAGCTGACACATAAACATGTCAGCCTTCGTACGGTCATTCTTTGACTTTGAATAAATTCCAACACGAGAAATTTAAAGTCACCCTTATGGTGTTTTTTTATCCTGAAGAACGGAAGGTGGCGACTCCGGGTCGATAAAAACCTGCCACGTCCTGTGCGTCGTGGGAATGTTGCTGGATTGTTTGTTAGCCATGAGTTTTCATAAAATGCTCCGTCAAAACCCTTCGCTTTCCGCGGGAGTCTCGCATTTTGACTGCGCTTTGGCTCTGTTTTTCTTATCAATAGAAATTAATTATTCGTCTTTGAAGAAGCCATTTTTGATTTGTCCCTGCCCCTTCGCACGACTATCTTTGACTTAAATTAATACGGTGTTTATTCTTCGATTGAAGATCGGAAGGCGGCGACTCCACTGGGATCAGCGTAGTCTGAAAATCCATTCTGCCGAAGCTCTGTTGAGGCGGAATTAGTTGAAGACAAGCCCCACGGAAAGCGGCCGCCTGGAGAGATGAAATCAACTAAATCACTTTCTTATTCTAAAAAAGCTGCCGAGGATCAATTAACCCGCGGCAGCCCTATCTTATTCTATTCCTTCAAGAAGCTCTTCCATTTCAGAAAGCGTCTGTTCAAAAAGCTTCATTGCTTCCTCTACAGGAGCAGATGATGTCATATCCACCCCAGCCTTTTTCAGAACTTCAATTGGATAATCGGAGCTTCCAGATTTCAAAAAGTCCAGATAACGTTCAACGGCAGGAGCGCCTTCATTAAGGATCTGTCTTGTCAATGCTGCCGCTGCACTATAGCCTGTCGCGTACTGATACACGTAAAAATTCATATAAAAATGAGGAATCCTCGCCCATTCAAGACCAATGTCGTCATCGAGGTTCATATCCTCACCAAAGTACTTTTCATTTAATGCATAATACGTTTCCTGAAGCAGATCCGGTGTCAAAGCCTCTCCGGCTTCTGCTTTTTCATGGATCAGCTGTTCAAACTCCGCAAACATTGTCTGACGGAAAACTGTACCGCGAAAGCCTTCAAGGAAATGATTCAATAAATACATCTTTTTTCTTTTATCATCGGTCGTGTTCAGCATATAATCATTCAAAAGCGCTTCATTCACCGTGGATGCGACCTCAGCCACAAATATCGTATAATCTGAATAAGGGAAAGGCTGAGTCTTTCGGCTGTAATAACTGTGCATGGAATGGCCGAGCTCATGGGCAAGTGTAAACATGTTGTTTACATTGTCGGTCCAGTTCATTAAAATATACGGCATTGTTCCATAGGCACCAGATGAGTAGGCGCCGCTGCGTTTACCTTCATTTTCATACACATCTATCCAGCGGCTGTTAAAGCCTTCCTCAATTTTCTTAACATACTCTTCCCCAAGCGGAGCTAAACCTTTTACTACATTTTTTTTAGCTTCCTCATAGCTTACTTCCATTTTTACATCTTTTATAAGAGGTGTATATAAATCATAATTATGAATTTCATCAAGGTTGAGCACTTGTTTTCTTAAACGAATATAGCGGTGCAGAAGATGAAGATTTTCATTGACCGTATCGACGAGCTGATCATAAACCACCTCCGGAATATGATTTTTGCTGAGTGCTGCCTGCCTGGCTGTCTCATAATTTCTAACACGCGCGGAAAATAAATTCTTTTTCACCTGGCCATTTAATGTACTCGCAAACGTGTTGCGGAATTTCTTATACATTTCATAAACTGCATGAAAGGCATCGCGGCGCACACGACGATCATCGCTTTCAAAAAAGCGCAGAATTCTTCCATGTGTCACCTGCACTTCCTCTCCATTTTCGTCCTGAATCGTCGGGAACTTGAGATCGGCATTGTTCAGCATTCCAAAGGTATTTCCTGGACTGGCGGTAACTTCTGCAGCCTGAGCAAGGATTGATTCCTCGGATTCACTTAGAATGTGCGGCCGTTGTTCATTAATTTCTTCGAGGGCGTGATGGTAAAGCTGCAGTTCTTCACTTTCCTGCAGAAATTGCTTTACTTTTTCCTCTGGAATCGATAAAATTTCCGGTACGATAAATGCCATCGACTGGCCGATAGTAGAAGCAAGGCTGGAAGCCCGGTCTTCTAATCCTTGATAAAACGAATTGCCTGTATCCTGGTCATATCTCATATGTGCATAAGTAAATAGTCTGCCAAAGCGTTCAGCAATCTCATCCTGCAGCTTTAATCCGTTATAAAGTGTATTCGCCGATTGATCTAATTTTCCATGATAATTCTTTAACTCCGGCAGTGTCTCTTTAATTGCGCGAAACTCTTTTTCCCACTCCTCATCCGTGGAGAAGATATCTTCCAGATCCCACGTATACTGTTCTTCCACTTCATCACGTTTCGGTAATTGTTTTACCGTCTGGCTCATTAGAACACCTCCAATAGTCTCTACCAATTTTACATAATGTATGAAAAAAACTCCAATCCTGAGGAAAATTTCTCCGTCTTACCATATGCGGTCTGCCCAATATTTATCCCTTTCGTACGCCTCATTTAAAGAATTCGGGATATAGAGGGGCCGCCCCCACTTCCAATGAGTTCTTTCTTTTATTAAAAGCTGTACTTTCTTCAGCTCATGAAAGTAATGCTCCAGCATTACCTCCTTTCGATTAGGTAAGTATAAAAACGGTCGTTCTGTGAAAATTCCCTGCTCTATGCACATGGACAGTGCATGACGAACAAAGGAGGCGGGGAAGGTTTGATTGATCTTGGTATGCTCCTGTAAATAAAGGAGCATCCAGCTCTGCCACACATAAGGGGGTGACACCAGAGCTTCCATACCGAGATGCGGCCAGCCGGCTTCAGCTGGGAAAAAGGGTATATCAGAGCGGTTGGATGCAAACATGGATCGAAGATAGGCAGTATCCCGTTTACCTCGCCAATGATTTCTGCCAAATCTCCATTTTTGCTTTTGATACAGCCATTGTGGTTTCGAAACGGAAAGGAAGAATGAAGGCTCTGGAGGCTGTAATAGCAGCGAAGGAAAAGCAGAAGCCAGAGCATACGGCTCAACTGATGCCTTGCTTCGGGACAGTGAGGTGGTTGCGTGTGGATATAGGAATTGCAGAGACCTTGCAGCTGTATCCAGATAAGTAAGCACGATAAGACGTCCTGAGGGGGTATCCCGCATTGTACTCCACTCACTTTGATGAATGGAATATTCTCCATGCTTGAATGAACGTCGGCGTTTTGAGGACCATACCCAGATTGGCTCTATAAGAAGACGGCGGTAATCAGATGTCCGTGCCGCACATTCTTGAACAGAAACGTCAGCAGCCTGATATTCAATCACAAAATGCTGACCTTTCACATGAAAACTAAGATCAGCCCGGCGACGGATAGACGGATAATACCGTTCAAGATTCGGCTGGATTTGATGTCTTTTCAGCCATTCATACAACTGCAGCTTTGCCTGCAGATGATCCTCTGATTCGGGTTCTGACTGCCCGTGGCATGCTTCTTCTATTTTATGGGCAAAATGCGGATGACGCAGGCTGCCATTCTTATATCGCACTTCTCTGCGGCAGACAGGGCAATAATAGGGGCCAGGCGGCAGTGGGCCGACGTCATTTGTAAGAAGGGATATGACATGATTGTTCGCAGTGAGAGCGTTAAACATGAGGAACTCCTTTCGGGGATGTGGGGATGAGGAAGAAAAGCACTTTAATATATTCCACGTGTAACGTGTAATTCCTTCCCACTGGAATAATTATTTCCTCCCCCTGCCTGCTTTCTTTCCGGTTCCACAAGTTTAATCCTCTGGTCTTACCTCATTTCATCACTGCCAATGCTTGAAATTCATTCCTACAATTAGATATTTTCTAAAGTACAAAAAAACCAGCCCTTATTTTAAGAGCTGGCAGTGGTTTCAATTTAAGAAAAGTTAGTTCGCAATGTTTCCAGACCTTTTTCGTCAATGATTGTCTTGCCATATTCACGAATGCGGTGGATAGAAACATCTGATTCTTCACCGTATTCTAATACATGACTGACCATATCGTCCTGTACTTCTTCGGTATACGTGTTATCAAATAAGAAGTAAAGGTAATATTTTCCTTCAAAATGGTACACTTCATTTTTGATGTTTTCTGCAACGAACGCTTTACTCAAAGAAAGCAGATCCTCAAGATCCCGGAAAACAATGACAATTTCGAGCTCTTCTGAATCAAGAGTCCCTTGACCCTGACGTGATTTCTGCGAGGAACGGAATTGTTCGTCAAGCATGTCAACGATGTTATCATCAACTGGCATATCTTCGCCTTTATTTTGAGATACAGGAATTTCCAGTTTTACATTACCATCGGAAATTTGACCACGGGTTACGACAATTTCCATGCCGTTGTCCATCGCTTGAACCTGAATCCAAAGCGGCCCCTCAATTTCAAAATTTTCGTGATCGTGTGCTTCATTGATCATTTCAAAAAATAATTCTTCACCACGTTCACGATTATACCAAATTTCATCTCTGTCAAACCCTCTGTCTTCAATATCCTTATAAGTGATATAAAATTTGACAGTTGATTCATTAATTCTTTCGATTTCCACGATTTTCTCCCTCCTTAAAGATAAGGTGGATACCGCTGATTGTTTCTCTCTCTCATTAAGATAGTACCCTGGGACGGGCAACAATAATCTTATCGCGTGTATTACTATATTTTATACGATTCGATTAAAGTTGTTAAGGACCAATGCTCATCCCGCCGAAGTTTTTTTTATTATGAGGGAGCGGAGCGAAAAATGAAGAGAAAACGCGAGTATTCCTCAAGTATTGTTACATGTATTTTCAAGGAAAGTACGGTCCATGTCAAGGAAAATACACTAACTTCTTCATATTTATTATGAAATAATCTGATTATTTAGTTATCAATTAAGCAGCATCTAATTGAGAATAAAAAGGATTGTTGAAAAAAAGAAAAACCTCTACTATATTTTCAGTAGAAGTTCCTCATTTTATCCTTTAATTAACCATTCTTTGTGCTTCCATCAAATTAAATGTCCGGACTTTTCTAGGAAGGAATCTTCTGATTTCCGCCTCATTATAGCCTACCTGCAGGCGTTTTTCATCAAATATAATGGGACGGCGGAGCAGCCCGGGATGTTCACTGATTAATTGAAACAAACGCTGAAGCGGGAGATTTTCAAGCTCAACATCCAGCTCCTGGAACACCTTCGAACGTTTGGAAACAATTTCATCCGTGCCGTCCTCCGTCAGACGGACGATTTCTTTTACTTCTTCCACAGTGAGAGGCGAAGCAAATATGTTGCGTTCTTTGTAAGGAATATTATTCTCTTCAAGCCACGCTTTCGCTTTACGGCACGAGGTGCAGCTTGGTGATGTCAGCAGGTTTACCATTTTATTGAATCTCTCCCTTCCTTGATCTCCAAGGTGAATAATATTACGAAAATGATAATTTATCTGTTCTCTTTTCTTTACATTAGTAATTATACAATAATTATTCTAATTTGAAAAGAGTTTTCAATAAACTTCTACAGTTATTATACAATGATATTTATTGCAAGAATAAATATCTGTTCTATATATACCTTATTATCTGCGGGTTAAAACCTGGAAAGTTATTTACTTGTGAAAAAGTTGTGACAAACAAAAACCCGGATGGAACATCCGGGTTCTGTGTGCTGAGTTCCTATCGCATAAATTATGCGGAGGTTTTAGATGAAGCACTTGATGACCCGCCTCGGTCAGTCTGAGGCAGCTTGTTCCAGTCCTTCAGATTTTTACGGAGAAGCTCTTTAATCACTTCCCGTTTTTTCTTTCGTTTTAACTGCTTTTGTTTGTTTTTCATCGCTGGTTCCCTCCTAACTGGAAGACTGCTTATGTCAATTGTCAGTTCACTGTGTTCAAGAAGGAATAGGATAAAGACAAAAATTACGCTTCTTCTTTTTTAGAGGTATCTTCATAGGACAATACTTCATCTGCACTTTGGTAGGATTCGCCGTACAGTTCTTTGTCCTTGTACGTATGAATCGTTTCATACGTATGCTTCATTTTGTTGAAAATACTCTCTTCCGATTCGTTTTCAGGTGACCAGTAAAGAATTTCCAAATCATTTATCTCCTTTGTCGCAAGAGAACGACGGCTGTAGCCGATGGAAGTAGCATGTTTAAAGCCGGCACGCTGATAAAACTTAAGTCTTTTTTCATTATCGGAATCCTCATAATCCAGCGGTTCCACTTCGAGGATAATCGGCTTTCCTTTTTGCTTGTATTTATCAAGAAGCTTGTTGCCGAGTCCCTGGCCCCGTGCTTCCTTCGATACAAAAATATAATCAATAAAAACGAATGTGTCGGTTTCCACATACATAACCACGTGATAAGGACCTTCATCTTTATAGTAGATGTCTCCTTTTTCCTTAAGAAGCAGTTCCATATGCTCTTTTGATTTCATTTCTTCAACTGGGAAGTATTGATTTAATTTCTCGTACCAGTTCATCGGCTTATCACGCCTCCGTCACATCTATTTCTTCTATTATATCTCGAAATAGGCAATTATTTAAATCTTTTTTTAAAACGCTCAGCATTCAAATGTTACATTATACGCTTTAGCTTAGCCGTCACGACTGTTTTTCATTCATTCACGCCCAGCAGCTTGCCTGAGCTTCTTTCTTTAGGGAGTATAGTCTACCCCTTCAGTATAATTATTAGTGGCATTCCAGAGCAGAAATTCATCTATTCCTTCTTCATTAAGTGCCCGGATTTGATCCTCTACTTCTTCTTTTCCGTAGTCAAGGTAATTTCCTGAACCGAGCCAGCTCGCAGTGAAATCTTGAATCCACGGTCTCGAAACAGGTGCTTCATCAAGCTCACCTAAAATTTCATTTTCAACCTTGGCATATTCCTTAGTGAGCTCATACGGATAAAGATCCGGCTTATCCAGTCCAAAGTAAGGCGTCCAGTGGCTCGGATAAATCATTGATGAAATTACATCCACGTTATCGGAGATTTTTGAAAAATTTTGTCCGATGCCTGGTGCTTCTTCAATCGTAGCGGAATACCCGAAGATATCAACTGAGACATCCACATCAAATTCTTGATTCAGTTCTTCTCTGGCATATTCAACGAAACTCGTTACAGCATTTACCCGCTGCTGGACGTTGTCCCCTTCCTTGCCGAAGTCTCCTCTCGAATACTCGAGCTCCTCATCTCTTGTTTCAAAACCTTCCGGAAACCTTACATAATCAAATTGAATCTCGCGGAAACCCATTTTAGCAGCTTCTTTTGCTATTTTGATGTTATAATCCCACACATCTTTTTCGTAAGGATTTACAAAAGCTTCTCCACTGCCATTTTTCCACACCTGGCCATTTTCCTGAAATGAGAGCTCTGGATTTTCTTCTGCTAACACCGTATCCTTAAAAACAACAATACGCGCGATCGGGTATATCTCATTCTCTTCAAGTTTATCCATCATTGCAATTGGATCTTTAATAAAATTCTTTCCGATATCAGGAAGGTCAATTTCTTTCGTAGGCCGGAAAGTAAGATTTCCAAAATCGTCTTTAATATCAATGACCATGGCATTTAAATCCGTTTCATTGGTCAAGTTTATTAATTTTTCAAAAAGGGATCCTCCTGCTGAATGACCCGTGACATATGTACCGCGCACAGCCTCCGGATATTCAAAATCATATCCTGAATCATAAAAAAAACGACTCATATTCTCTCCCAGCTGCTTTTCATTTTCACTTGTTTCCTTATATGTATGAAACGAGATATCATGTTCCTCTGCCTTTACCTGCTCAGTCGCCATACACCCGACCGCTGTCATTATCGCCGCGCACGCTATTATTGATTTTTTCATTGATGTCCCTGCCCTCTTATAAAATTAGTTTCCTTCAAAATATTTCAATATGTATGCAATGTTAACCTTCCGTAACAAATTATACATAGGAAAAAAGATATCACCAATAGAAATTCTCAAAAAAACCTAATTTTTTCCTTTTCACGAAACTATCTCCATTTTCTTCCTTAGGAAGTAAACGTTCACACCCTTTCTATATGCTTATGTTTCTATGTTTTGTATACTACAGAGAGAAAATAAAGGAGGGCCTATTTTGCATTCTAATTTACGTTCGTTTATGAAACAGTTGAAAAAAGAAAAAGAAATCGTTGAAGTCAAAACAGAAGTTGACCCTTACCTTGAGATCCCTGAGATCCACCGCCGAGTAATTGATGAACAGGGTCCGGCGCTGCTTTTTACAAAAATAAAAGGCTCCAAAACACCAGTCGTCACCAACCTTTTTGGGACTCCGAGGCGGGTGGATATGGCATTTGGACCAAAGCCGGAAGCCTTTGTGAAACAGGCTGTCGGAGCAATGGACAGCTTGATGCCTCCGACCCCAAAAGGACTCTGGGGAGAGAAAAGCCTTTTTTCCCAGCTGATGAAAATGGGTGTAAAGGAGGTTTCCAAAGGAAAAGCACCTGTACGACAGATAGAAACTAAAAAATTCAGCATGAAGGATCTGCCTGCATTAACAGGATGGCATCATGACAGCAATCCGTTTGTTACTCTTCCGCTTGTATATACGGAACACCCGGACGAAAATGAGCATAATCTCGGTATGTACCGTATTGAAATCAAAGATGATAAAAAAACAGGAATGCACTGGCAGATCCATAAAGGCGGCGGCTTTCACCATCATGTAGCCGAACAAAAAAATGAATCACTTCCCGTCAGTCTGTTTATCGGAGGCCCTCCTGCTCTAATCGTCTCAGCTATTGCGCCGCTGCCTGAAGCTGTGCCGGAGCTCGTTTTTGGTTCCTTGCTTCTTGATGACAAAATTAATGTCACAAAGGTTAAGGATCATCCTCACCGACTGCTTGCAGAAGCAGAATTTGCGTTTGGAGGAGAAGTACCTCCTCACGTGAGAGAACCAGAAGGACCATTCGGCGATCATTATGGTTATTACTCACTCGCACATGACTTTCCGGTTTTTCACATCAATAAAATGTGGAAACGCAAGGATGCTGTTTATCCGGCCACGATTGTAGGAAAACCCCGCCAGGAGGATTATTTTATCGGAGAATACCTGCAGCGCTTGATGAGCCCAATATTCCCGGTTGTCATGAATGGTGTCAAAGACCTATGGACTTACGGGGAAACCGGCTTTCATTCACTTGCCGGTGCGGTTGTCAGAGAATCCTACTACAAGGAAGGACTTGCCCATGCGCTGAGGATCATGGGAGAGGGCCAGCTGACATTAACAAAGTTTTTAATGGTTACAAGTAAACCTGTGAATTTAAGCAATTTTAAAGAGCTGCTTGAAGCCGTGCTTGAACGGTTTGAACCTGAACGTGATCTATTAATTATGAACGACACTTCCATGGATACACTTGATTATACAGGCCGAAAATTAAACACTGGTTCGAAGGCAATTATGACAGGCCTCGGTGAAAAAAGCCGTGAGCTCCCTTATGCATATGAAGGCGGAACAATCCCCGGCATCACCGATGTTCAGCCCTTCAGCCGCGGCTGTCTTGTGATTTCAGGAAAGGCATATCTGGAGGACGAAAACCTGGCTGAGCGTCTTCTTGAAAGCGGCTATGAACACCTTGCCGAATGGCCTCTCGTCTTTCTAGTAGATGATGCAAACATCGCCGCTGCTCAATCAACATTCCTCTGGACGACCTTTACCCGTTTCGATCCTGCCTACGACTTGTATGCTGATGCAGATATTGTGCGAAATAATATTCGCTACAAAGGTCCAATCATTATCGATGCAAGAATGAAGCCATTTTATCCAGATGAAGTAGAAACACGTGAGGATATTGCTGCATTAGTCGATAATAAATGGGACAAATACAAGATCTACAGCTGATAAAATTGTGTTATTGTCTCTTGCATTCCAACCCTGCGCTCGGTATAATAGTAAAAATATACATTTTGCGCAGGAGGGATGCAATGTGAGACACGTCACGCTAGAACAAATTTATGATCACCCCATCACCCAGAAATATGTAAAACGTTCCGGGCTGGCTCATGCAATTTCGGCATCCTGGCATGCTTTTCGGCTTGCGCAGCAATACGATGTAAATCCTGATCTAGCAGCAAAAGCAGCGTTTTTGCATGATATGGGACATTATGAATGGTACAGTAACGGCGAATGGGATTTTGATCTTTACAAGGAAAATGACATTCATGCCATAAAAGGTGCCGAGCGTGCCCATAAACTGTTGATTCGTCTCGGTGAGGACAGACGAAGCGCGAAGGAAATTGCGCTTGCAATTCTGCTGCATACCGATTCATATCTTCCCGTAGGAGAATTGAATCGAAGTACGCTTCAATATGTGGTGGCCAAAGCCGATGAACTCGATGAAGAACCCGACGGCAATCATCACTATCGAACCATTTCCGATTCGAAAGCAAGAAAAAAAATCAGAGATTTAGATGAGAAAATTGCGCGTGCTCTTGAAAAGCGTTCTCTCCAGGAATCGAGCTGATTCAGAAAAATGATCGGAAGCGGCTTTATCCGCTCCGCATCATCCTTTTACATAATAAGAAAGACTTTCGTCTGCAGCCGATAGGCTCTTTTTTTCTGCTCCTACGGCTAAATAATCCTATAATGATAACTCCCCTTATAATTATTCCTCACTCAAAACAGGCAATGGGTGCTCTCTTCGTCAACTTCAACCAACTAAAGTGCTGAACAATGAAAAAACTGCCACAATAGATGTGACAGCTTCTCGATTTATTTCGACTCGTGATGTTTAACAAATTGATAAAGTACACTCATATCTTTGTCACCGAGTCCGCTTTCATCCGCTTTTTCAAATAACGAACGGACTTCAGCCCCCGCTGAAAGCTGTACATTCGCTTGTCCTGCCAATTCCTCGACAAGTCCGAGATCCTTCAGCAGCAGCTTTAACGCAAATCCCGGTTCATCTTTTTCCTGAGAGATAAACTGAGTGTAGTGCCGGTCAAAGATTTTACTCTGCGCAAATCCACCGCTCAACACTTTATAGAGAAGCTCCTGGTCAATCCCTGCCGCTTCTGCAAGGTAGAGCCCCTCACTGACTGCGGCTGTGTGCATGCCAACCATGTATTGGTTGATCAGCTTCACTTTAGTTCCATTTCCAATCGGACCTGCATGTGTCACATTTGCTCCGACGACATCAAAATATGGCTCTGCTTCTGAAAATGCAGCTTCACTGCCTCCGACCATTACAGCAAGCGATCCGGCTTCCGCACCGGTAGTGCCGCCGCTTACAGGAGCATCCAGGTACTTTACCTGTTTGGCGGAAGCTGCCTCTTCGATTCTCGAATGCAGAGAAGGAGTAACTGTACTAAAATCTATAATCAGCTGGCCTTCACGGGCGTAGGATAATACGCCGTTTTCACCAAGAATCATATTTTCCACATCTGCCGGGACCGGCAGGCACGTCATTACAACATCTACTGCCGCAACAAAATCCGGCAGATCCATTCCAGCTTTGCCGCCGGCATCTTCAAATGTCTTTTCTTTGCCTTTCGACCGGTTCAATCCGTAAACCTCATAGCCTGCTTTTACTAAGTTAACCGCCATTGGCATTCCCATATTGCCAAGGCCGATAAACCCAAGTTTCTTCACAACGCATTACCTCCTTATGACCATTCGTTTGATACCATGCTCCACTCATGAATTTCATAATTTCTGGCGCCTTCAATCACAAATGGATCCTGCTTCACATAACCTTCTGCTGTTTCATAGGAATCAACCCGGTAAATAATTAAGCCTCCGGCACCGTCCGCAAAACGTCCGTATGCTGCGATGGTTCCTTCCGCGTGAAGCTTTTCTAAAAAAGCCAGGTGTGCCGGCCGGTGTTTTTCGCTGAGCTCTTTGTCTTTCATCGGTAATATGGCTGCAAAAAATTTCATCGTATAGAACTCCTTCACTTTTAATTTATGTACCCTACTCTCTTTGCCTTCCGGCAAGTAAATTCCTGCCGGTTTTCAAATTTTTTATCGAAAAAACTCGATCGTTTTTGTAGAACCTGGCATGCCACCCCTTTCAATCAGTTCGTTAACGTGGCTTTTTTTATGAATTATATGATTAATAGAATAACGGATCTCCTGTCAGCACCAAGACTACGTCCTCAGAATAAAAAATCCGCGCTGTCTGTCAGCTGCGGACTTCACATAGTTATTGATCAAGCAGGCCGTCAATTTCCTGAGGATCTATTTTTCCATAAAATGTACGAACAACGGCTCCGTCTTCATCGATTAAATACGAAATCGGAACACCAGTAATTTGGTAGGCATCCATCGCTTCGCCGCTGTCATCAAGCAGAACCGGCATTTTCAGCTGGCCCTGGCTGGCGAAGTTTTTTACATCCTGAATGCTTGTTTCCTGTGAGGTTGCATTCACAGCAATCACACGGAGCTGATCAGAGTTTTTTTCGTAATAATTGGACAATGCTGGTATTTCCTCTTGGCAGATCTCACACCACGTCGTGAAAAAAGTAAGCAGGACCGGCTTCCCAAAAAAGGACCGCAGCTGGTAAGACTGGTCATTCAAACCTGTTACTTCTGCATCTGGAGCAGCGCTTCCCGGCAGAGCAGCATTTGAATCAACCACTGCCTGTACCGCTTCTTTGGAAGGATGGTTGGAAGCCTGATAAAATAAACCAATGATCAGTATACAGCTGCACAACCCAAGAAATAATAGTCTTTTATGAAGAAATGGCATCCTGGTCTCCTTTCTTTACAATATAGCGGAGGTGATTCTCGTCTTACAGAAGGTTCAATTAACTGCTCTTATATTGGCGGTGTGTGTGGCTGCCAGTATTCTGTTGTCCTATGCCTATCCAGATGTACCGAAACAATTGACTGCCGTATTACTTATTATCACGATTCCAGTTTATGCTGCCTACCTTGCCTTGAAACATAAAAATAAGTGAACCCCTCCGCTTTTTTATCATGTATATGTCAAACAAGCCTGGGACATGTCCATGAACAGTTTACGAATGCAATACGTTTCGATATGATAGATGAGATAAGAGATGGAGTATGTCCAGAAGGGATGAAAAGAAAGATGAAAACGGTCTTTTCAGGAATTCAGCCGAGCGGAACGCTGACGCTTGGAAATTACTTAGGAGCGATGAAGCATTTTGTAGCGATGCAGGAAGAGAATAATTGTTATTTTTGTATTGTCGATCAGCATGCCATCACCGTTCCCCAGGATAAAATTAAGCTGCGCCAAAATATACGCAGCCTTGCCGCACTTTATTTAGCAACAGGAATTGACCCGGATCAATCTACTTTATTTATTCAATCTGAGGTCCCCGCGCATGCGCAGCTCGGCTGGATGATGCAATGCATTAGTTATATTGGGGAATTGGAAAGAATGACACAGTTTAAGGATAAAGCAGAAGGCAAAGAAGCCGTATCTTCTGCGCTTCTGACCTATCCGCCACTTATGGCAGCAGATATTTTACTGTACAACACAGATATCGTTCCTGTTGGAGAGGATCAAAAACAACATTTAGAGCTGACTCGCAATCTTGCAGAGCGGTTTAACCATAAATACAACGATATCTTCACCGTGCCGGAAGTCCAGATACCGAAGGTGGGCGCAAGAATCATGTCTCTGCAGAATCCGTTGAAGAAAATGAGTAAATCCGATGAAAATCAAAAAGCATATATTTCTATGCTCGACGATGAAAAAACGATCATGAAGAAAATGAAAAGTGCCGTGACAGATTCTGAAAATGAAATACGATTTGACCGTGAGAAGAAGCCGGGTGTATCCAACTTGATGTCTATTCTTTCTTTGTGCAGCGGAGAATCGCTCAATAGTATTGAAGCCCGTTTTGCAGATAAAGGCTATGGATATTTTAAGACTGCAGTTGGAGAAGCAGTGGTAGAGCTGCTGCGGCCAGTTCAGAACCGCTACGACGAATTGAGAAATTCTGACGAGCTCGATCGGCATTTAGATCTTGGTGCTGAAAAAGCAAATAAAGCGTCCTTTAAAACATTGAAAAAAGCAGAGCGGGCATTCGGACTCGGGAGAAACAAGCGTTAAAAGCATTCGGCGATGCAGCAAATGGCAGGAAAGGCAGCTCATCCATGAAGTAGATTTACATTTTTTCAGAATAACGGAACTCCTGTCCGTCTGATACCCAGTGCTTGTTTTAATTCAGCGCAGACCACCTCAAACAGGCGGATGCGTCGGGCAGCTTCCTCATCCAGGCATCGAAGATCAATTTTTATACGACGAAAAACCCCCGTCCACTTTCTCAAGTGCTACGGGGGTTATTTGACTGTGACTGTTTTCTTGCTGCACGCAGTCAAAAGCTTCATGTATTAATATTTTCCATTAATATCCTTTTTGCTTTCTCCAAATCTTCCCGACAATCACGGAAATTCCAATGGTTCCAACCAACAGTATCACCGTGAGGATCTGCATCACCAAATATACAAAGCCGTCCATCTTTTCCCCTCCTGCTTGTCCTTATGTATTCCTTTACATTATAGGAGACTATGATGGGAAAGTAAATAGAAAAGCGAAAGCGGCCGCTGATGGAAAACGAAATACTATATAGTTACGCCTCCCATGTTCAGCTTCAGCACGTTCAAATCCACAAGCAGGGTGCTGATGCTTTCTGAATACCGGCCGCTTATTTCACTTCTTCCCCGTGATGCATGCTCCAGATCTTTTCAAAAAACGGCTGTCCTTTTACCATCTTCTTGCACAGATCATAGTGACTGTCCGACCAGCCTTCCTTTAATTCGGAATACAGCCGCTGCCAAAGGTCGGGATGCTCGACAAATTGAATGGATTCATAATCTCCGGGATTCCATTCAGTAAACCAATAGCGAAGCTCCGCCGTAACTCCTGAAGTATACAGTTGATCGAGCGCCATGAAAAGCAGCTGTTTTAACTGTCGTTCTTTTCTCGTGAGACCGGTCATATATTTCGGGTGCGGTGATAATATGTGATATTCTTTCGGAGGCACCGGCTCATGGAGATCAAATACTTCTTCCTGTTCATCGTCTGCAAGTTCTGCTGCGAGTCTTTCATGTTTCGGGGTCAGTCTGCTTTTCCGTATCGGCGTTTTGTAACCGATCGTGTCAACTGCCATGACTCGTTTTCCATCATACATAATAAAACAATAATCAAGAGTAATTCTGGCCATATTTTTTCTCAGCGTGCTCCGTTGAAACACTGCCTTCAGTAATTCTTCCGGTAAATCCTCGAGCCTGTTTTCAATGTAGTCAAACAGTCGCTCCGTTACGCGTATGACCTCCGCGTAATCCAGTACCTCGATTCGGTCTTCTCCGCTCCATTCATGAAACGGACAAACATTGTACCCGTTTTCTTCTCCTTCAAACCAGTTAATCCATACATCACGGATCCGGGCCATGGGTAAACCCTCCTTGCTATCCATTAATATCCACAGTATAGTCAGAGAGCTGACATTTTATTCTTCCTTATGATTGTAATATTCAGGCCAATATATTGCTGCGCTTACAAATACAATTCCAATCAGCAGTACTGCGGATTCTGGACGTTTCACGATAAATAATAAATAATCAGCTGCTGACCAGCCGGCAGGGATATAATTTAAATATGCTATTAAAGACATGCCGCCCCCGGCCGCCAGTCCAAATCCGATTGCTATCACACACAGTCTGGCCATCATTATTAGTCCGCCCCTTTGAATTGGGTCATCTGAACTTTTATAATAATAGATAAGATTTCGGGAAAGAGAGAGAATAATCCTTTCTTTTTTCCCTCGATCAAGAGACAAATCGTTCGACATGAATGAAATGATGTTTTCTATACTTTATGCAGGAGCGGATTAAATGTCGACACAACGAGAAAAACAATTACAAAAATTAGAGGAAAAGCTTGACCGCTATCACGAGCTTATAATAGAAATTAACACACTGACGCAGCACCTCGGCAACGAAACCTATGCACCAGGGCTGCTTCTTTATAAAGAACAGAAAGATCAGCTCGAGGATATTATGACTTATTTTGATGAAACTGGCGTGCCGACTGAACAAAATACGGTAGAAGCGATATTGACGCTCTCCTTAAAAGAGTTTCACCAGTATTTAATGAATATAAAAAACGAGAAATGAAAGGAATGCCTGCATGGAAATTATTTTGACTCATGAGCATACAGATTTTGATGCGCTTGCTTCCATGGTGGCTGCCGGGCGGCTCCGCCCTGAAGCACACATTGTTCTTGATGATAATCAGAGCCGCTCCGTAAAGGAATTTCTTGCTTTATACAGAGATAGCTTTTCTTTTGTTTCACCAAAATCGTTGGGTTGGGATGAGGTTGAACACGTTATCCTTACCGACACTTTCTCTCTTGAACGTACCGCCGGGGCAGGCAAAATCCCAGCTTCTGCTGCTATTACTGTATACGATCATCATCAACTGCCGGAATCAGAAAGACATCATCACATTACGTATCATTTAGAGAAAACAGGTGCAGCTGTCACGATATTATTAGAAGAAATTCAAGCCCGCTCTATAACGATTTCACCATTTGAAGCAACTCTCTATGCACTTGGTTTATATACGGATACTGGTTCTTTTACCCATGCCTCGACATCGATCCGCGACTTAAAGATGGGTGTTTTCTTAATGGAAAACGACATGAAGCTTGAGCTCGTTAACCAATTTGCGAGTGATTCGCTGACAAACATACAGCAGCAGGCGTTTCAAGAATTGCTTGCTGCCTCTGAGACAATCCTGAAAAACGGCATCCGCTTTGTGCTGGCTTCACTAAAATCAGATGACCATATTGGCAGCCTTAATGTAATAACTGACAGAGTGCTGGATACTACTGGTGCAGATGCAGTGTTTACACTAACCGAAATAGCCGGAAAAATATTTATCGTCGGCCGTTCAGAATCAGAACGGGTCTCTCTGATTCCGATCATTGAATACTTTCAAGGCGGCGGTCATCCACGTGCTGCCTCTGCCACTGCTAAAGACATGGCCTTATCAGACGTAAAAGAAAAGATAAAAGAGTTATGTTTATCGACCCTTCTTCCTGCCGTCGAAGCGAAAACTCTTATGTCATCTCCCGTAAAGACAGTGCTTGAGGACACAAAAATTGAAGAAGCGAAAGAGAAAATGCTTTACTATGGCCATAATGGCTTTCCAGTAGTAAATGAGCGAAATGAATTAACAGGCATCATCTCCAGAAGAGATGTAGACAAAGCAACAAGACACGGTCTGGGGCATGCTCCGGTAAAAGGCTACATGAGCAGACATCCGGTAACGATCCAGCAGAACGCCACTTTCGAAGACATGCAGGAGCTGATGATTCAATATAATATCGGCAGGCTTCCCGTTGTTGAATTCGGCCATATAATCGGAATCGTTTCGCGTACGGACATGATTTATCACATGCATAAGCTCTCTTTTCCAGCTGCTAATGATGAGCAGATGGAAGAGAAAATGAGAAAGCTGCTTGATGACAATATACTTACCATCTTGAAGCAGGCTGGCCGTATCGCGGCTGAGCAGCATACAAATATTTATTTAATAGGGGGCATTGTCCGAGACCTTCTGCTGGGCCACAGCAGTGAAGATATCGATATTGTTGTAGAAGGCGACGGAATTGGTTTTGCTGAAGCCTTTGCCAAAGCCTCCCATGGAGAAATCCGCAGCCACAAAACTTTCGGAACTGCGACTGTGCATACTCAGACTGGAGCTAAACTTGATATTACAAGCTCGCGTACTGAGTATTATAAGCGTCCTGCCGCTCTTCCGACTGTTCTGCATTCAAACATCCGTGAGGATTTATTTCGGCGGGATTTTACTATTAATGCGATGGCAATTTCATTACAGCCGGACACTTTTGGGCAGTTAATCGATTATTTTCATGGAGCAGAAGACCTGCAGAACAAGAAATTGCGGGTTCTTCACAATTTAAGCTTTGTTGAGGATCCGACCAGAATCCTGCGGGGTTTAAGATTTGAAGATAGATTTTCTTTTAAATTTGACCGGGATACAGAAACTTATATACGTCAGTCTGCAGCTTCCATTGCTTCCCTGTCCCAGTCAAGAATTGTCGCAGAATTTAAAATGCTGTTTGAGGAAACTGGGCCGGAAAAAAGCATCCAGCGTCTCGATGAACTAGACATACTGGGAGCCTTTATCCCCGGGGCTGAATGGAATTTGACAACATCAGCAATGCTTGGTGCCATGAGGGCCGCCTTCACATCCGAAAACGCTCCTGCCTTCGAGAAGAACGACCACTGGTTTTTTATCTTATTATGTCTGTACTGTTACGAAAAAGAAGCCCTCCCTCTTTTAAAAAATATAACGGTAACAAAGGAACAAAATAAATTGGTTAAGGATCTTTTAAAGCTGTTTATGGAAACAGCTGACAGCGACTTTAAATCGCCGGGGAATCTGCACAGCGCTGCTTCTTATACTTCTGAGCGTGCGTTATTTCTTGGGGAAATGATATTAAGATATGGTTTTGAAAAAAATGAGAAGAAAGCTGAAATTATGAAGATTTATCGCAGCCGGCAAAAAGAAGTAAGCGGATTTATCACTGGTAAAGACCTGCAGTCTGCCGGCTTTACACCTGGGCCCGCGTTTAAGAAATACTTGTTTACGATCGAACAAAAATTTCTTGACGGTGATTTCGACACAAAAGAAGTAGCCTTGCAATGGATTAAAAATAACAATCTGACCCAGTGAAAATTTTGTCAAAAATTCTTTAAATTTTGGTAACGAATTGTGGCTGATTCTGTTATAATCGTTTTTGAGTGTAAAAAGGGAGGATCAGCCGTGAGTAATACAAGAAAAACACGCACCGCCAAGCGGACCGCCAGAAAAAAGTGGCGTCTACTTACATTGTTCATGGTTATTCTGATTACTGTTGTATCAATTACTTATATTGTTGATGGCAGACAATCCGCTGAACAAAATCAAGAATCAGAGCAAGACATAGATATCAATAATTCGAGTGCCGGAGCTGGTTCGGATAAAAATAATGCAGCAGGCGACAAAATCGATGACGATAACATCACTTTTCTGTTAGTCGGAGAGGATGATAAAAAGGAAGGCGGTTCAGCCAGAACCGATACAATAATGATCGCAAATTATGAACCTGACAACGGTAGTGTTCAGCTGGCTTCTATAATGAGAGACTCCTATGTAGAAATTCCAGGCCACCAAAACAACAAGATTAACTCCTCTTATTCGTTAGGAGGGATTGACCTATTAAAAGAAACGATCGAACAGAATTTTGATATCACCATAGATCATCATGCCACCGTGAACTTTGATGGGTTTGTGGAGGTGGTTGACACAGTTGCGCCGGATGGCATTGAAGTTGATATTGAGGAAAGAATGTATTATCAGGATAATTCGGGGGAAGTAAGCATTGACCTTGCTCCCGGTACACAGAAACTTGACGGAAAAGACGCGTTAAAATACGTGCGGTTCCGCAGTGATCAAAATAATGATTTCGGACGTGTCGCGAGACAGCAGGAGATGCTTGAAGCTGTACAGGAGGAAATTCTATCATTTGCGACGCTCAGCAAGGTTCCGCAGCTCATCGGCACGATCCGGCCTAATCTTGAAACAGACCTCAACACAGGTAAAATGCTCGGACTCGGCAGGGATGTTTTACTGAACAATGTTGAGACTGTTGAAACACTCCGTGTTCCTGAAGACGGCACCTACTCCAATGAATCTTACAGCCATTCAGGAGCTGTATTAGAGATAGATATGATGAAAAACCGGGAAGTACTTCATTCGTTCCTGTATGATGAAACGTATATTGATAATCAGTCTGCTTCAGAGGAAAAAGGTGAAGAAGAAGGATATTAAAAAGAAGTGGCTGGGACAAAAGTAAATTATTTATTGCAAAATCCAGACGATTCTATTGAATCTGTCTGGATTGTTTGTTAATTATGAGTTTTCATAATATGCTCCGTCAAAACGCTTCGCTTTCCGAGGGCACGGCTCAAGCCTCTTCGTACAGCCATCTTTGACTTGTATTAATTTCAATACGAAAAAATTCAAAGTCATCCTTATGGTGTTTATTCTTCGATTGAAGAACGGAAGGCGGCGACTCCGGGTCGATTAAAACCGGCCACGTCCTGTGGCCAACATCGACACTAACACCTCCTGTGCGTCGCGGGATCAGCGAAGTCTGAAAATCCATTCTGGCGAAGCTTTGCTGAGGCTGAATTAGTTGAAGACAAGCCCCGCGGAAAGCGGCCGCCTGCAGGGATGAAATCAACACCTCCTAGGCAGAAAGAACACTCCCTGGGGGAGGAGTGCCATGATTATTGTTCATATTTTTTAAAAGCGAGCGTAGCGTTATGGCCCCCAAATCCAAGAGAGTTCGATAATGCTGCATGTATTTCTGCTTTACGGTGTTCATTCGGTACATAATCCAGATCACAGTCAGGATCCGCATCTTCGTAATTAATTGTCGGTGGAATAACGCCCTCTTCAATTGTCTTTATGGTAAACATTGCTTCGATTGCCCCAGCTGCGCCAAGCAGATGGCCAGTCATAGATTTTGTGGAGCTGACAGCAAGCTTATATGCATGATCACTGAAAATTGTTTTTAATGCCATCGTCTCAAACTTGTCATTATACGGCGTGCTTGTTCCGTGAGCATTCATATATTGGATATCTTCAGCTGACAGATCAGCATCATCCAATGCCTGCTTCATCGCCCTGGCACCTCCTTCTCCTTCCGGTGCCGGCGCCGTCAGATGATAAGCGTCTCCTGTGGCACCATATCCAACAATCTCAGCGTAAATGTGAGCACCGCGGTTTTGGGCAGACTCCAGCGATTCAAGTATCAGGATGCCTGCTCCTTCTCCCATCACAAAGCCGGAGCGGTTTTTATCAAATGGACGAGATGCCCCGATCGGTTCATTTGTAGTGGTTATTGCTTTTGCTGTGCAAAATCCTGCAACAGCCATATTTGTGATTGGAGCTTCGGCTCCTCCTGTAATCATCGCATCAGCGTCGCCGCGTTGAATGACTTTAAACGCATCTCCAATAGAATTGGTACCACTCGCACAGGCTGTGACCGTACAGGAATTAATGCCCTTTGCTCCGGTAACAATGGAAACCTGGCCGGAAGCCATATCCGGAATCATCATCGGAACAAAGAATGGGCTGACCCGTTTATAGCCTTTTTTTTGAAAGTTGTTGAACTGCTCTTCATAAGTTTCCATGCCGCCGATGCCGGAGCCAATCCAGACTCCGATCCTGGATGAATTGTCTTCTGTAATTTTATAATCCGCATCTTCTAGAGCCATCAGTGATGACGCTACCGCAAACTGAGTAAAGCGGTCCATCTTGCGTGCATCTTTTTTCTCAAAAAAATTACTTGGATCGAATTCATTCACTTCTGCTGCGACCTTCATTGGAAAGTCTTCCTTATTTACCCTGGTCAGCTCTCCTATTCCGGAGACACCGTTGATAACATTTTTCCAAGAGTCTTCCACATTTAAGCCGAGAGGGTTTACTGTCCCTAATCCTGTGACTACTACACGGTGGTTGCTGCTCATATTGTCCTCTCCTTTAATTCTTAATTACTTATCGTCCCCATCTGACCGCAGCGGCTCCCCATACAAGTCCGGAACCAAAGCCTACCATAACGACAAGATCTCCATCTTTAATTTTACCATTTTTTAATTCTTCTACCAGGGCAATGGGAATAGAAGAAGATGAGGTGTTCCCATATTTATGGACTGTTACCGCCATTTTTTCTACCGGCAGCTCTAATCGCTGCCTTGCCGCTTCCATGATTCGGATATTTGCCTGGTGAGGGACAAGAAAATCTACATCGTCCTTCGTTAAACCCGCTTTTTCTACTACTTTCAGCGAAGACTCCCCCATCTGGCGCACGGCGAACTTAAATACTTCGCGGCCGTTCATAATTAGCTGCGGGTCCTGACGGATGTGCATAGCCCCTGAGCCGTCAGATCCAAGATCAAAGGCGAGCAGGCCTTTGTCTTCCTCGACAGGTCCCATAACGACGGCACCTGCCCCGTCACCGAATAATACAGCAGTATTGCGGTCGGTCATATCCGTTATCTTCGAAAGCTTTTCCACCCCGATCACAAGCACTTTATCGTAAGTGCCAGTTTTAATAAACTGATCTGCTGTCGCCATCCCGTAAATAAACCCAGCGCAGGCAGCGCTGACGTCCATCGCTGCTGCTTTTGGTGCTCCGAGACGTTCCTGCAGCAGAGCGGAAACGGATGGGAACGGATAATCCGGAGTAACGGTCGCCACTAGAATTAAATCTAATTCCTCCGCATTTACCTCAGCTGTCTGTAGAGCTTCGACTGCGGCATGATAGGCCATATCAGATGTGTTTACATCATCGTGGGCAAACACTCTTCTTTCAATACCCGTGCGTGACCTGATCCATTCATCGCTTGTATCGAGTGTTTTTTCAAATTCTTTATTAGTGATTTCACGACCTTCTGCAAAGCTGCCAATTCCCCAAATTCCTGCATTGCGCATTTCATTTATCCTCCTCAGTACCGGTGAATGCACACGATACTTTTTGTTTGATACTTCATGTTATGACCTGGTTTTAATTCTAAGTCAATTACTTTACAATGTCCAGATACTTAACGCCTAATATCACTTCCAGCACCTGCGTCTGCCGTTTAATATTTGGAGTCGAAAAAAATAACCCGGCGGAACCAGGTTATTTAGTGGTTTATTCATATTCTCCAAAGTTCCCATCATGGGAATACGGGCCGCCTCCATGAGGAGGATAGTAGCCTGGCATTCCATGGGGGCCATATTGAGGCCCATAGTTCGGGCCAAAATTTGGCCCGTAGCTCGGACCATAATGAGGTCCATAATCCGGCCCATAATCTGGACCATAGTTTTGGCAGTCATAACCGCCGCAGCCGTAACCGCCAAACAAAAACGGACTGACTGCGATGCCGGCTAAAAATGGCAGAACGGGGAAGTATCGACCGTGTTTGTCCCGTCTGAACCAATGAGTAGGATACATATTTGGCCGCCTTTCTTTTCAAGGTTCTCATATTATATGAACCTTCAAATAGAAGGTGTGCCATTATTCTTCATTTTTGCCGTCTTCATAACCTAAATCGTAGGCCTCTCCCATTACACTCATCAGCATTTCAAGTGCGGGCTGCAGGTCGTGGACATCAAGTTCAATGCCTTTATCAGTCAAAAATGATTTTCCTTCCTGGAGATGCTTCATTGCAATACTCATAAATTTCATATTCAGCTCTTGATTCATTATGGCGGTTCACCTCATTTTTGTTTACTGGCCGGGAAGTTTCCCGGTTGTCTTATATTCTTCAATTTCCTCTGTTAACTGTTCCTGCAGCTCATCAGGCACTGCTGGACTGAAATTACCCAAGGAGATAGCATCCTCCGCAAAATCGTACGTGTGAGTGCCGCTGTCAAGTGTACCAGCCAGAAATTCGTCCGCTGCAATACGGTACAGCTTATCCACATGCTGAATTGTGCTCGTAAGCACCGTCGACTCTCCAAGGTCTGATTGCTCTCCTACATAGCCGATCGCATATCGATCTTTTTCCTTAAGTTTCTTTATTACCTCCACGTGAAAACCATCACCGGCAGGATATACGATATCAGCATCAGCTTCCAACATGCTGTCGAGTGCTTCAAAAGCTCCTTCTTTGTCATCCCAGCCATTTACTATTTCATTTTTTATATTTAGATCAGTAGAAGTAGTGGCTGCTCCCTCAATGTAACCTTCAACTTCAGGCTGCCACTTCTTTGCTCCAATAACACCAATCGTTTGAGTTTCACTCATCTGCCCTGCAAGCCTGCCTGCAAAATATCCCATGGCATAGCCGTCGAATTGTAGAGTCGTGACATTGTCACCAGCTCCCTCTCCATTCATCGCAACAAATTGAATCTGTGGATAGCTGTCTCTTATTGCAGAGAAATATTCTGCGAAAATTTGACCGTGCCCAATAATAAGCCCGAAATTTCTCTCGTCAAGTTTTTGAATAATTTCAGCCGCTGCTGCAGGGGTATTTATATTTTCTTCATACGTAACTTCCATGTTTAGATCTGATTTCAAATGAAGAAGACTGTCATACCCTTTTTTGTTCCAGCCTTGATCATCAAAGGTGGATTCAAGCAGCAAGGCTGCCTTTTTTTCCGTCGAAGACACCTTGGCTGCTTCCCCGCAGCCTGACATAATTACTAAAATAGAAAATAGGAAAAAACTGAATACCAGTCTCTTCATAAGTAATCTCCCCCGTGTTCTCTAAAAAGGGCGCTCACTCCCCAGCTTGGCCCTTTTTCAAGTAAAGCTCAATTTCTCGATTTCTTTCTTCTATAAAGAAGCTCTGCAGCGAGTGCAGAAATAATAGAAATAATTACCGCTCCCCCATCCCCCAGCTCAGTAAAGTAGTGAAGCATACCGAAGACCAGGAGCAGCACAGCACAGAAAATGAATGTTCCAATATATATTTCCTTTACCGACATACTACACATCCTAATAATAGTTGCCATTTTGACTTTCAACATGAACTGGAGCAGCCCCGTGCTAGTTGACGCTGAATATTAAAATCGAAGCGCAAATATTATTCTCTCCTATTTCCTAAAGAAAAGCACGTTCTTGTTTATTTTAGCTTATCGGTGAAATTATGCAACTTTTCATCTGAATTTTGTCGAAAACGAAAGGAATGAAAAAGAATAGTGACCAGGAGTCCGTGTTATAATGAGGAAAACAACGTGGCCTGATGATCTTTCATACGATGCTCAGCAGAGAGGAGAGTTCTCATGAAAGAAATCAACATTAACACCATCAATGAAACAATTAATAGTAGGTCAAACGAAGTAAATTATCAATTAAAAAGAGAATTTTCAGCGATATCGTCCAGAAGAAAAAATAACAAAATAAGAAGCAAAGGGGAGGTAGAAGCTCTCGACTTGATTTGTATCCAAAAATGGAACCGGGCGGTAGAAGAAGGAAAAATCAAGCGTCTGGGAGAGAGGGAGTTGTATTATGAGTTCGATTGATGTATTGAAACAGGAGATGGAATCACTCAAGGGACTCCAAAAATTACAGAAAATGACCTACTTTTGCTCCCACTTAACCGAATATTTGGAATCCCTTGGGATTACACCAATTGTTGTCGGTGGATTATCAGTGGAACTGTATACCAAGTCAGAATATACTACCAGTGATATTGATATTGTAGCGGACGGCCACCACCTTATCGATGAGGCACTATATTAACGTCATAAGCCGATACTACTTTTTCTATAAAAAGGGCTTATGCTACAGCCCCAGTCTTTTTTTAAAGCTACCAATCCACCGCGAAGACTCCAGTGGGAAGAGCAGCGGCTGAAGATCCGCCGGGCGCGGGTTTCGCCCGGTTAGCTGAAGCGCTGCCCACGGAAAGCGAAGGACTTGTCCCCTGCTTTTTTTACCATGCAAAAGGGGCGAGTATCATTTATGATACAGCCCCAGCTCGATTATTAATGTATCACTGCGGCAAGTATTGCTTTTTGAACATGAAGCCGGTTTTCTGCCTGGTCATACACAGCCGAATGAACCCCGTCAATTATTTCGGAGGAAACTTCTTCGCCGCGGTGAGCCGGCAGGCAGTGGAGAAATAGAAAATCAGCATTTGCATCTTTACACAGCTCTTTATTTATCTGAAAGCCTTCAAAAGCCTGTAATCGTTTTTCTTTTTCTTCTTCAAATCCCATGCTCGTCCAGACATCAGTATAAATAACATCTGCACCACTTACTGCCTGCTGAGGATTATCTGTCAGCTCCGCCTTTGTGTTATTTTCCTTAGCCGTCTTTTCGACCTCTTCCCACACTTTTTTGTCTGGTTCATAGCCAGTAGGCACAGCAATAGCTGTATCTATGCCCGCTTTGGCACAAGCGATTAAAAAGGAATGAGCCACATTATTGCCGTCCCCGATATATACTGCCTTTAATCCTTCTAATTTCCCCTTATGCTCCTTAATTGTTAATAAATCAGCGAGCGCCTGGCACGGGTGATATAAATCAGTCAGGGCGTTAATGACGGGAACATCAGAGTGCGCGGCAAGTTCCTCTACTTTTTCATGGGAATTGGTCCTGATCATGATAGCATCGAGATAGCGCGCGAGCACTTTTGCAGTGTCCATGATGGGTTCCCCGCGTCCTATCTGCATATCTCTCGGACTTAAAAACAGGGCATGTCCTCCAAGCTGCGTCATTCCTACTTCGAAGGAAACTCTAGTACGCGTAGAGGCATTTTCAAAGATCATTCCAAGTGATTTTCCGGCAAGCAACGGATGGGCGGTCCCGTTTATCTGTTCCGACTTCAATTGTTCAGCATGTGCGAGCAGGCTGGAGACTTCTTCGCTTGTGAAGTCAAGCAGCGTCAGCATATCTCTGCCTTTTAAGTTCGTTTTCGGCTGCACGGCGGTTTTATCTGCCATCTTTTACACTCCTTCCTGGGCAGGCTTCTTCAGCCACTCACCCATTGCTTTAGGGGCTGTATTTTCCCCTGTCATTGCTTGTGTCATTATCTTCAACGTGCTGGGGTTTGTCACAATGGTTTTTCGCTGCTTTAAAGCATCCTGGCGCCGCTGCTTCCCTGTAGCGAACCCGGTCTTAGGAATGCTTAAGTAGGCGACTGCCTGTTCCTGCTCAAGCCAGTCCTCAAAGCTTATCGTCTCATCCCCATCGAAGTGAGAAGACGCTTCTGTGACAAGAGTGTATCCCATCCCTTTTAACGATTTCAGTGCACCACTGCAGGCTTCTTCATGCTCAGCATCGATATCACAAAATACTGTTCCTTTTTTCCTGAATAATGCAGGAATCTGACTTTCTGACCAGGCAAACGCTTTTTTGAAGGCTGCTTCCTTCTGTTCGGCAATGCTGATCAGCTCTCCAGTTGATTTCATTTCTGCTTCAAGGATTGGATCAATACCAGCAAGCTTGTCATTTGAAAAGACCGGGGCTTTGACCGTGTAATACGGCGTTTCCTCTGCAAGACCAGTCATTCCGTCCTTCCATTGCGTAAGTCTGCCGCCAAGTAATAGATGGACGGCTCCTTCGATCATTGGCAAGCCGGTGACCTTTGAGAAAATTGGCACCGTTCTCGAAGCACGAGGATTAATTTCAATAACGTAAAGCTCACTTTGCTCAAGCACAAATTGAATATTAAATATCCCTTGAAAATCCATGCCTTCTGCTATGCGTCGGGCGTATTCTACAACTAATTTCTTCGTACCCTCTTCGATTGAATAAGGCGGGGTAACAGCCATCGAATCTCCAGAATGAACGCCTGCCGGCTCGACGTGTTCAAAAATGCCGGGAATAAGGATGTCCTCTCCATCAGTTAAAACATCCACCTCCAGCTCCTTTCCCGGCATAAAGGCATCTATCAAAATTGGATATTCTACCTTTGTTGACTCCAGATACTTCGTCAACTCTTTGTCATCTGTAAGAATAACCATTCCACGGCCGCCGATTACATACGAAGGGCGCAGCAGCACTGGATATCCGGTTTCAGCAGCCTTCTGTTCAACATCCTTTTGATGAAAGCCTGTCACACCGGGAATATGAGGAACGTTCACCTCCTGCATAAAATCATAAAAACGTCCGCGGTCCTCAAGCTGGTCAATTACCTCGGAGGTAGTGCCAAGTACTTTTAATCCAGCATCCTCCAGCTCTTTTGTAAGCGAAATTCCTGTCTGCCCGCCCAGCTGAACGATGACTCCTTCGATTGCTTCTTCAGCAGCTACGTGCAGAACATCCTCCACCGTAATCGGTTCAAAATATAAATGATCCGCCATTTCAAAATCAGTGCTGACCGTTTCCGGATTATTATTCATAATAACTGCTTCATAGCCGGCTTTTTTAACAGCTATCGCTCCATGCACAGAGCAGTAATCAAATTCAATCCCCTGGCCGATCCGGATTGGTCCGGAACCTATGATTAAAATCTTCCGTCTGCCTGATTGCGGCTCGCGGTCGCTGTTTCCATACCAGCTCGAGTAGTAATATGGAGTTTCCGCAGTAAATTCCGCAGCACACGTATCCACCATATGATAAGAGGGAAGCAGTTCCCATTCTTTTCGCTTTTCATATATAGCGGCCGGGGAGATATTCCATTGAGAAGCAAGCCACTTATCCGTGAAGCCAGCTTTTTTCCAGGCAAGCAGATCTTCTTTGGATACTTCCACCCAATCAGTGCTTCCAATATTTTGCTCAAGATGGACCAATCTCATAAATGTTTTCAAAAAGAATAAATCAATTCCTGTTTCATTGTGAATGCTTTCAATGGTCATACCTCTTCGTAAACTCTCCATGACAGCGAAAAAGCGTTCATCGTCCTGAGCAGCTGTCTTTTGCTTCAATTCTTCTGAAGATAATGTTTTAATCTCTGGCAGCGACAGGCCAAACGTATTAATTTCGAGAGAACGAACTGCTTTTTGAATGGCAGCGGGGAGATTCCGTTCAATCGCCATTACTTCTCCGGTTGCTTTCATCTGCGTGCCGAGTTTTCGGTCAGTATATGAAAACTTATCGAAAGGCCAGCGTGGAAATTTTACAACCACATAATCAAGTGCTGGTTCAAAGCTCGCGTACGTATGCCCTGTAACTGGATTGAGAAGTTCATGCAGATGATATCCCACACTCAGCTTGGCTGCCATCCTCGCAATGGGATAGCCAGTAGCCTTGGATGCCAGTGCAGAGGAGCGGCTCACTCTTGGATTTACCTCTATCAAGTAATACTGCTTGCTGTAAGGGTCGAGTGCAAATTGAATATTGCAGCCCCCAACAATCCCGAGAGCGCGGATGACCTTTAAAGACGCCGCCCTCAGCATTTGATATTCGATGTCTGTTAATGTCTGGGACGGGGCTACCACAATAGAGTCACCTGTATGAACTCCGACCGGGTCTATATTTTCCATGTTGCAGACAGTAATACAAGTATCATTTTCATCACGCATTACTTCATATTCAATTTCTTTGAAGCCGGCGATACTCTTTTCCACCAGACATTGATTAATAGGACTTGCCTCGAGACCTGCATTAATTATATAGCGCAGCTCATCCTCATCATTGGCAATACCTCCTCCGCCGCCGCCCAGCGTATAGGCTGGACGCACAATAATCGGATAACCTGCTGATTTGGCAAATGCCAGAGCATCTGCCTGCTTTTCTACTATTTTACTGTCAGGCACAGGTTCATTGAGTTCCTGCATCAAGGAACGGAACAATTCCCGGTCCTCCCCCTTCATGATTGATTCAATCGGGGTGCCAAGTAAGGTGACATTGTATTTATCAAGTAACCCTGCTTCATGCATGGATAAAGCCAGGTTAAGGCCGGTCTGGCCACCAAGTGTTGCCAGCAATCCATCCGGCTTTTCTTTCTTCAGTACATTCTCTACTGATTCAAGCGTGAGCGGCTCGAAATAGACTTTATCCGCACATGCTTCATCTGTCATCACAGTGGCAGGATTATTGTTCATTAAAATAACTTCCATGCCTTCCTCACGAAGTGCCAGACACGCCTGGGTTCCGGAGTAATCGAATTCTGCTGCCTGCCCGATAATAATTGGCCCGGACCCGATCACCAGCACTTTATTTATATTAGACTGCTTAGGCATAGGTTTTCTCTCTCCCTTTTGTCTTCAGGTGACTGATAAATTCATCAAAAATTTCTTCGCTGTCTGCAGGACCAGGGTGTGCTTCCGGGTGAAATTGCACCGTCGTAATTTTATGCTTAATATGGTCCAGTCCTTCTACAGAACCGTCATTTATATTTACGTACTTCATTTTGAATTCACTGCTTGGAATGGTATCTTCCTTTACCACATAGCTATGGTTCTGTGAAGTCATAAACACCTTTTTTGTCACTTTATCCTGCACCGGCTGATTTGCACCGCGGTGGCCAAAACGCAGTTTTTCTGTATCTGCACCAAAGGCAAGCGCCAGCAGCTGGTGTCCAAGACAAATTCCTATTGAAGGGTATGTTTCTGCAAGTTTTCTGTAATGTGGCAGCTCTGCTTCTAACTGCTTGGGATTACCGGGACCATTGGAAAAAAGCAGACCATCCGGCTGAAGAGCGCTGATGTCGGCAGCGGTGCTGTCATACGGAACAACGGTCACTTTACATCTTTTTTCCGTCAGTCTTTTCACCATGGAATGCTTGTAGCCGAAATCCAAAAGGACGATGTGGAATTCTCCCTCACCGAACGACTGAGGCGAGGAGACGGTAACCTCATTCATCAGCATCTTTTCACCGAGTTTTTCATAAGAATTAACATCTGTTGCAGCTGGGCTGCTTGTCAGCACAGCGCCCATATCGCCTTTTTCTCTAATGCTCTTTACAAGCGCTCTTGTGTCGACCCCGGAAAGGACTGGAATTCCTGCCTCTGCTGCTGCTTCAGCAATTGTTTTTGTAGCCTCATAATGAAAAACATCTTCATTTACTTCACTTATAATCAATCCTGCCGGCTGCGGCTTTAAGCTCTCATTGTCAAAGTCATTCACACCATAATTTCCTATGAGGGGATAGGTGAATACTACTATCTGACCATGAAAGGATGGGTCGGTCATGACTTCCTGATATCCAGTCATGCCTGTGAAAAATACGATTTCTCCATACGTATCGTTTAATTGATTCCCTGCTGTATTTCCTTCAAATATTTCTCCGCTTTCCAGCTTGATATATCCCTTCATCACTGAATCCTCCTCATCAATATGCTACTGCAAAACCTCCTGAATTGCTTTCGCGCCATCCATTAGGGTGTCCCACTCGGTTGTCAGAGGCGGAAGCAGCCTAATCACACTGGGGCCGGCAGCTATAACCAGCACACCTTTGGACTGGAGCTCCAGCACCTTTTCTGCCGCAGGACATTTTGTTTCTATGCCGATCATTAACCCTCTTCCGCGGACCTCTGTCACTTGCTCAAGCGGCTGGAGGGACTTTTGCAGAACTCCGAGGAATGCTTTCCCGGTCTCTGCTGTTTTTTTCGATAAATTTTCTTCCAGCAGAACGGTGAGCACAGCTTCTGCAGCAGCCATCGCTAGCGGATTTCCACCAAATGTAGATCCGTGGCTGCCCGGACCGAAGGAAGCTTCAAGCTTGGCTTTGCCAATCATCGCCCCTGTTGGAAAGCCATTTCCCAGTGCTTTTGCCGTGGTAATTATATCCGGCTTTATTCCAGCATGCTCATGAGCAAAAAAGGCTCCTGTTCTGCCAAGTCCGGTTTGGACTTCGTCAGCTACGAGCAGGGCGCCGTATTGCTCAGCAAGCTGCTCCGCCTTCTGTAAAAATTCCTCATGTCCGGGAATGACGCCGCCTTCTCCTTGAAGAGGCTCAAGGATGACTGCCGCTGTTTCTTCATCGATTGCTTTCTCCAGTGCGCTCACATCGTTGTATGGAACGTACACAAATTCCTCAAGCATCGGGCCGAACCCCTGTTGAATACTTTCCTGCCCTGTTGCTGCCATGCTTCCTAATGTACGACCGTGAAAGGACTGGACAAAACTGATGATTTTTTTCCTTCCTGTATGCTTTCTCACGAGCTTAATAGCCGCTTCATTTGCTTCAGCTCCGCTGTTTGCAAAAAAGACCAAATCTCCGCAGCTGTTTTCCGTTAACAGCGCGGCTGTTTTTTCCTGCGACGGATACTGAAAGAAATTGGAGGCGTGCCACCCTGAATACAATTGTTTTTCTACAGCTGCAGTGACCGCCGGGTGGGAGTGGCCAAGATTTACGACACCGATCCCCGCCATTAAATCAATGTAAGTTTTTCCGTTACTATCTGTAATATAAGAGCCTTTAGCTTCTTTAAACGTCAGATCCCATCTTTTATATGTGGGGAAAAGTCTTGACGCTGTATTGGTTTGGTGCTGCTGAGCCATTCATTTTCCTCTCCTCTCACCATTCGGCTATTATTTTACCGTTTTTTCTTTTGTAATGGTTGTGCCCTTTAATGTACCGTCTTTATGCCGTAATGTAGCATAGCCGCTCGCAATCGTTATTTTTTCAATATTTCCGTCCAGGCACTCAGCAGCGGCCTTAACTTTCGGAATCATGCCCCCGTATATACTTCCTTCAGAAATCCACGAATCGATATCGGAGACGAAAACCTGCTCCTGTAAGCTTCCTCCGATTAATACTCCCTCTACATCTGTGACAAATAACAATTCGTCAGCATGCAGTGCCCTGGCTATCGCAGATGCAGCGGTGTCTGCATTGATATTAAGGCGGCCGCCGCGGCCATCTGTGGCGATCGGCGCGATAACCGGTATGAATCCTCCTAATAACAAACTCTCAAGAAAAGCTTCATTCACACTATCCACCGCACCGACAAATCCAAGCTTCTCAAAATCGATGGCTTCTGCCTGGATGATACCCGCGTCTACACCGGACAAGCCGATCGCTGCTCCGCCTGATGCTTCAAGGGAAGAAACAATCTGCTTATTCACTTTGCCGGCCAGAACCATCTCAGCTGTATTTAATACTTCGGCCGTCGTCTTTCGAAGCCCGTCTACAAATTCACACTTTATATTCTGAGCCTCCAGCATTTCATTAATAGCTGGGCCGCCCCCGTGCACAATAATTGGGTGTTTTCCAGTAGCTTTCATCGCTGCAATACTATCAAAAAAAGCTTCTGTCAGAGCATTCACCGTTGATCCGCCGCATTTAATAACTACAATATCCTTCATAAGCTCCATCCTTTTTTACGTTCTGTATCCAGCATTGATGCGGACATAATCGTAAGTGAGATCGCATCCCCAGGCCTTGCCGCTGCTGCCGCTGATATTTAAGTCGACAGTAATCGTGATATCCTCCTGCTCAAGATACGCTTTTGCTTCTTCTTCTGAAAAAGATACCGGCCTGCTCTGCTTCAGAGTCTGGATCGGCCCGAGCCAAATATCAATAGTGTCCGGATTCAGCTGAACTTCACTGTAGCCAAGCGCAACAATGATCCGCCCCCAGTTTGCATCCGTTCCGTAAATCGCAGTTTTCACAAGATCTGAACCAACGATCTGCTTGGCAGCCTGACCTGCTTCTTTTTCTGAAGCTGCTCCGGTCACGTTAACTTCTACGAGCTTTGTGGCGCCTTCTCCGTCTCTGGCAATTTTTTTGGCCAGTTCCTGAGAAGTCTGCTCCAGAGCATCCACAAATGTCTTCCATTCCGGATGTTCCGGCTGCAGCGCTTCATTTTCAGCCAGGCCGCTTGCCATCACGACAACCATATCATTTGTAGAAGTATCCCCATCGACTGTGATCCGATTAAAGGTTTTGTTTGTGATTTCTGATAACGCGGTCTGCAGATGCTTCGGTTCAATAGCGGCGTCTGTCGTAATAAAGCTGAGCATTGTTGCCATGTTCGGATGAATCATTCCGGACCCCTTGGCGGTGCCGGCCACTGTAATTTTCTTTCCATCAATTTTTGTTTGAAAGCAGGCATGCTTTTTTGCTTTATCAGTGGTCATAATTGCTTCATTAAATGCCTCTGCGTCCTGGTAGGCGGGCTTCGGCTCTAACTGCTTAATGCCATTGAGAACTTTCTCCATCGGCATTGGTTCTCCGATAACCCCGGTGGACGTTACAGCAACTTGATGCTCCGGCAGGTCAAATTGATGAGCGGAGGCATTCCGCATCTCATACGCATCAAGCAGTCCCTGTTCTCCCGTACAGGAGTTGGCATTCCCGCTATTTACAACGATGGCACGAAGCCTGCCTTCTTCTGCAATACTTTCCTTTGTCACTTGAAGAGGAGCTGCCTGAATTTGATTCAGCGTATAGACAGCAGCACTGGAAGCTGGTACATCACAAAGAATTGCTCCAAGATCGTTCCGTTTTCTTTTTACTTTCGAATGAATCCCTGCCGCTTTAAAACCCCGCGGTGTAATAATCGTTCCCCCTGTTACTTCAACAATGCTGTTCAGCTTTTGAATCGTCTTCATACTTACCTCTCCCTCTTCCTCAATAATGGTGCGGGTTATTACATTTATTACGGATAAATAGGTACCGCATTTAATCCCGAAGCTTCCGGGTATCCAAACATTAAATTCATATTTTGAACCGCCTGCCCGGACGCTCCTTTGACTAAGTTGTCAATCACTGCCACAACGGTCACTCGTCCTGTCCGTTGATCAAGTGTATAACCAATATCACAATAGTTGGTGCCATACACCTCTTTCGTAGATGGAAATGAACCATCTTCTCTAATTCTTATAAAAGCTTTATCTTTATACGCTTTGTCGTAGAGCTTTTGAATTCCGGATGCGGTCCATTCATCCTTTACTGGGGCGTACATCGTCGCCATGATACCCCTTGTCATTGGAACAAGGTGAGGGGTAAATGTTACCGTTGCGTCACCTTCGTATAAATGGCTGAGCTCCTGTTCAATTTCAGGGGTATGCTTATGTTCATTCACCTTATAAATTTTGAAATTATCATTCATTTCACTAAAATGAGTTATAGCAGATGGAGACCGGCCCGCTCCTGTCGTTCCGGACTTCGCATCGATGATAAGTTCACTCGGATCAATGACGTTATTTTGGACAAGAGGAGCGAGGCCGAGCAGAACTGCTGTCGGGTAGCAGCCCGGGTTCGAAAGGAGCCTCGTTTCTTTAATGTCTTTGGCGTACCACTCCGTTAATCCATAAACTGCCTGCTGCAGCACCGATGCATCCGCAGTTCCGCGGCCGTACCATTCTTTATAAATTTCAGGGCTTTTCAAACGCAGATCTCCGGATAAATCAATAACCTTCGTATCAGAAATGAGCTGATAGCTTAAGTCTGCGGACACTCCCGGAGGCGTCGATAAAAATACAACATCATATGTTTTTAAAACCGATACATCAATTTCAACCAATGTTTTGTGTATAATTCCGTTGACGTGCGGGTAGCTTTCCGCCATTGGTTTTCCTTCCTGTGAGGAGGAAAATACAGCTATTTCATCCACTTCCGGGTGATTGTGTAATAATCTAATAAGTTCTATTCCACCGTAGCCAGTTGCTCCGACGATTGCAGCATTCATAAAATTACACCTCTTTTTATGTTTATACATTTATCGTTGTTCCTAATTATAAGTGTGAATATATATTAATGCAACTGTATTTTTATATTTTTATACTGAGTAATCATTTTTTTGTATAAAGTTATAGCTTGCAAGCTTCGCTTCCTGTTTTTTTAACATACAAAAAAAGAATCCCTCTATGGATTCTTTTATGATTATTCATTTTTTTGTATATATAGACTTATTTTTTTATGGCTTAAAACGAAAGCGTTTTACGATATAGCTTAAATTATTTGCTTCGCCGGCAAGCTCTTCTGCTTCTACAGTCAGTTCTTCCAGCCCGGCAGACTGCTGATCGAGCACGGATACATTCTGAACTACAGATTCCGTGAATTCTTCGGAAATTTGATTGATATTTCCCATGATTGTATGTACTTCCCTTCCGTTGGCAGTCAGTTCGTCAGAAATAATTACATTATTTTTTACTGCAGTTCTAGTATTTTCTGCGCTCTGCTGGAGGCTCCTGATGGAGTCACCTGCAATTTGTACTACCTCAGCACCTTCCTGCATTAAAGTCCTGCTGTCATTAATATAAAGGGCAGCCGCTTTTAATTCACTGCTGGTTTTAGTCATTGTCCTTAAGATGTCCGTGGCAAATGAATTCGTATCCTCTGCAAGTTTTCTCACTTCAGAGGCTACCACGTCGAAGCCTTTTCCTGATTCTCCTGCCCGAGCGGCCTCGATCGACGCATTTAATGCCAGCAGATTTGTCTGTTCAGCAATATCTGTAATGGATGCTACTTTTCTTGTTACTTCATCGGTGTCTGCAGAGACTGTTTTCATTTTTTCGGTAGAAATAGTGATCGTCTCCATTAATTCTTTCATTTTTCGCTCTGATTCCTGCACTGCCACCGTTCCTTTTTCTGCTTCACTGCTAGATTTTTCAGATTGATTCAGTGTATCGGTTACCCCATGCTTCATTTCTTCTATCTTGCGGAGCATTTCCTGAACCATAGCCTGTGCATTTTGAAGCGAAGACATCTGGTGTTCGGCTCCAGACTGAAATTGCTGCATGGACGCCGCTACCTGTTCAAAGCTTGCTGACATTTCTCTTGTGGAGGCTTCCTGTTTATTACTTATTTGTTTTAAACCCCCGGAGGACTCTTCGATATTTCCGATTATACTTCGAATGCCGATTACAACCTTGTTGAGTTCAAAACCGATCTGGTGGAAATCGCTGCGTTTCTGATTTTCCACTTCCTTCATTAAATCACCTCCGGAAATCGCCCGTGTAACCCGATGCCATTCCCTTATTGCTTTTTTCATTGTATGCAGCACTCCGCCTCCGATCAACAGAGCTGCAGCCATCCCTGTAAGAAGAGCGGCTGTGCCGGATGAGCTGACGGTACCGGAAAGAACAGTGTAAACGAGAGCTGCAACGAAAATAGGAGTCAGTGCTGCCGCAAACACAGCAGGGGCCAGCCATGTCTTTTGAACGATTCTTCCAGCCCTCAACTGGTATTGAACACCCTGTGGACTTTGACCAATGGGTACAGAAGCATCGTACAGCAGCTCCCCAGTATTACGAGGATAAAATTGTACCAGCGGCTCTTTTGTCTTCGCCGCCCGCATCCCTACTTCGTCTGTAAATGGCTGGCCTTCACGAAGGCGATTTGTATGAATGTGGCTCCAGCCCTTATCATCTATAATTAAAAGGTATTCATCATCCATGAGAAATTGGTCAAGCAGATTTCTCACTTTGCCCGGATCCTTTGTTTCTGCAATAACAGATCTCACGTCCGCATACCAGTTGAAGGAGGAGCTTAACATATCAAAAGCCTGCTGCGATTTCTTATCACAGCAGGCTTGTCCAACCTTTATTCTTCTATTGCTTCTCTTATCTTTTCCTCCGTCTGATCGATTTCCTCGCCCCAATAATCATTTTCCTCAGAGATGAGTAACTCCCCGTTTTCGTCAAATACGGAAAAGCCGCGGACAGAGGCACCATCACCTGCCATCTCTGCTTCTTCAATCACTTCCATCGAAGCATCGGATACGAAAGAATACGAAATGCCAGCTTCCTCTTTTAACTCTTTATGCTGCTCCGGGGAATCGTTGCTGATCGCATATATATCAGCGTCGAGGTCTTTAAAATTATCCAGATTATTTTGCAGCTGCACGAGCTGCGAGACACAGTGTCCTCAGTCGACACCAGTAAAATGGAAAAGTACAGTAGGATGATCATTTCCTGCTAGATTTATCTCTTTCCACTCTTCATCCTGCACCGTCATACCGGCTTCTTCTTCCCCACCACAGGCGGCAAGGGCAACAGCACCAAGCACAGTCATGATAAGCAGTAATATCTTTCGAGAAATGCCCTCCATTCGTTTTCCCTCCTTTTCCAGTAAGGTGTAAAATAAAAATCCAACCTTAAGTTTATCATTCGGCGGTTCTGCTGACTATAAATGCATCGAAATGTTCACACGCTTGATTCATCCTTCTTTTAATGCTTTAATATCTTCCACTACCGGGTCAATATCATTATCGAGTCCGTCATAACGCCTTACCACGCTGCCATCTTCATCAATAAGAAAAAAAGATGTGGCATGTGTAATATCGTTGTTTTCAGGATCTTTTTCAACCACACTTTTAAAGGATTCTGCCGACAGTTCCTTAATATCTTCATCAGAATAACCGGTGAGAAAATGCCAGTTTTCCATGTCTGCTCCGTAATCCTCCCCATATTTTTTCAGCTGATCAGGATCATCAAATTCTGGGTCCACCGTAAATGACACGAAAGGAATCACTGCATTTTCTTTTTCGAGCTTACCCTGGATATTGAGCATATTGGGTGTCATCAGCGTGCATACAGTCGGACAACTCGTAAACACCATATTCGCGAGCCAGTAGTCCCCCTCCAGATCTTCATTGGATACCGTCTTCCCATCCTGATTTGTAAAAGAAAAATCTGAGATCTGCAAATCTGCTTCTGACATATCCGTGCCATTCTGCGCTTCAGGCTGCCCGCCTGCTTCATACAGCCAGGCACAGCCGCTCAATGCCATTAATGCAAATACAGACATGCAGTATAAAAAAAGCTTCTGATTCATAAAACTCTCCTCAAGATTTTATTGATTTTTCAGCTGATTGTATGAAGATACATCGCTGATGGATAATTCACCATCCTGCTGTTTTTCTTTTTTCAGCCATTGTTTAAAAACAAACCCGATGGTGCTGACATATACTGTCTCTTGGGCAATTTTCATAAGCACCCCGGCAAGCTGCTGGTCGTCATGCTTGCTTAAAAAAGAAATCCCCGGCCCTCCCCCGTCTGCGTTAAGCAATCCGGGCGGGACCTGCGAGCCTGGCGGAAGACAGTAAGCCATAACGCTCGACCATACCGCAGGATTTGTGTATGTTTCATACAAAGGACTCCCGGCAAATATAATAAGAGCACAAGCAGGTGTAATTAACATCCCATTTCCGAAAATGTAAATAATTCTTCGGAAATCCGAGAGCTGATTGTTGGATGGCAGCGGTGCCAGCATATGCCACCACATCATCCATGCCCCTGCGAATAACGCTCCCTGATAGAGACTGTGAAGAACTGGGGACTGCATCAATGTATCAAAAACAAATGGCACATGATAAAAAGAGAACAGCGCATTAAACATAATTAATCCAAGCACCGGGTGCATCAGCACTTTATACGTAAAAGCTGATTTCCGTCTCCACCGGTGCACGAATGATTGCAGTACCCATTTGGGAATAGATAAAATAAAGAGCGGCACCGCAGCAAAGTAAGCTAGCACCATCTGCGTCATATGCAGTGTGATAATGGAATGCCCAGCTATATAAAGCGGGCTTCCCCAGCCTCCGTAAAGCGCCAGCAGCGCACATCCGAACAAAAATTTCTGCTTAAGAGTGACCGCTTCCGCATTAATAAAGCGATGGCGTTCTTTAACCGTCAGCCAATAATAAAGAAGTGTCACCCCGAATAATACTACTATAAGCTCGGGCGTCCAAAGCGCCCGGAATGAAAACATGGAAAAATAGTCACCCATTCTTGTTCCTCCTTTTTGCAGATCCAGAAGGGATGGTCTTTTCATTCATTGATGAATTCAAGTAAAATGAATAAAATACTCATCCATTAATATAGCACATTTGTGTTATTGTTCCGTCACATACAACCGCCTTTTTTCGACGAGTTTTTAACAATCCTATGAACAGAATAAGTATCGGCGTATTTAACATAAAATATAACAATGCAGTTTATTGAGAAAGCAGGGGACAGATTATGAAAAAACATTTGATAGCATTAGATTTGGACGGCACTTTGTTAAAGGATGACAAAACAATACCGACACGTACTCTTCACACTCTGCGACAAGCAAGAAAGCAGGGGCATCAGATTGCGATTGCCACCGGAAGACCTTACCGGGCAAGCAAAATGTATTACCAGCAGCTGGGCCTCGATACTCCGATTGTAAATTTTAACGGCGCTTATGTACATCACCCCGGGGACCGCTCTTTTAAGGTGCACCATTCACCGCTCGATCTTGAAACAGCACAGAAGATAATTGATACGTGTCAATTCTTTGATGTAAATAATATGATGGCTGAAGTAGCGGATGACGTTTTTCTGCATGATTACAATGAAGAATTTATTGAATTGTTTTCGCTCGGTGTCGAACCTGCTGCCTTTGGCAATTTAAAAACCGTGCTCGATAAGGATCCAACCTCCCTGCTGGTCTATCCGAAAGCGGAAACCGCCGATAAGTTAAGAGATCTGCTCTCCGGAGATCACGCAAAAGCAATTGAACAGCGGTCCTGGGGAGCACCACACCATATGATTGAGATCATCCGAAATGGAAATAACAAAGCGGAAGGACTCCGGAAGGTAGCTGAGTACTGCGGTGTGTCGATGGAGGATGTTATAGCATTTGGAGACGAGGATAACGATCTCGAAATGCTTTCTGAGGCAGGAATCGGGGTGGCTATGGGCAATGCTGTGCCTGAAGCGAAAAAAGCGGCCATCGAGCTGACAGATACTAATGAGAACGAAGGAATTGCAGCATTTTTGGAAGAAAGGCTGAAGCTTAAAGTGAAGCCATCCGTTTATACTGGTTAAAATGAATATTTCATCCGAAAGAAGAGACGAAAAAAGCTGCGTCTCTTTTTCTTTTTAGATAACATAGCCTACTTTTTTCGCTCTGTGTTATGATTATACAAGGAAATTAATGAATACGAAGACAACTAGACGGGGGAAATCAGAATGAAAATTTATGATATTCCAAAAGATGCGGACCAAAATCTCCGTGAACAAGTAGCCGATTTATTAATGGGGCAGATGGAATCAATCGGACGGGAGAATGCTTATGAACTGCTTTTAAAGGCAATTGATATGACTCTTGAGGATAATTCCGGTGCCCATATCTTCGTTGCAGAATATGAAGGCTCTATCCTAGGCGCTGCCTTTTTAAATATCGGCATCAGCCTGGACAAAGGAGGTCATTATATTTGGCTCAATGATCTGTATGTTCATAAAGAATACAGAAATCAAGGGATTGCCAAAAAACTGCTTTTAAAGGTAATTTACTGGGCTGAAAACAGGGGGATTAAAGGAATTGAATTAGAAACCGGCATCAGTAATGCCGCTACAAAAGCCCTCTATAATTCCCTCGGCTTCTATGATGTTATTTCAAAACGCTATGGCTTCCGCTTTTAAGTCAGCTGTTTGAATAATGGATCATCATCGTAAACACTGCCCTTGTTTCTCCTGGATTTCTGTAAACGTGATCAACATCTGCGCGGAAACGTAGGGCATCCCCTTTTTCAAGGGCAAATTTCTCCGAATGATACAGTACTTCAAGACTTCCCCTCTGCAAAAATATGTATTCCTCCACCCCTTCCGGATGGGCAGCCGATTCATAGGTCACCTTCTCATCCATCTCTACATAAAAGGATTCCATTGGTGTATATTGATCCTTAGCAAATAATGGCTTTACATGAAAGCCTCCCGGCTCGCTTTCAATTGTTTCAAGATTCTGGTATTTAACGTGCTTCGCAGATGGCCGGTCAACATCGATAAAAACGGAGAACGCCACTTGAAGACCGTTTGCAATTTTCCATAGAGTTCCGACTGTCGGGTTCGATTCCCCTCTTTCAATCTGCCCAAGCATCGGCTTGCTCACGCCCGTATGCTTTGCCGTATCCTCCAGGTTCCAGCCTTTCTTCCTTCTCAATTCCTTCAATCGTTTTCCAATAAGGTGATTCAGCTGTTCTTTTTCCATTTTTTCATCAAGCTCCCTTGTCATTTTTTATGCTATAACATACAATAAATATAATATAATATATATGCTGATAGGAGTGTCTTCTGTGCGGATTGCCGTATTTCTTCCATCGAACAGCTTTGCTGCAGGAATGAAGGATGGACTCTCTATCGCTCTTGGCTACTTACCTGCTGCGATCACATATGGATTTATTGCGCAGACAACAGGGCTGACAATGGCAGAAACACTGCTGATGAGTCTGCTCGTTTTTGCAGGGGCTGCCCAATATATGGCACTCAGCCTGATTGCTGCCGGCACAGGAGCGTTTGAGATTATTTTTACCACCTTTATTGTCAACATCCGGCACTTTCTCATGAGTGCCTCCTTAAACGAAAAAGCAGAACCGGATCACCCTTTAACTAAAGCCGGTTATGCCTTTGGTATTACTGATGAAGTGTTTGCCGTGACCTCTATGAAGGAGGGAGCCGTTACTTCTTCATATATTTATGGAGTGTTTCTCATCGGCTATGCAAGCTGGGTCGTTCATTCCGGCCTCGGCCATGCCGCAGGTGCCCTTCTTCCGGAAACACTGCAGCAGAGCCTGGCATTTGCGTTATATGCCTTGTTCATTGCGCTTCTCGCTCCTTCGTTGAAAAAATATCGAAAAGTAGTATTTTTAGCGGCTTTGGCTGCGGTTCTTAACAGCATATTTGGTTTGTTTATGGCAGAAGGCTGGGCTATCATTCTCGCTACTCTTATAGCTGCAACTGTTCTTGAAATGATAGAGCCTCATTCAAAAAGAGTTTCTACAACAGATACAGTGAAGGAGGCGGAGCAGTGATGTCAATACAAATGATGCTTATTATTACCGGTATGGCAGTTGTTACCTATATTCCTAGAATGCTGCCTCTTGTATTCTTAAACTCTCGAAAAATCCCAGCTAGACTTGAAGGCATTTTAAAAAATGTTCCTTATGCAGCACTTGGTGCATTAATTTTTCCAGCTGTGCTTACCGTACACGATAATCCACTTTTTGGGGTGTCAGGAGCTGCAGCCGCGCTTCTTATCTCATTTCTTGGCGGGAATCTAATTATGGTTGTACTGGGCTCAATCCTTTTCCTTTCCCTTTTGATGCCATTTTTTTAAGTATTAGATTTATAAAGATAGGCGGCGGGTTGAGTGGCTGACAATAGATCCGTTATTTGAGAAAATTTCACTCTTCTTGAATGGCTGGCGGACATCAGGTCCGCTAACGGCTTGAATGGAGGGGAAAATGGCTTCCTTCTCGACCGATAACGGAACTCATGTCCTGCAAAACCTTAATAACAGGATTCTTGGGGCAAATAGCTGAATCATTGTCCGCATATATCTTTTAACAAATTCTTGTCTTGTCGCTGGTTCAGGCGTCAGATACCTTAGCCTTTCTTAGAATTTCATCCTTTACATATAGAGCGGAGCAAGCGAGACGCAAGGTCGATTAAAACCTGACACGTCCGTGGCCAACATCGACACTAGCACCTCGCGGGAAAATAACGGCGGAAAATCCCGAAAGGAGCGCCCAGCTGCCGAGAAGGTTGAAGCGTTGCCCGCGCTATGCTAAAAACTTTCATCCTTGAATAAAGCAGGCGGCCGAAAGACCGCCTGCTTTATTCAACTGAAAACGTCTGATCTGCTGATAGCGGCTTCTGCGGCGACTCTCCGTTTACAGATTCAGCAGTAACTTCAAAATGTACCCGATAGGCACCGCTTTCTAATGGATCCGGGAGCTTTTCTTCCCATGTTTTACTGCTGCCGGCTTCGATGGTGACCTCTTTGAGAGCCTGAGTAAACATCTGTCCGTCCGAATACCGATAAACTTTTTCTCCACTTTCTTCTTCCGTAATCGTGACATCAATTTCCTGGCCGCTTTTAAACTGAAGTGTGAGATCCTCTTCCGTCGTATTTTCGAGCTTCATCTGCCATGATGATCTGTCCTCACTTAATTGACCAGTAAGCATCAGGGAATCAGTTGACATTTGTGCCTGCCCCCTTTCCTCACCCTTTGAGTTTGAATCTTCAGAGCTTTCTTCGGAGCCACACCCTCCTGCTCCACAAGCAAGAAGCAAAAGAAAGGATAAAAGAACAAGTTTGTTCATCTTTTTTTGCTCCTTTCTATTATTTGTCTCTCCGGAACATTCCAAATATTCCAGCTGTGTTCACAATATTTGTAAAGGCTTTGTCGTCCACCACTTTTAATACCTGCTCGAGCGCATAAAGCTCATACCGCGTAATGACGATCATTAATACTTCTTTGTTAGCTGCGTCATATCCTCCCCGCGCCGGCATTCTTGTAATACCGCGGGTAATATTTTTGTGAATGGCTTCCCGTACTTCGTCCGGTTTTTTCGTAACAATGAAAGCCGTCAGCTTTACATGCCGTGTATGAATCGCATCAATGACCCTGGAGCCGACATACAGTGTAACAAGCGTATATAAAGCACTCTCCCAGTCGAATAATAGCCCTGCTGCAATAACTATTAATGCATTCAGCAGGAAGAAATACGTTCCTACCGGGCGGTCACTCTGCTGGGCAAGCACAAGTGCTACAATATCAAGTCCGCCTGCGGAAGCCCCCCATTTTAACGCAATAGCAGCTCCGACCGCTGTGATAACGCCGCCGAAAACCCCATTTAATAGGATATCCTGAGAGAGAGCCTGAACCGGAACTATTTCCAGAAAAAATGTCGTTAATGCTACATGTAAAAAGCTGTAAAATGTAAAGAGCTTTCCTACCCGGATCCAGCCGAGAACCGCAATCGGGATATTTAAGAGGAAGAGCCAGACACCAGTGGATAATGGGAGCAGCGAGGAAAGAATCTGTGCCACACCGGTTGCACCACTTGCAAAAACATTTGCAGGAACTAAAAATAAATTCAAGCCGACTGCAACAATCAGCGCTCCGATAATAATTACGCCAATTTTCTGCATTTCCTGCATCAGCGTCGTGTGCCTTGTAATCATAAAAAGACTCCCCTCCTTTTACCAATAGGAAAATACCTAGATATGATGTAATGTCCAGTCTGCCATATCAAGCATACCCGCTCGTGTAACTTTGTGTCCTGCTGATGGATCAAGCCGGTAATCGATGTTTGTACTGTCATTCTGTGATTCTTTGATTTCTTTGTAAAACTCATAAGATTCATGGTAAGAAACAACATCATCATCCTGGCCGTGCCAGAAAAAAACGGGCCTGTCCGCTATCACTTCCTGATTTTGACTGAGGTCATATGGAATCAGCTTTTGTATCAGCTTTTCTGTTTCTTCTTCTGTTAATGGCAGAGCTCCCTGCTGCTCTAATACAGTAATCTGATGCCGTGCAAAGGATTCCCAGGAGGGACTTCCCATAAGTATAGAAGCCCCTTTAATCCATGAATAAGCAGCAAGAACGCCGCAGGCAATTATCCCTCCCATGGATGTTCCTGCAATAAACAAACGCTTATCATCAATAAGCTTTTGTCTCTCCAATTCCTCACGTATTATTGCAGTTTCATTCACACTTTGCAGAACAATAGTCCAAAACTGCAAAAGCATCTGCTTTTCTGTAAGGCCCTCATGTCTTTCCCCATGATGGGCAGCTTCAGGCATAATTACACGAACTCCATTTTTTGCCAGATTGTAGGCAAAATGGAGATTATGTTCTTTACCACTTAAAAAACCGTGCCAGAATATCACGGCCGGCAGCGGTTCTTCACTAACAGCACTGTCCGTTATATGTAAGGCGGGAATGTCTGCGATGCATTCGTCTGTTACAGTAATCATATCATTTCAGCGCCCTTTATTTCATAGTCATAAGTTCCTTTTATATTGTACTTTACTATGGAAGTGGTTAAAAGAAAAAAGCAGCCGCTCCTTAGGATAAAGGTGCGGCTGTTTCACGGTTACTGCTTTTTATTATCGTCCTCAATACTGGAATGAACAGGATCTTCACCGGTTTCCTGAGCTTTATTAAAGTGCTGGACAGAATGCATAGCTCCCTCGGAAACCATTTTATTATCCTCGAAATCATATGGCTCGGAATGGCCTACTTTTTCATTCAACTTCTCATCTTCTGCTTCCTTTGTTCTGCCATTCCATTTAGCCAGAGTCTGCTGAGAAGCCTGCTTTAGCTTTTCCCTCTTCTCTTCATCTCTTAAAATAAATGTTGCTGCACCGACTGCGCCTGCAACTACTGTTGATAGTAAAACACTTCGCTTACCCATAACAATCCCTCACTTCATAAAAATGATTGTACATCGAATGTGATCGTTTTAAAGAATTACATTTATACTTTTTCCCTGTTCAAAGGAGAATAAACATCTTTTCCAGTATCCAGTATACAGTACCTTTGAAGATGAACAGCTGTCACATTTTATCTTTCATAGCCTTCCAGCTGTCCGGACCAAAGTCCAATTCGTTCTACGTCCTTATTTTCATTGGCAATAAACCAGAGGCTTCCATTGTTCACATGATAGATATGTACCGTCTTTCCGTCAATTTCTTCTTGAATATAATCGGACCCATGTGCCCTGGCCACATCAAAAAGCGAATCCCCGACCGCGGCACCCCGGGCTGTTTCCCACTCTGAAGAGGAAAGGATCAGATAGGTAACTTGATTCTCTGCAGCTTCCACCTGAAGGTCTGGTACTTCTCCTGTACGATTCTCCCCAAAACGATCGGTGTAAGTAAATTCATGCATATTACCGTGAAACCCTATATAATCAGCTGCATTTCCGAAAGCTGTATTCCAATGAATATCAATCTTATTATTAATATCATCGATACTCTCACCAACTCTTATGTTACCAGTGCTCAGCATATCGGCCGTTTCCAGATGAAGCCTGCCGGAGTCGTCCTTCCAATCAGCCGTAAGTCCGGCATCCTGAAGAGTAGTCACATTGACAAATTCTCTTCCGTCGATTTCTACGATCAATTGATTCTCCTCAAGATAATCATAGGCAGAATCCGCCTCAGTAAATACAGCATTCCTCTCTACCTCTGCAAATTCATTCATTCCCCTCACAGCAGCCGTCAAAGGGACCAGCAATTCGCCGTTATTAAATACAGGCGGGCCGCTTAGGCTGTCGGACTGGCCGTCTATGTAAAGCTCATACTCTTCTGCTGTTTCACGATCCCCGGATTCTTCAGCAGGCGCTTCCTGTTCTTCCACCTCTGAGTTATCATCAAACACAGGTAAAGGTGGTGCTGCTGCTGCTTGTCCCGCCGTCCCGGTAAAAAACAGAAAACATGCAAAATAAAGAATTTTTTTCATAATTTTCCTCCTAACATCTAAAAAAATCATGGCTCACCACCAGGGGCCAAAAAGTTGAAACTTTCATAATGTACAAAAAAATGGCCCCTCCAACGCACTTTCCATTAGAGAAGGCCGGGTTCCGGGTTGTTTACTTATAAAGATCCTTCATATTCTGGACAGGGTTTTCCATTCCTGATTCAGTTTCACGGTCCCAGGCAAGCATTCCACCTGCAAAATTTCTCACGTTCTCAATTCCGTTATCTTTTAAAAATAAAGCAGTATGGTGGCTCCTGCTCCCGCTTCTGCACACTAAAATATAGTCCTTATCTTTCTCAAACTCTTCGATAACCTCCGGAAATGAATGCATCGGAAGAAGCGGAACTCCCGGGATATGTCCCTCCACATATTCATCAGGCTCTCTTACATCAATAATGATTGGAGATTTCTCTTTCTTATCATATATTCTTTTTATTTCATCGATCTCTATCTGCTCAATTCCTTCGAGCTCGTAGCTCATGAGACTCCCTCTTTTCTTTGACTATTTTACATTTGCTGGCGGAGGTGTTTTATTTTCCTCATCTCTTTTCGCACGCAGCTTAATAAGCCTGTACGTATGGCTTGCAATTACTTTAATTACGGCATATGCCGGCACCGCAAAAATTAAACCGAGCAGGCCAGCAAGGCTTCCTGCCACTAGTAGCAGCAATATGATCGTTAACGGATGAATCTGCAGCTTTCTGCCCATTACCTGTGGAGAAATCAGGTTGCTTTCAATCTGCTGGACGATCACTACTACAAGGATAACAAGTAATGCCGTAAAGGGCGAGTCAAGCAGACCGACAATGACACCGGGAAAAGTACCAATCCACGGTCCGATAAATGGTATAACATTTGTAAACATCGCTACTAAAGCGAGTACAAGCGCATAATCGAGACCGATAACCTGATAGCCGATAAAGACACAAATTCCTACAAAAAAACTGACAATAATCTGCCCTTGAATATAGGAACTCAACGCTTCATCCATATCGTGAAGAATACGGCGTCCTTCTTTCTCCTGCTGCGCAGGAAGAAGCTTCAAAATAAATTCAGGCGCCTTTTCCCCCTCTTTAAGCATATAGAACAAAATAAAAGGAAGAATGAGTATAATAATAACAACACTCGTTATCATTCCGACAATGCTTGCGATATTGCTTCCGATGCCGGACAAGGAGTTCCGCAGATACTCTGAAGCTCTGGACGTTATTTCCGACCAGGAAACGCCATCCATTTCCTGAAGGAAGCGGTTGAACCATTCTTGATTCTGCAGCTGAACAGCTAATCTCTGTGTATCATTAATTAACGACGGTATGTTATTAATCAATCCGGTAAACTGTTTCTGCAGCTCCGGACCGACAATCAGGACAAGTCCGGTTATGATGCCTGCAGCAAGTAAATACAGGATGGCTATCGCTAATGTTCTCGGCATTTTCTTAGCGAGCAGATTCACGAACGGCCTAAACAGATAAAACATGATTCCTGCTATCACAATAGGAGCAAACAAAGTAGAAACTAATACGACGAGAGGCTGGAATATAAAATCAACAAGTGTTCCGAGAAAAATGATTAACAGGATTAATATTAATCCGTAGCAAATCCTGAAAAACTTACTTTGGGGCATATCATCACCACGTATTTGTCAGTTTTGTTGTTCTTTTAATCATACCATAATTTTCATGTAAAAATGCCTAAAACCCTCTTCCATATTACCTGAATTCTTTCATTTTAAAACACTGGATGAGAAAACCAAATGTTAGTATTATAAAAGCAGAGACAGTAATGAGAATAGGAGTGGACCAGATGATTGAAAAGCTTCAGGCGATCCTGCCCGATGTGAAAAGATGGGCGGATGTATCAGAAAAGGAAAAGAATCAATACACTGTATATGAAACGCCTGCACAAGAAAAAATAGCGATAAACCTGGACACCCTGGCTCCTAATGAAAAGGCACTCGTAAATACGCTCTTAAAAAAGGTTCAGGAAAAACCATTCGAGCCGGGAAATCAAGCACTATACGACTATTTAATGGAAGAATCCGCAAAGCCGGACACCTTTTCGAGACTTACATATTTTCGTTTTATTCATATTCACGGACGTAAGCTGTATGAAACGAGACTTGAACTCACTGAAGCGTTAAGTGGTTATTTTGATGAAAACGTCCTGATCACATTTCTGTCAGAGCACGATCTTATTGCTGTCATCGGCGATATCGGCATTGACACCTCCATTTTTCACGCAGATGAAATAGCCGAAATATTAATGGGCGATTTGTTTTTGGATGTAAAGGTTTACAGCGGCAGACGTGTACACGCAGAGGAAATGGTCTCTTCTATATATCAAGTAGAACGCAGACTGTTTCAGGCTCTGCAGGAGGAGCTTCCTAAAGTGAAAGCATTCACCGGCTATGACATGCTGCCTTTTGCACTACCTGCATTTTCCTCAAAAGAAAGGCAGCAGCTTTTGTCTTACACGCTCGCCGGCATGGAACGAGATGATGAAATGCTTGAGACACTTTATCATTTTTTTCAATGTCACTTAAACATCAGCTCCACCGCGAAAACACTTCATATGCATCGCAATACACTGCAGTACCGACTTGACAAAATCACAGAAAGGACAGGTATGGATATTCGACAATTTCCAGCTGCCGTTCCTATGTATCTGCTCATTAAGAAAGCACATCTCACCGCAAATCCATAAGCTTTGCTCCGGGAACGGTGACGATAACACTTCGTGTGCGTCTTTATTCGTTTTTGAACCATAACACATGACGTGTTTCTCCACGATACAGCAGGTTGCACAAAGCAGCCTGTCGTTTTTTTGTTCAGTTTGTCCATATGAAAGCGCATCCATCGAAGGTATAGTAAAACACAGATAAAGCGATTATATTTTTTAAGAATTAAAGGAGATGGACAAACATGGCAGAAATTCAACTCAATCATATTGATAAAGTCTACGACGGTGATGTAAAAGCTGTAAGCGACTTTAATCTCGACATTCAGGATAAAGAATTTATTGTCTTCGTCGGCCCTTCCGGTTGTGGTAAATCAACCACACTGCGGATGATTGCCGGCCTCGAGGACATTACAGACGGAGACCTGCTTATTGATGAAAAGCGAATGAATGATGTGCCTCCGAAAGACCGGGACATCGCAATGGTATTCCAAAACTATGCCCTGTACCCTCATATGAACGTTTATGACAACATGGCATTCGGCCTCAAACTCCGGAAGTTTCCAAAGACAGAAATTAAAGAGCGCGTTGATAACGCTGCTAAAATTCTCGGTCTCGAAGAATATCTGGACAGAAAACCGAAAGCCTTATCCGGCGGTCAGCGTCAGCGTGTCGCCCTCGGACGTGCGATCGTCCGCGATCCGAAGGTTTTCTTGATGGACGAGCCTTTATCCAACCTTGATGCAAAGCTTCGTGTACAGATGCGTGCAGAAATCATTAAGCTTCATAAGCGGCTTGATTCTACAACTATATACGTAACACACGACCAGACAGAAGCAATGACAATGGCTACGAGAATCGTTATTATGAAAGACGGGATCGTTCAGCAGGTCGGCTCTCCAAAAGATGTGTACGATAACCCGGAAAACATGTTTGTCGGCGGGTTTATCGGCTCCCCATCCATGAACTTTATGGAGGGACAGCTTGAAGGGAACCGCTTTAAAATCGGCAATGAATCTGTTGAAGTACCTGAAGGAAAAATGAAAGTACTCCGCGAAAAAGGATTTGTAGATAAGCCGCTTGTTCTCGGCATTCGGCCGGAGGATATTCATGATGAGCCGCTGTTTATCGAATCTTCTCCCGAGTCCACGTTACACTTTGATATTGAAGTGTCAGAGATGAACGGTGCAGAAACAATTCTATACAGCAACATCAGCGGTCAGCAGTGTATCGCCCGTGTTGACTCCCGCACTACTGTGGAATCCGGTCACAGGGTAGAATTGGCTCTGAATATGAATAAGTGTCACTTCTTTGACCCGGATTCTGAAGATAGAATTGTCAAATAACCTTTGTTCCCCCCTTATATTTATATATAGAAAATGTCCTGCTGCAGCTGCGGCAGGACATTTTCCTTTTCCCGAAATTTTCCGATTTTCTAGGAAAAATGTCAGATTATCAAACAAAGTTATTGTTTCTTTCGACATGATAATACTTTGACATGTCCAGTATTTTTTGATTAAATTATACTGAACAAAGATTCAATAATTTGGAATTTAAAGGGGGTTTTCGATTTATGAAAAAATGGTCATTTCTTCTAGTTCTAATGCTCTCGTTCGGCCTCATCCTTGCTGCCTGTGGCGGCGGAGAAAACGAAGGAGATGCCGGAGAAAATTCCGGTGATGATGGTGGAGAAGAAGCAGCTGATGCTATGACAGAGCTGCAGCTTGGTACTGGCTCTACAGGAGGCACTTATTATCCTCTCGGACAGGAAATTGCCAATGTACTTAACGACAATGTGGACATTGAAGGTTTTGATGTCAGCTCGGTTTCTTCTGATGCATCTATTGATAATATTGCCCAAATCGGCCGCGGTGAAATGCAGCTTGGAATGTCTGTACACCTAAGTGCTCTTGAGGCGCTCGAAGGTGCGGGAGACTTTGACGGTGAAACGATCGATAACTTTGGGTTTATGGGACACATTTATCCGGAGGTCATGCAGGTTGTAACGACGGAAGACACAGGAATCACTTCCATTGCAGATCTTGAAGGCAAGCGTGTCAACCTCGGTCCTGCAGGAAGTGCATCCAACTCGGCAGGAAAATTAATTCTTGAAGCGCACGGATTAGAAGAAGGCGACTATAAAGTCTATGAAGAAGGCTTCGGTGATGCAGCCGGACGTCTTCAAGATGGGAAACTTGAAGCAAACTTTGGCCTTCTCGGTCTGCCGGCAGGGAATGTCACAGAACTTGCTACTCAGCGTGAGGTAGTAATACTGCCAATCGAAGACGAAGCAATGGAATATATTGAAGAAAACAGTGAATATGGCCCTCTTGAAATCGAAGCTGATATTTATGATTTCATGGATGAGCCGGTCACCACAATTACAGCATATGCTGTATTAATTGGTTCTCTTGATCAGGTAGATGAAGACACAGGCTATGAAATTACGAAACAGCTTTACGAGAATGCAGATAGTATTTCTCATGAGCAGGGCGAGTTTATGACAATGGAAAACATCATGAACGGCTCTGAAGGAATGCCTCTCCATCCTGGTTCAGAGAGATATTTTGAAGAAGAAGGACTCTTGGATGGAGAAGCCAGTGATACAGAAGGTGAAGAGGAGTCCGATTCAGAAGACGAGGACGAAGAGGGTTAATGCCCTGCGTCCAATGGCCGGAGTAATCCGGCCTTTTTTTATACTTAAATAAATTAAGCTGAAATTTCATAAGTTCTCGAATTGTCCTTTTCACCAGGGCATTGGTTTACTTTCAGGTCATCGGTTCACTCCATTGGAAGCTACTGCTTTAATTAAAGCATTATCTAATATAAATTAAAGGATTTACGTCTGCTATCATTAATATAATATAGTAATAGTATTTTCATATTTTTTTCGACAGTAAGCGCAGCATTATTCGATTGGAAATTTAACATAAGGTGGTGCAGAGCATGGCAGACAATAACAAATTGAATGACCTTTCCCAGGAAGAGCTTTTGAAAAAATTTGACAAAGAATCGGCTTACCGGACTAATTTGGGCCGCTGGATGATTGTTGTTTCATTAATCGGAATTGCCTTAACCATCTTTCACCTCGTGACTGCAGGGAACCCTTATCGGTCGGTCATTCAGGGGGCTATTCATCTGGCCGGTGGAATGTCGCTGATTTTTTTACTCTACCCTATCAAAAAGTCGTTGACGAACCGAAAAGGCATTCCCTTTTATGACGTCATACTGGCATTTATTGCTTTATTCGTAAACTTTTATATCGTTTATAATTATGACGATTTATTCCGAAGCTCCATCATTGCGGGCTACGATGTAATAGATAAAACCGTCGCCATTACATTTATTGTGCTGCTGCTTGAAGGCACACGCCGCGCAGTCGGTCTGCCGATTGTCGTTATTGCTGTGCTTGCGATTGCGTATGGTCTCTGGGGAAGTGGTATTCCTAATTTCGGACATGCGGGCTTTAACTTTGACCGGCTGATGACCCAGCTCGTATATTCTAGTGAAGCGATTTTTGGTACACCGATTCAAATATCTTCAACGTATATTTATCTGTTCTTATTTTTCGGTGTGATGCTGGTCAAAACAAACATCGGACAATTTTTTAATGACCTGGCTTTTGGTCTGACAGGTAAGTACACAGGCGGCACGGCCAAGGCTGCGGTAGTTGCCTCCGGCCTCCAGGGAATGGTAACAGGCAGCTCTGTGGCTAATACAGTAAGTTCCGGTTCTTTTACCATTCCAATGATGAAACGTGCCGGATTCAAGCCGGAATTTGCCGCTGCCACCGAAGCCTCTGCCTCTACAGGCGGGCAGATTATGCCGCCGATTATGGGTGCAGCCGCATTTATTATGATAGAAACGATTAACGTTTCCTATAATACTATTATCGTTGCAGCAATCGTCCCAGCTCTGCTGTATTTTACCGGGGTATTTATCGGCACACACTTTGAAGCACGCAAGCTCAAAATTTACGGGCAGCCCAAAAGTGAACTGCCCTCTGCAAGAGATTTATTAAAAAGAGCAGACCTCACTTTCCCATTAGTCGCCATTTTATTTATGCTATACAGCGGCTATACTCCTACTACTGCTGCTTTATGGGGTATAGCGGCAGCATTTGCCATTAGTTTTTTACGCAGGGATACGAGGCTTTCCATAAAAGGAATGGTAGAGACGCTGGAGCAGGGCGCGAGGATTGCACTTCCGGTAATAGCTGCCTGTGCATCCGCCGGTATCATTGTCGGCATAGTTGTTTTTACCGGTCTCGGCGGAAAGATAGCGAACGGCATCATTGACCTTGCCGGCGGACAGTTTTTCCTCGTAATGTTTTTCACCATGATTGCTTGTATCATTCTCGGAATGGGGCTGCCTACTACCGCCAATTACGTAGTTACCGCCTCCTTAGCAGCTCCCGCATTGATGGCCTTTGACGTTCCGGAAATTGCAGCTCACTTTTTCGTGTTCTATTTCGGAATTGTTGCTGACATAACACCGCCTGTCTGCCTGGCGGCCTATGCCGGCGCGGGAATTGCGAGAGCAAACCCAATGAAAGCCGGGGTTACGTCTGTTAAACTCGCGATCGCCGCATTTGTCATTCCATATATCTTTGTCACCAACCCGGTACTGCTATTGCAGGATGCAGAATGGTCCACCCTCATTCCAGCGCTTATAACAGCACTGCTTGGAATGATTGGAGTCAGCGCAGGGATGATTAATTATTTCGTGATTAAAAACAATATTCTTGAGCGGGCTGCCCTGCTAGGCGGCGGCATTATGCTTCTGCTTCCAAATTTACTTTACTCCAGCATAGGATTCGTCTTACTGGCGCTAGTATATACCATTCAACGGATCCGCAGCGGAAAAGGGAAAAATAAACCTGAAGAAACTGCCGTCTCATAAGGCACGCAGGGAGTACCGGCGAATGGCAGTCCGTATGAAACCAGCCTCTTCGTCATTCATCAAAAAGTGGCTGAAAAAGTAAAAAAAGCTTCCGATTATCAAAAAAGATAGTCGGAAGCTTTACGTTTGAATTTTTGCGCGAAATTTTAGCTTTTCTATACAGGTTTTTTGGACTTAATCATAAAATACATCAAAGGTGTCCCATAGACCTTCTAATTCGTTCAGCCTGCCTTCTACCTTCTTGTGCTGCGATCGAGTCACCGCAGTGACTAAAGCACTGACGATACTGAGCGGAGCGGAGAAGGAATCAATAAATGAATTAATTTCAGTGGCTGCCAGCAGCTTTCTATCACCGAATGGAACGAGCGGAGACATCAGATGATCAGTGAGAACGAGGGTCTTTGCCCCCCGCTGCTTTACATAGCGTAACACCTCGACAGTCCGCTTCGTATACCTGGAAAAACCGAATCCAATGACGAGATCATTTTCGGAAATATCTAATAGATGTTCAGATACTCCGTCTGCTTCTCTCAGCAGCTCGGTATTTTGGAGAACAAGATCTAGATAAAATTCAAGAAAAGAACCGATGCTGGCTGCGCTGCGATAAGCAATAATATAAATACGTTTTGCCCGGACAATATCATTTACGGCTCCTTGAAATTCCTTAGAGTCTACTTGATGAAGTGTGTCTTTCAGGTTCTGGATATCATCAGCCAGAATTTCTTTAACAGCATTTTCAGGTTGGTCTTCTTTATCAGTTGTACGAGCAAAAACTTCTGCAGAGGTCCATTTGCGCTGCAGTGCTTCCTGTAGATGACGCTGCATATCAGGGTACCCTTTAAATTCTAGAAACACAGCGAAGCGAATAACCGTCGCTTCTCCTACTCCTGCATTTTTAGCCAGCTTTGACGCGGTGAGAAAGGGTGCTGTTTCTGCATGGTTGATCAAATAGCCTGCGATCTTTTTCTGCGATTTACTCATGCTGTCCTGCAGTGCAGTAATTCTTTGAAAAACATCGCTCTCGAGCATAGCAGTCGTCCTCCCTTGCATTGAGCCGCATACAGCTTCTAACAAGACCTGCCAAAACTCTCCGCCATTATCTCATGAAGAAGGCTGGGAGTGAATAAACGTTTCCTGGATGGCTTCCGAGAAAGCATTCAGAGTGCGGGAAATGTCCTCATCTGTATGAGCAGTAGATAAACTGTATCGATTCATAGGTTTTGTGTATATGCCTTTTTGAAGAAGACGGAAATCAATTTCTTTCCGTGTAGCCAGATCCGTTTTCTGCAGGTCCCTGTAATTTTTCAATCTGCCTTTTGCATTCAATACTACACTAAATATTGAACCAATGCCAATAGTCCTCCCGTCTATGCCGAGGTCTTGAAACAATTGATCTATGCCCTTTTTTAAACGGTTTGTTCTCTCCAGCACAGTGTTCATCTCTTCTTCCATGATCGATAACACTTCTAACCCGGCAGCTAAAATCATTGGATGCCCGTTGTACGTACCGCTGTGGAAAAGTACATCCTTCGTAGAGGAATGGGCGCTTTGACTGCTGTCAAATACATCTGATCCCCCCGTGGGAGCACTTACCATCATAATTTCCTTTTTTCCGCCGGTCACACCGATAGGATATCCTGCGCCGATTGCTTTTCCCAGTACTGTAAGATCAGGAGTTACACCATAAATACTTTGAGCACCTCCGACACAAATACGGTAGCAGGTTTTTACCTCGTCAAAAATTAGAACAATGTTCAATTCTTCTGTACATTTTCTCAAGCCATTCATAAACTCCTGCTCCGCCGGAATAAAACCAGCCTGTACTGGTTCAATAATTACAGCACCTATTTCATCCTTATGTTTCTTCAGAATTTTTATACAAGAGTTTAAATCGTTAAAAGGCAGAATAATCGTATTACGCGAATGTGATGGGTGCATTCCCTTTGACTCAGGAAAAGAGGCAGGTTCTTCTTCTCTGCCAGCCTCGTGAACTGATGGACTCACGCTTACAAGAACCTGGTCGTAGCCTCCGTGATAATGCCCTTCAAATTTCGCTACCTTGTGTTTGTTCGTATAAGCAGCTGCAAGTCTTAACGCCAGCTGTGTCGCCTCTGTACCTGAATTCGTGTAGCGGATTAGTTCCATGCTTGGAAAATGCTTTTGCAGTCTCTTTCCCATTTCTACTTCTAAATGGTGAGGGGTGCCGAAGAGCCACGTTCCGTCCTTATCCATTTGCTTAACGACTGCCTCACGCACACGGTCGTGGCCATGACCGGTAACCAGAGCTCCATAACTCATTAAGTAATCAATATACGTATTATTATCAAGATCTGTCAGCTGCGCCCCCTTTCCTTGCTTCATCACAATCGGCCAAGGCTCAAAATACTTTATATTTGCTGTAACTCCTCCCGGCATGACGGATTCTGCTTCCTTCATAAATGCTGCAGAAGCAGCAGTTTTCTTTTGGAAGTCTAGGATTGGATGATTCAGCTTGTGAACTGCCATCAATGTTCGCTCCTTTGTGAATTATATATTTCATAACAAATTAATTTGAATTATATATTTCATATTAACGAAATAAAACCAGTTTGTGAAGTATTAATTTCACTTTTTTATTTTTATGAAATATATTATTCTTACATCATATGAATGATCTCTTTCATTGATGACTTAAAAAGAATGTAAAATTTCATTATGTGCGTGTACCCATTAAAAATCGAAATATTTCCTTCATTATCTTTAAATTATTAAACTTTTCTTTCTTTTTTGACTACTTTCAATAGCTGCTGTTATACTTCTTCTGAATACTTGTTGAATTTTCCATTACCGTACATCGTACCAGCGCACCTGCTAATTCAAATTAATCAGAAGGAAAGGTGAGGAAAATGGCACAGCCAAAATATATTACGAAAATTGATAAGCTGGAACACATTCCCGAAAAAGAGAAAGAAAAGCTAAAGAAAATCACGGAAAAATTCGTCTTCCGTGTCAATGAATATTATTTAGACCTGATTGACTGGAATGATCCGAACGATCCGATTAAAAATCTTGTTATCCCTAATGAAGGTGAGCTTTCAGAATATGGCCGCTGGGATGCATCGGATGAAGATACCAACTATGTAGTCCCTGGCTGTCAGCATAAGTACGAGACGACAGCTCTGCTGATCTGTTCGGAGGTCTGCGGTGCTTACTGCCGCTACTGTTTCCGAAAACGCCTCTTTCGAAATGACGTAAAAGAAGCGATGTCCGACGTGGATCCTGGCCTCGAATATATCCGTAATCATCCTGAGATTAATAATGTACTTCTCACAGGAGGAGACCCGCTCATTCTTGCGACAAAAAAGCTGCGCTATATTATAGAAGAGCTTCGCAGCATTCCTCATGTGAAAATTATTCGAATTGGATCTAAAATGCCGGTATTCAACCCGATGCGCATTTACGAGGATGAAAGCCTGCTTGAGCTCATCCGGGAATATTCTACTCCAGAAAACCGTATTTACATTATGGCGCATGTCAATCATCCACGCGAAATTACTGAAGAAGCAAAACGAGGCTTTGACGCTCTTCACAACGCGGGGGCAATCGTTGTGAACCAGACACCTGTGTTGAAAAATATTAATGACAATCCGGACGACCTGGCTGAATTGCTCGATAAGCTTTCCTGGGCCGGCGTCACTCCGTATTATTTTTTCATTAACCGCCCTGTAGCCGGCAACAATGATTTTGTTTTATCCTTAAAAGAAGCCTACGAGGCTGTGGAAGAGGCTAAAGCAAAAACGAGCGGACTTGGTAAAAGGATCCGGTTATCGATGAGCCATACTTCTGGAAAAATTGAAATTCTTGCGATTGAAGATGGCAAAGCCTATTTAAAATATCATCAGTCGCGCGATAACAATTACGGGAAGTTTATGGTGCTCGACTGTCCGGATGATGCCGGCTGGTTTGATGAACTGCCTGGCAACGAACAGTATTGGAACAAGCCGGGCAAGAAAGTAGAAGATGTAGTCTCAGTAAACGAAATGCCTGATATGCCACAAAAAAAACGACGGATCAGAGATACGGTTAACGCTGGGAAGTAACAAAACAGTTTGAGAAAAACCGGGCAATACCCGTGGCCACTGAAAAAGTCCTTTCTAATCTGAAAGAACTTTCAACGTTTGTTGTGGATTCTCACGAATCGCTTAGCGGTGGATGCTTGCCGCGGGCACGGATGAAATCAACAAAATCTATATTTTCTTATATTTTGAGAAAAGGAGGAGCGGGAGCAGCCCGTCTCCTTTTTTTGAATTGATTTTCCCATATTGTTTGTCATTTTCTCATACTGGTATCACACATACTTGAATTTGTTCGTGGTAAAATAGTTGTATTACAAAGATGAGGACGGGATGAATAACATGAAGGTGTATGCGGCCGCTGCTTTCTTACTTTTATTGTTCGGATGCTCCCCTAATGACAGCGGCCAAAATGAGACCCTCACAGATTCGGAAGATACAGTATTTTCAAATTCTCTTTACAGCATTGCATTTGAGGATATAAAAGAAAACGGGGACGGATTTACTATTCATTTCAGCATTACAGCAGAAGATGAAAGCAGAACGTTAAACTCAGAAGAAACAACGATGATATTCCCTGAGGAAATAGAAGATGACAATGGCGGCTCTTACATTCTTTCAGAAGAAGCGGAAGTTACACGTGATAAGAAACACGCTCACGTCCTGCACGCCTCCCAATTTTTTGAAGGAAAACTAGAGGATAAAAGCGAGTATTTATCCGTGCCTACTGAACTGGAGCTCAGCGGCACGAAAGAAAATGTCCGATTTGAATCCATCTCAGCTGAAGACCTACCAGTGACTCGAAGCGAAATGACGATTCAGGATATATCCATCGATAAAAATACCTTGACGATCACTGCTACAGATGTACTTCCTATAAAAAATGTGGAATGGAGCCTGGAAAAGAACGCCGACCAAATCTTTCCGATGTTTACAAATACGTTGAGTGAAGAAGAGCATTATTTGAAAACGGAGCTTGAATTTATGGGCGACCCAGGCAATACTTTTACACTTATCGCGAAACGCCAGCAATCATCGCCGCTGCGCTGGGAGCTTCCATTTGTAGTCCCTGCCGAGGAAGAATAAGCTGCCGTGGCAAAACCCAGTAAATGAAAATGGGCTGTATCAAAAGGTTATAATCAATTGACGTCATCTCAAAAATAATCCCGTATCACTCTAAAAGTGGTACGGGATAACTTATTTTAGTGTGATTTTAACCACAGGGTAAGGGAATTGGGTTTTCTTTTTGACCGATAGCGGAACCAGTGTCCGTACCTATCTATAAAAAATACATCGCTTGTTTCTCGGAAGCTTTATTTCCTCTTCAGAGGTTAAATCACAGCCTCTAGTTTCTCTAAGTAATGTAATTGATTATATCAGCCGCTATTTACTTTATTTTTTAACATACCAAGCCCATCGACTTCAATAGAAACCTCATCGCCACCTTTTAAATACTTGGGAGGTGTAAATCCTTTTCCCACACCGGCTGGAGTACCTGTAGCAATGATATCTCCCGGCTCCAGAGACATTCCCCGGGAAATAATTTCCAGCAGCTCAGCAATGCTGAAAATCATTTTGTCCACGGTGGATTCCTGTCGTATTTCACCGTTCACTCTGGTGGTGAGTGTACTGTGATCAATATTGATATGCGTAGCAGGGACAATATACGGCCCCATCGGACAAAAGCTGTCCAGGCTTTTGCCGAGAAAAAACTGTTTATGCCTGCTTTGCAGATCTCTCGCTGTGACGTCATTTAAGAGTGTGTACCCAAAAATATAATCATGCGCCTCTTCTTTAGCAATTGCTCTTCCCTTTTTGCCAATAATTACAGCAATTTCTCCTTCATAATCAAGTGCACTGGTCACATTTTGATGAGCTTCTATTTCATCATCAGGACCGATAACCGTGGTCGGTGATTTTGTAAATATAATCGGATGCCCCGGTATGTCTGCTTTACTTCCCATTTCAATCGCATGCTCTGCATAATTTTTTCCGGCGCACATTACATTCTTTACTGGAACAGGGATCGGAGCCTCGCGGCGGATAAGCTCATCGTCAAATCTGTACACATAACTCTCCTGCGGCTCTGCAAGTGCCCAGTTCACGGTACGCTCCGCTTCTTCTAAAAATGAAGCTCCAAGGCGAATTGCTTCCAGCATGGAAGAAGGTATTTCCAGAGTTCCACCTTTTGTCTTTTGAGCTTTTGGCAGATCGATGTAGACCTGCTCGTCCTCGCATACGGCTGCGATGATATGTTCCTTGTTTAATGAAATAGTAGTCAGTTTCATAGAGGATGCTCCCTTCTTCTTTGTATATGCAGCATAAGAGACGCCCGGATACCCTGCGTCTCTCGTGTGCTGCTATCCAAGAATTGCTTTGTCGCTCGCCATTTTTTCTCCGCGGATCCGCTGAAATTCCTGAAGTAGTTTTTCCACGCTCAATTTTTTCTTATCCTCACTGTTCACGTCTAAAATAATCTGGCCCTTATCCATCATTATTAAGCGGTTCCCTAAATCAAGCGCCTGCTGCATGTTGTGAGTAACCATTAAGGTAGTCAGTTCAAACCTGGCCACTATATCTTTTGTGATGGAAGTGATTAGTTCTGCCCGCGACGGATCAAGCGCGGCCGTGTGCTCATCTAACAAAAGAATCTGCGGCTGGGTGAAAGTTGCCATTAAGAGAGACAGTGCCTGCCGCTCTCCTCCGGATAACAGTCCCACCTTTGCGCTCAGCCTGTCCTCCAGCCCGAGATTCAAGGTTTTTAGATGGTCTCTGAATACATCCTTGCGCTTCTTTGTTACGCCAATGGATAAAGAACGTTTTTTATTGCGGGACCATGCCATCGCCAGATTTTCCGCAATGGTCATCGATGGTGCTGTGCCTGCCATCGGGTCTTGAAAGACACGGCCGATTAAGCGGGACCGCTTGTACTCCTGGATATGAGTTACTGGCTTTTCTCCTATAATGATATCGCCTGTGTCTGGAATTAACGATCCCGAGATCACATTCATAAGCGTTGATTTTCCGGCTCCGTTACTACCGATGACCGTTAAGAAGTCTCCCGATTTCAATTGAAGATTCGTACTCCTCAATGCCTTTTTTTCATCCATCGTACCTTCATTAAAGGTTAAAGAGACGTGGTTAAGTTGCAGCATTTTGCTTCCCTCCCTCTTCTTCGCGGTCAGTGATGTCTTCAATCTCTTTTCGTTTTCGAAGTCTTCTGCGCTTTTCGCGCCGTGATTCGAGCAGCTTTGGAGTCACTAGTGCTCCGATTACAATGACTGCTGTTATCAGCTTCATATCTCCGGTTTCTAAAAATTCTACCCGTAAAGCGAGCGAAACGACAATCCTATAAATAATGGCCCCACCGATGACGGCAAGTGTCACCCTCGCAATTGTCTTCGTTCCAAATAATGCCTCCCCGATAATGACCGAAGCAAGACCGATAATAATCATTCCGATCCCCATCCCGGCATCGGCAAATCCGTTCAGCTGAGCAATCAGCGCACCAGACAACGCGACAAATGCGTTGGAGATACCTAAGCCGAGAATAATCAGGCCGTCTGTATTGGCAGAAAAGCTGCGGATCATTTTCTTATTATCTCCTGTGGCCCGCAGTGCAAGCCCGACATCTGTCTTTAGGAAATAATCTGTCAAAAACTTTACGATCAAAACTAGAATTAAACCGAAAAACAGAATCCCCCACGTAGACGGCCCAGCCTGTATACCGACAGCCTGAAGCATTCCATTAAACGATGCGCTTAAGTTCATTCCTTCCCATGACTCACGTACTGAAGTGAATAGCGTTGATTCATTCAGCAGCGGAATATTGGACTGTCCCATAATTCTAAGATTAATTGAATAAAGTGCAATCATCATTAAAATTCCTGATAACAGCGGATTTATCTTTCCTTTTGTATGAAGCAGTCCTGTTACACAGCCTGCAAGAAAACCGGCAATCACTGCGGCAATCGTTGCAGCCAGAGGAGACTGGCCGTTAATGATCATTACTGCTGCCATCGCCGCTCCCGTAACAAAGCTGCCATCCACCGTTAGATCGGGAAAGTCCAGAACTCGAAAGGATAAATAGACGCCAAGTGCCATCAGAGCATAAATAAGCCCGGACTCAAATGCGCCAAACATAGAAGTAAACATACTACGGACGCCTCCCTTTCTAGTTTATTTCAAAGAATAAGAGGCTGCCTCGAGGAAGAGCCGCCCGACATGGCGCTGCCTGAGGAAAGCCTCTTGTCATTTACTGCTCAAGCAGTTCCGCATCTTCATCCCAATCTTCGTTCCATTCTACTCCCTGGGCCTCTGCTGCTTCCTCATTTATGATCAGCTTCATATCTTCCGGGTATTCGGCTGGAATATCTGCCGGTGTGCTTTTGCCATCCAATACTTCCGCTGCCATTTCTCCGGCCCGGTAGCCAATCGTTTGATAATCAATGCCAAAAGTTGCAAATCCGCCCCGCTCCAGCGAATCCGGCTCTGCCACCATTAATGGAACCTGCTGATCTTCAGCGGCACCAACGACTGATTCCAACGCTGATACTACGGTATTATCTGTAATAATGTACATGACATCCGCTTCGCCGGCTAAGGACTCTGCTGCCTGCTGCACTTCTGCAGAAGAGGAGACACTCCTTGTTGAAATTTCAAGATCAGTGCCTTCTGCTGCTTCCTCCACATCTTTTATCTGAGAGACAGAATTCTGCTCCCCTGAGTTATATATCATACCAACATTCGCTTCTGGAAAATATTCAGCAATGAAATCCACCGTCATTTTAATCGCATCCGGGTGCTGATCCATCACTCCGGTAATCAGTTCCCCCGGCTCCTCTATGTCCTCCATCAATCCGGCTTCCACCGCGTCCGTAACCGAAGTGAAAATAATCGGTGTCTCTGAGCTTGCCTGCAGTGCAGACTGGGCACTCGGCGTTGAATTAGCAAATATTAAATCCACTCCGTCCGACACTAAATTCTGTGCGATCGTCGATGCGTTATTAGGATCTCCCTGAGCTGACTGCAGATCATATTCAACATTTTCACCCTCCACGTAGCCGTTATCAGCAAGACCTTCCTGAAAGCCTGCGTACGCCTGGTCGAGCGACGGATGCTCTACTATCTGTGATGCACCAATTGTATATGTTTCACCTGAATCGGCTTCTTGTTCAGAGTCTTCCGAATCAGAGCCTCCCGATGCTCCCTCTTCTTCATTTGATTCATTGTCCCCACTGCCGCAGGCAGCTAAAACGCTTACAGATAAAAATCCTGTAAGCACCATACGAAGCCACTTTTTACTCAATTGCTTCTCCCCCTTGAATTACGTTGTAAATCTTTCATCCTGATATGTTTAATACTATAAAATTCCCAGTCCTTTGTAAATAAAAATCTTTTTTGCAGTAAAGCGTTTATGCAATACTCAACCATGAGAAGAAGCTATGGTAATAATGCGGATGTACAGCGATCAACCACCGCCAGTTCTACGGACACTGGTTCTACTATATGCCCTAAATCGCCTGTTTTGATTGATTTGCCGGACATGGGTTGCGCTATCGGCCAATAACAAAGCCAAATTGCATGCCATTCAGGCAAATAGCGTACCTGATGTCCGCCAAGCATTTAAAAATGAGCGAAATCACGTTTTCTATTGCTGATCTATTTCTTCAATTGTAACTGTCAAACCAGGCAGAGCACTTTCCGCTTCTGCAGGAGAAAGGCCTTCCACCCGCGGTACCCACTCTTCCTCAGCAGCACGTGCAAACTGAAAACGAGAGTTATTTGAAAATAGGCCATCTCCGCTGATGTAAGAAGAATAATTCTCCAGGAGGGCATTCCAATTCTCCGGTAAAAAAGTATAACGATAGGTACCACTACCTGCCTCTTTTTCCACCGTGTAGCCGAACTCATATAATCGCTCAATAATGACATAATTTCCTATCGGAATCACAACAGCCTGTGAAGCTTCCACTTCCTCAGTCCCGGATTGAGTCACTATTTTTTCTCCCTGGGATGCCGAGTCTGTAAAGTTTTCTGTCACAATAAAATAGAAGCAGGCCATCATAATTGCAAGCCCGAAAGCGAGCATGGTTTCGGTGCGTCTGCCATCCCTGCCTTTCTTCTTTAAAAAATTATGCAGAAGCAGACCGGCACAAAAAACAGTCGCGATAATAAAAATTGATAATAATAAATGAAACAGCCATGGAACAAGCGTCCAAACCATAAGTATTACATCCTTTACTAACGAGATATTGCGACTTTCATATGGTATCATATTCACAGTACCTTTGCTAAGGAGAGTTATTTCATGAATGTGATAGTTAGTACGCTGAATGCAAAATATATTCATACCTGCCTCGCGCTCCGCTGCTTAAAGGCGTTTGCCGAACCGTATTATGACGTGGAGATGGCAGAATATACAATTAAAGATCCGGCGATGAACATCGTCACCGACCTATTTGAAAAAAACCCGGACATCATTGGATTTTCCTGTTATATATGGAACATTGAAGAAACTATTCAGGTCGTTTCGATGCTGAAAAAAATCAATCCAAACTTAAAGATTGTACTTGGAGGGCCGGAAGTTTCCTATGATACCGGCTATTGGATGGAAAGGCTTTCGGATGTTGATTTTATCGTCATGGGAGACGGTGAGGAAACCTTTAAGCAGCTACTTGATGAAATCAACGGCTCCGAGAAGTATCATATGGTAATTGGAACAGCCTACCGCAAGGACGGGAAAACTGTAATTAATGCACCACGGCCAAAGCTGCCGCTCGAGCAGCTTCCTTCTCCGTACCAATTTGAAGAAGACCGGGCTGCTCTTTCCAAAAGAATTACTTACTTTGAAACCAGCCGGGGCTGTCCATTCAGCTGTCAGTTCTGCCTTTCTTCCATTGAAACAGGCGTACGTTATTTTGATATCGATCAAGTAAAAAGCGATCTTCTCTATTTAATTGAGAGCGGGGCGAAAATGATAAAATTTGTGGACAGGACCTTCAATATAAAACGAGATTATGCGCTTGAGATTTTTCAGTTTCTTATCGACAATCATCAGGGCTGTGAATTTCAATTCGAAATTACCGCCGATATCATGCGGCCCGAGGTCCTTCAATTTTTGAATGACAACGCCCCGCCTGGGATTTTCCGTTTTGAAATCGGCGTACAGTCGACAAATGATGAAACCAATGAACTCGTGAAACGACGGCAGAACTTTAAGAAGCTGCAGCGCACCGTCAGAATGGTCAAGGAAGGCGGAAAAATTGAACAGCACCTTGATTTAATTGCCGGCCTTCCGGAAGAAGATTATGAGCGTTTTAAACAGACCTTTAATGATGTATTCGCAATGCGGCCTGAAGAGCTTCAGCTCGGCTTTTTAAAAATGCTGCGCGGCACCGGCCTGCGCCTTCGCGCTGCCGATCAGCAGTATGTCTACATGGATCGTGCTCCCTATGAAATGCTGAGCAATAATGTTCTCAGCTTTGCCGATATCGCCCGCATCAAACGGGTCGAGGATGTACTAGAGAAATATTGGAATGATCATCGTATGGACCACACGGTTACGTATCTTGTCGAGCGAGTTTTTCCGAGCGCCTTTGATTTTTTTCAGGATTTCGGTGACTATTGGCATCAGCAGCAATGGGGCAGAATCGGCCATCAGCTCGAGGATTTATTTTTACGCCTGCATGAATTTCTTCTGGCCAGGGACACAGGGGATATCGAGATTATTGAAGGATTGATGACCTACGATTATTTTCTCCACCAAAAACACAAACCCCGCAAGGCCTGGGGAAAACCGAAACTTTCAAAGGAAAAGCATGTGGAGCTTGTCTCATTGTTCGCAGAAAAACCAGAGCTCACCGGGCTTCCGTTCAATTTAAAAGAACAGGATTTATTTAAGCATATCGTCACGGAAAAGCTCTCCTTCTCGCTCAGCAGCTACCTTGCCAGCGGGGAGATCCGGAAAGAAAGCGAATTACTGCTCGTTCATTACGATGTAAAAAACAAGAAAAAAACTGCGCAGTTTTTAGCGATGGAGCCGCTGTTGAATACGTTGTCTATCTCGCATGACGGAACCTAGGGAGTAGTCCCGGGCTTCGTTTCATTTATTTGTGCTGCATACTCCCGCACTTTTTGAAACATGGCTTCTCTTTCTTCCCCCTCCGCCTGAACAGCGTTTCCCAGATGCAAAAAAGGCAGACATTTAAATCCACAAAATGCGAAAATATCCTCTCTCCAAACTTCTTCGGTTCTTTGTTTCCCGCCATTATTCAAAAATTCACCCTCCGGAGTGCCGGTTGTGTATATAATCGCAAGCTTTTTACCCTTTATCAGCGGAACAGGCTCTTCGCCTTTCATTTCATAAGCAAACTTGTACGACAGTACTCTATCAAGATATGCTTTGCCTGACGCCGGAAAGCTGCCCCACCACAATGGAAAAATCAGCGTCACAGTGTCAGCCCAGCTTATCCATTCTTGTTCCTTCACAACCGCCGGCGGATAGCGTCCTATTTGGGAGTCCTCATATTCCTCTTTTGTCAGATCCGTTCGCAATTCCAAAGCTGAGACGTGCCTCAGCTTCACTACTCCCCCCAAAGCCTCTAATTCCTCCTGATATGTTTTTAATAAGGCACCGTTGAAGCTGGCTTCGTCCGGGTGCATAAATAATATTAATTGATTGGCCATGTGGAGAACTCCTTTCATATTGAAAATTTTTTACGGCCGTTACAAATTGTTTACAATCATAATAAGAATACTGTTGGAAGCGCTTTCCTTGGTTTTTTTCTGTTTACATAAATCGAAATGCGGTTATATACTATTGTACATTGATATTGACATTATCATAAACATGTGCATACAAAATTTCATAGCGGAGGCGAATTCATCATGAATAAGGTTCTTACGGGGCTATCCGTGTGGACGATGTTTTTATTTCTGATGGGAATGCTTTTTCCTATTCAGACAACAAACGGTGCCAGTTCCGTCGGGATGGTATTGCAAAGCTATACGATTTACGGATTTTTCTCTTTAACTCCAATTGTTTTTTACGGTTCAGTCGTATCATTCGTATCCGACTGGCTCGCGAAGCGTATAAATAAATATTTTCATTTATATTCTTTTTTATTTCACGTGACCGCCGCATCGTTGGTTTACATCGTTACAAAAAATATTGACGTAACGATTATGGCCGTACTGGCAGCAATTATGTTTTTCCTGGCTGACCGATGCTTCTTTTTATTAAGTAAAGCCCCGAGCGTCATGACAGCTCATACACTAAAAAATCTGCCGATTGTACTCGGGTTTGTAGGAGTAACGGCCATGGTCCTCGGATCAGCTACTGGTTAAGAGAAAAAAATGCAGTCAAATAAAACCGTCACTGGGAGTCCTTACCCTGGTGACGGTTATTTCATGCGTTCTATTCTCTTTACTGCAACTGTGCTTTTATGGAAAATTCAAAAACAAGGTCATCCGGATTTACTCCTGTTTCTTTCACTGCCGCGAAGGTCGTCTTCAAGCAGTGATCCGGATCATATATCGATGAAGGCAAAAAATTTATAAATCTTTTCTGGCCTTTTCAGTAAAATAAGAACGAATTTATGAGTTCACCATAAGTTTTATTTTATATCACATGCTTCAGCGAGAATGTCAACAAGATGCATTCCCTCCGCCTTTCCTTCCAAGCCTGCTCTTTTGATGCCAAGGCGCATTTGCAGAAGGCAGCCTGGATTAGTAGAAATAATAACGGCAGCGTTGGATGCGGCAGCGTACTTCATTTTCTCATCTAATATTTTCATGGATTCATGATATTGCAGGATATTATAAATCCCTCCGGAGGCACAGCATCCCTCACTATTTTCCATTTCTACATAATCTGCTCCGGGAATAGACCGAAGCAGCTGCCGCGGTGCATCCGTAACCTTTTGTACGTTGCTTAAATGGCAGGAGGGCTGATAGGTGATTGTGCCTTTCCAATCTTTTTTAAAAGGAAGAGGGTCAAAGGAAACGAGCAGCTCAGAAATGTCTTTCGAAGCATTTGAAAAATGCTCCGCCCGCTTCTTCCACTCCTGCTCATCACGAAGCAGATGCGGATACTCTTTTAAGCTCGCTCCGCAGCCTCCCGCATTGTTCACAATATACGAAGCACCGGTCTCCTCAAACGCTTTGATATTCTCTCTTGCAAGAGACTTTGCCGTACTGGAGCTGCCTTGATGAGAATGCAGCGCCCCGCAGCAATTCTGACTGCTCGAGATGACAACTTCACACCCGACGTGTCGAAGCAGCTCAACACTTAATCGATTCGTCCTGTTTAATACTGCCTCTGAAACACAGCCGGAAAAAAAAGAAACGGTCGTTTTCTTTTCTGTGTAAGGGGCAAGCACTGTTCCTCGTTTCAACCTTTTCGCAGGGTGCTCCACGGGCGGGAGTATTTTTTCCATTTCTCCGACAGGTTCAGAGAGCTTTGTTAATAAGTTCGTTTTACGCACGACCCTGCCTGCCCCGCTTTTTTGGTAAAACCAGGTCATACTGCCGGCGGTCTTCATTATAGCGGGTCTCGTAAATACTTGGTTTAATAGAAACTCTTTCCATGCGCTGCCCTTTGGTGCCTGTTTTTCTGCTGCCTGGTGTCTTTTAATGGAATCCTTGGCTGATTCGAGAATATGACCATATGGCACATCGACAGGACATGCTGTTTCACAAGCTCTGCATCCCAAACATAAATCGATCGGTTCTGCGAGATCCTGGGACAAATCTATCCTGCCTTCTGCGGCCATCTTGACGAGATTAATACGGCCCCGCGGGGAGGCAGATTCTTTTCCCATGGAAAGGTACGTCGGACAGGAAGGAAGGCAATAGCCGCACTGAATACATTGATTAGCAGCATCATGTGCCATGTTATGAAGCTTTTCAGCCTGTGGATGCTTCTGCTGCGTTTCCATTTACGTCAGCACCACCTTTGTCTGTCCGTCCTTTGCAAACATTTTTCCAGGGTTCAAAATATTATTAGGATCCCACGCATTTTTTATCGCTTTCAAAAGGGCGACACCTTCTTTGCCGTATTCACGCTCCAGGTAAGGAGCCTTCAGCGTGCCGATTCCGTGTTCACCGGAAAGTGTGCCTCCAAGATCCAGCGCTGCCTGAAATATTTCTCCGACGGCGTCCTCTGCCCGTTTCATTTCTTCCCTGTTTCGTTTGTCTGTAATGATATTCGGATGAAGGTTACCGTCGCCGGCATGTCCGAATACAACGAGGTTTAATTGATACTTATCCCGGATCACGTTTAATTTTTCCATCATCTCTGGAATTTTACTTCTAGGTACTGTGGCGTCTTCGGAGATTTTAGTCGGTCCCATCTGTGTAATTGCCGGAGAAACCTTTTTTCTCGCCTTCCAAATTTCCATTCTTTCTTTATCAGTTCCAGCCACTTTAATAGTAATTGCTTTCATTTCCCCGCAGATCTGCCGGCAGTCCTCGATTTCCTCTTCTATGCTCAGCGGATGGCCGTCCACCTCAAGAATAAGCAGGGCACCAGCTTCTACAGGAAGCCCACTCGGTTCAAAATGTTCCACTGCCTTAATACAGGCGTTATCCATCAGTTCCATTGCAGCTGGAAGCGTGCCCGCAGCTAGAATTTTTGTGATCGCTCTTCCGCAGTCCACGGCGCTATCGAACGTCACCATCATTGTTTTTCTAGCTTTCGGCAGCGGAATTAGCCGGAGGGTAACCTCCGTGACGACAGCGAGCATGCCTTCTGAACCAGTGATTAATCTAGTTAGATCAAAGCCGGTGACATTCTTGACCGTTTTTCCGCCGGTTCTGACAATCTCACCCTGCGGAGTGACGATTTCGAGACCAATCACATATTCCTTTGTCGTGCCGTACTTTAATCCTTTCGGACCGCTTGAGTTTTCCAGGATGTTTCCTGCAATAGTCGACACATGAGCACTGCTGGGGTCCGGCGGGTAAAAAAGACCAGCTTCCTCTGCCTGTTTATGAATATCCCCCGTCATCACACCGGGGGATGCAATCGCTAACATATTTTCTTTATCGATTGTCAGCCTGCTTTTCATTTGGGACATATCGAGTACAAGACCGCCTTCCACCGGAAGAGGGCCACCGCTGAGAGAGGTCGCAGAGCCGCGCGGGTACACCGGAAATTGATGCTGATTGGCAAGCTTTATTATGTCACTGATCTCCAGTGCAGTGGATGGCTGCGCTACTGCCTCGGGGAGATATTCTCCAAAGGATGCATCGAAACTGTAGGCATAGCGCTCCGATAATTCAAAATGAAGCTGTTCTGGAGGCAATATCGATTGCAGCTTTTTTTTCACCGTTTCATTCATCGTTCTAACCTCATTTCCATTGATTAGAAAAGTTGTATTACAAGTATACAACATGAGAGTTCAATTGGAAAGAGTTCTTTAATGATGTCGTCTGCTGATCCATCAAAGCAGCTCGGTTTTTTCCATTCAGCACCCGCCCGCTGCGGCCACTTTGCCGGACACTGGTTCCGCTAAAAGCTCAAAACAGCCCGTTTCCCCAGCTTTGTCGGAAACATCTTTTTCGGGAGTTTAATGAGTTTATAGACTTTTCCTTCGTTTATGAGAGCAACAAATCACTTGAAATTAGACGAAAAGCGGTCTGTGTGGAAATTAAATTCCACACAGACCGCTTTATTAAAATTCTACTTTTCAAAGACCTTCAGTTTTTCAGTGGCCTCCCTCAACAAGGGTGCGATTTTTTATAAATATAGCATGCTACTCTATTTTCCCAACAATCAAAAAATTAAGTGCTGTAGGATAAATATCTGCACGGTTCTTCTTGTTTATCAAGCATTAAGTGACCAGTATTTTACTGAATAAAACCCGAGTCACATTCCAACAAAAACAGGATACATCAATCGTCTGTATAAATCCTTCCAACTGAAATCTGTTGACTTATACCCTCTCATTTCACACCTGACATTACCTTCTATCCTATGGTTTGCCTTATTATTTACTGTTTTACACTATAAATAAAGTTCATTTAAACGTAGATCCCTTGTTTTGCATGTGCACTAAATGAGACTTTCCAAATTCATGTAAATCCTCAATAATGGGCTTCAATTTATTTCCATAATCGGTCATCGTATACTCAACTTTAGGTGGAACTTGTGCATATACGATTCTTTTGATGATATCCTGCTGTTCTAATTCACGCAAATGTTTGGTTAACATTTTCTGGGTGATATTAGGAATTAATCGTTTTAACTCGTTAAAACGTTTGGTTCCCCCGTACATTAAATGAAATAAGATGATTAGTTTCCACTTTCCAGAAAGAATCCCCATCACTTCTTCTGTTTCTTGGCATAACCTTGTATCTTCTTCCATACTTACTCCTCTTTAGTTTCTTTTTTGATACTATACCACTTTTAAGTGCCTACTTCCAATAATATTATATACCAATTAGAATGGCTGTACCATGTAAAAAGCATTAAAGGAGGTGATGGCAATATTATCCTCGTCAGTGAAAGTCAGGTAAGTGTAAAAGGAATCAAAAAGGTAATTTGAGAGGAGGAACTAAAAAATGCGTTCAACTAGCTTGCCTTACTGGGTACAGGATTACTTATCCTACATCAACGTACCGATGAAAGACCCGTCATATGAGTATCTGAAAGAAATCTGTGCCGCCCATTTAAACAATATACCCTTTGAAAACATTAGTACACTGCTCCAATACAGAGATTATCAGAGCATGGGCTGGTATATCCCAAACGAAAGACAGTTTGTACAGCAACTCACTCAATTTCATATGGGTGGAACCTGTTATGCCATTAATAGTAACCTTTACTCTCTTTTAAAACATCTGGGATTTCAATGCCGTTATACTAAGTTAGGATCGATTCATTTAGGTTTATTGGTACAAAAACCTGACACAGAGGAGTTGGTTTATGTTGATTGCGGTACAGCCGCCCCCTTGTTTAAGCCACTAAAGTTTGAAACACATCCTTCAACGCCTGCTTCATTCGGCGGCATTGACGTGTTCATAAAACCGGAAGATGAACAAGATATATACACATTTCAGAGATATATTGATGGAAAATTAATCAAAGAAACGCTCTGGTCTTTTAACATTAATAAAAACTATCATTTTGATGACTTCGAACAGCCTATTGTGGAGTACTTTCAGCCGGGTACTTTATTTATGAACACTTTACGTTGTCAAATATGGCAACAAAAGAAACAACGAAGTCTTTCTTTAGTCAATCATACACTGAATATAAGATATATAAATGGAGAATTAGAGAAAAAGAAGCTTAACAATATAAACGATATACGAAGTGTCATAAATGAAGAGTTTCAACTCCCGAATTTACCAGTTGAAAAAGCAATCGATGTCTTACAAGAGCTTGAGGTTGATATTTTTCAGAATCCCAGAAAAGAGCACAGAGTCAATATAGGTTAGCAAAGAATGCTTAGAAAAATTTTTATGAGGGGGTATTAAGATGTGTGTTAATCATATTGATCATGCAGCAATAAGAGTGCAGGACCTGGAACACTCAGCAACATGGTATCAGAAAGTCTTGAGTTTTCAACGTGTACAGAACGCCCAAATCGGCTCTATACCTGTAATTCTTAAAGCCGGTAATACAATGATAAACTTATTTCCGGCAGCAACTGATGTATACCCATTTCATGATGATAACGAAAATGCTGTGATGCACTTAGCTTTTAACGTTGAAGATGAAAAGTTTGATCGGATGAAGCATAAATTTCAAAACATGGATATTAAATATGAAGTAATAGACAGAGGAGTTTGTTTATCATTATATTTTAGTGATCCAGACCATAACAAACTTGAGTTGACTTACTGGAAAGTCAGCCTTTGAGTCAAAAATTATGTGTAAGACGGCAGAAATCTCAAAAACCTTGATTTTTTTCTACCAAGGGCTGTAGCAAAAGCTCCTTTTTATAGAAAAAGTAGTATCCTAAATAGAAGATAGCAGGGGACAAGTCCGAAGACTCCAGTGGGAAGAGCAGCGGCTGAAGATCCGCCGGGCGCGGGTTTCGCCCGATTAGCTGAAGCGCTGCCCACGGAAAGCGAAGGACTTGTCCACTGCTTTTTTTACCATGCAAAAAGGGGCGAGTATCATTTATGATACAGCCCCGCAAAGTGATCTAATTTCACATTAACAATGGAGATGCTGCCTTTTATATCGCAGAATAATTACTTAGATCTCTAATTCAGTGAAAAGGCTGCAGGCGGCCGTATTCCGTAGGATCGGACGCGGAATGCCCACTTCATCTCTTAGAAACCACACCTCAAGAAGGGTGCAGTATTTTATAAAAATGCCTGGAGCTTCTTTCTGCTGTTTACTAAGTGCTCTTCCATCGCGCGATTCGCATCGTCTGCACGGTTTTTTTCAATAGCGGTTAAAATCGCATCATGCTCCTTAAGCACCTGTTCCTTTTTACCCCGGATTTGTTTGTTCAGCTCAAGAGAGAATTTCATAGCTTTATTGTAGAGTCCGGATATATTATCGAGAGTTTTCAGCAGCACAGGGTTGTGGGAGGCTTTGATAATACTGCGGTGAAATTGAAAATCTGCTTCATCCCCTATTTCATCCGGATCAGCTAGAATAGTCGTTAATTTATGCTGTGCCTGCTTGATTTCCTCTATATCCTCCAGGGTCCGTCTATTAGCAGCAAGCGATGCAGCTTCCCTTTCGAGAATTATCCGAGTTTCAATTAAATAGAGAATTTCTTCAGTTCCCATCACTTCGAGGCTTGTTTCTTTTAATAGATCCTCGATTGGAAGGGGGCGGACCCAGCTCCCGCCGCCCTGCTTTGATTCCACAATACCACTTGCCGCAAGCACACTTAACGCTTCACGGACAGGCGCTCGGCTGACACCGAATCGCTCCGCCAGCTCTGTTTCGGAAGGAAGCTTTTCGTTCACTGGGAATTCTTTATTTTTTATTAATTTTTTCATTTCTTCCAACACTTGATGAGATATTTTTCTGCGTTCAATCATGCCTGTCTCCTTACCGGTAAATTATCATACAACCTGACTAATTATCATCAGTATAGCATATCACGCCATATTCCCAGCAATCGAAACAATTATGGACTAATTGGTATGGTTTTTATTTAATAGGTGAAAAATCTGCGGCATACATGATCTTTGATTCCTGTTTTTCAAGCATTGGGAATGCCTTTGGAATAAAATCATTCACCCATTCCGCATCCTCGTATAAAGCTTCCCGTTTTTGTTTTCTATCATCGAGACTTTCATATTCCCAAATATGTATCACTTGGTTCAGTTCTCCAATGTCGGTATACCACCAGCCGACGAGCCTGGCATATTTAGAAATTACCGGGAGGCCGAATTTTTCAAAATGATCAAGATACTGTTTCATGTGGCCGACTTTAATCGTATAAGTTCTCATTTCATAATACATAACAAATCATCCTTTCATAAGAATGGCAATTTAAAAAATAAAAATTCTACAAAATTACAAATTTCCATGGTAGGCATCTTCGATAAGCTTCTGCACCTGTTCCTCATTTATCAGCCGGGGGTTGACTATTACATTGCCACTGGCCATGGAATCCTGCACAAGCTTTGGCAGCTGTTCCATAGAAACTCCTAAATCTTTAATGTTATTAGGTATTTGCAGTGATGCATTTAATGTAATTACTCTTTCCAATACCTGTTCAGCCGCATGTTTCTCATTCATTCCAGTAGTATCAGCTCCGAGGGCATCCGCAATATCTTTCATCTGCTCAAGGCAGGCCGGAAGATTAAATTGGATTACATACGGCAGCAGCACGGAATTGGCTATACCATGAGGAATATTAAATACTCCACCAAAGGATTGGGAAATCGCATGAACCGCCCCAAGTCGTGATTGTGAAAAAGCAAATCCGGCCATCATCGAAGCCTCTAACATGTTTATTCTGCTCGTCATGTCTGTTCCGGAAAAATAGGCTTTTTCAATATTTTCTCCAATCATTTTGATAGAGCGGATCGCTAAGGCTCTGCTGATTGGGTTCGCATTTTTGGAGACGTAAGATTCAATGCCATGAGTCAGTGCATCCATTCCAGTTGAAGCTGTAATGCCCGCAGGACAGCCAATGGAAAGCTGAGGATCAAGGACAGCCAGATCTGGAAACAAGTACTCGCTTACAACAGCTGCTTTAAATAACGTTTTTTCATTGGTGATCACGGTTGAATTCGTTACTTCACTTCCGGTACCGGCAGTTGTTGGGATCGCTGCCACTGGTAATGGCGGTTCTGGAATTTTACCGACACCTTCATAATCGAGAATGGCGCCTTTATTTTTTGCCATGACCGCAGCCGCTTTAGCCGTGTCGATACTGCTGCCTCCGCCGACCGCTAATAAAAGTCCACATTGATTTTCCCGAAGAGCCCTGGTCGCTTTAACTATTAATTCCGAGTTTGGATTCGGTTCCACTTCATCAAAAACAAAGGATTCCATTCCATTCTGATGCAGTGAATCAATGATTTCATTTAGAATACCGGTGTTGACGATCCCCTTGTCGGTTACAACGAATACTTTTCGGGCTTGGTAACCTTTCAGCAGTTCTCCCGTTTCTTTTGCCTTTCCTATCCCTGACACGACTTTTGTAGGCATAAAAAAAGTATAATCATTCAATTTGTCATATCCTCCTTCTAGTTGAGCAACGGCCCTCAGACCGGGCTGCCTGCAGCAATTTGTTTATGAAACCAGTAAACATTTTTTAATTAATCGCAGCATGATCCTTTACCTGGTTTGCGATATACCTTCCTATTTCGATAGAAGCTGTAGCTGCAGGGGATGGAGCATTACACACATGAACAGCATGTCTCGTCTTTACGATAAAAAAGTCGTCAATCATATTTCCGTTTTGATCAATTGCCTGTGCCCGCACCCCTGCCTTAGAAGGCAATAAATCTTTTTCTTCGACAGCGGGGATGAATTTCTGCAGTTCCTTCACCAGAGTTTTTTTATGAATGGATCTGACCATTTCCTTCATCCCTTCCGTAATGTTTCCCGAAGCGACCTTCCAAAAGCCAGGATACGACAACGTTTCGTACGAATCCTTCCAACTGAAATCCGTTTTCTTATACCCTTCTCTTTTCATGCCTAACACAGCATTCGGCCCTACGGTTACCCTGCCATCGATCATCTTTGTAAAATGGACTCCGAGAAATGGAAAATCAGGATTGGGAACAGGATAGATTAATTTATTCACAAGATGTCTTTTCTCTTCTGACAGCTCATAATACTCTCCCCGGAATGGAATAATTTTCATATTAGTTTTCACATTATCGAGTTCTGCCACCCTGTCACTAAAAAGGCCAGTGCAATTTATTAAAACTTTTGCTTGAAATAGGCCGTTATTCGTTTGTATTTCTGTATAGTCTTTATGGTGAACAAAATCCTGTACCTCCGTAGAGCATTGAACCTCTGCATCTTTTTGCTTTACCAGCTGTTCGAACATTTTGGCCACATCCCGGAAATTTACAATGCCGGTGCTTGGTACGTTAATGCCTTCTATGCCTCTTAAATACGGCTCTCTTTCGGCTATTTCTTCTCGTGATACTCTGCTCAATGTTAAATTATTTTGGATTCCCCGCTTATACAGATTTTCTAATAGAGGAAGCTCTGATTTTTCTTTAGCAACGATAAGCTTTCCGCATTGTTCGAATTCAATGCCGTAGGCTTTACAAAATTTTATCATCTCTTCGTTGCCTTTTTTGGCGAGCCTGGCTTTAAGGCTCCCCGGCTTATAATAAATTCCTGAATGAATTACTCCGCTGTTATTTCCCGTTTGATGGGTCCCAATTTCCTTTTCTTTTTCAATAATGATAATTTTTAAATGAGGATCCTTCTGCAGTAATGCCAGGGCTGTTGACAGCCCTACAATTCCGCTTCCTATAACTGCCACGTCATACATTGATCTATCTCACCTCTCATGCTTTCTTTATATTTATTGTTCTTTGAGCAGCTAAGTTGTATTACAAGTATACAATGCGACTTATATATTTCAATTAAATGTTGAATAATCTGGTAAGGGCACGGTGTGAATGACATGCAATTTGGCTTTGTTTTGAAAGTTTCTTTAAGTACAACGAAAAAGGCCGGCAGTGAAATCCATCCGCAGCTGGCCTGTTTTCGTATGCTTATGACGCGACTGGTCAGCTCCCTGATCTTACTAGCTGATGTTCTAAAATTTATCTGATTGCTGATACGTTTGTATCAGCTCCTGCACAGCACGGGCAAGCGGCGTTTCCCCTGCCGTTACCTGCCGTTTCACCTCTGGCAGTGTTTCTTTAATATAAGCATTCTGATAAAATCTATTTTTTAATTCCTCTTCTATGAGACGGTCCATCCAATCTGCCAGCTGGCCGGCCCGTCGTTTTTCAAAAAACCCGCTTTTTTTCATTTTTTCCTCAAACGAGGTGATCATGTCCCACAGTTCAGGCACGCCTTCGCCAGTTAAGGCGGAAATGGTAAATGCCCTTGTTTCCCAGCCTGGCGTCGCCGGCTGCAGGTAATGAAGGAGACGATTGTATTCAGCTTTCGCATTCAGTGCCGCCTGTTTGTTCGTTCCGTCGGCTTTGTTAATGTAAATGGCATCAGCGATTTCCATAATTCCTTTTTTCATTCCCTGCAGTTCATCACCGCCGCCGGTTAACATCAGGACGAGAAAAAAATCAACCATGGAACGCACTGTGATTTCACTCTGTCCGACCCCTACTGTTTCAACAAAAATAATATTGTATCCGGCGGCCTCACAAATCAGCATTGTTTCACGGCTTTTCCTGGCGACGCCTCCGAGTGCTCCGCCGGATGGGGACGGGCGCACATAGGCATTCGGATGTTTAGATAATGTATCCATTCTCGTCTTATCTCCGAGGATACTGCCTCTGCTCACACTAGAGGAAGGGTCTACGGCAAGCACTGCAAGTTTATTTCCTTGTACACACAGCATAGCTCCAAACTCTTCAATCAAAGTGCTTTTTCCAGCCCCTGGGACACCGGTAATGCCGACCCGGATTGCTTTACCGGTGTATGGCATGATTCTCTGCAGCAACTTCTGCGCTTTTTCAAAATGCTTTGGGGAGTTGCTTTCCACGAGCGTAATCGCCTGGGCAATAATTGCTCGATTGCCGTTTATGACACCGTCGGTAAATTCCTCCACTGTCAGGGAACGCTTTCGAAATTTGTGCTTCCCTTGATCATTCATCGGCATCTTCCTGACGGCTTCTTACTTCCTCCATGACTTTTTTGGCCGCTGCCGGAATGACGGTGCCCGGTCCGAAGATAGCTGCCGCTCCTTTTTCCTTCAGAAAATCATAATCCTGGGCCGGAATGACACCGCCGATGACTACAACAATATCGCCCCGGCCCAGCTTTTCAAGCTCTTCAATCACCTGCGGCAGAAGCGTCTTGTGCCCTGCAGCAAGAGAGCTCATGCCGAGAATATGAACGTCATTTTCCACAGCCTGCATTGCTGCTTCAGCCGGAGTCTGAAACAGCGGCCCGATATCGACATCAAAGCCGAGATCCGCAAACGCAGTAGAGATAACCTTCGCCCCCCGGTCATGACCATCCTGCCCCATTTTTGCAATCATAATCCGCGGACGGCGCCCTTCCTCCTCCGCGAACGCATCCGTTAAATTTCTTACATCATCCATAAGCTCTTTCTCTCCAAATTCAGCACTGTATACACCGCTGATGGAACGGATCACAGCTTGATGTCTGCTTGCCGCTTTTTCTACCGCGTCAGATATTTCTCCAAGAGAGGCTCTCGCCCTGGCGGCTTCTACTGCAAGTGCAAGCAGGTTTCCTTTGCCGCTTTTAGCAGCTTCAGTCAATGCCTCCAGGCACTTCAGTACATCTTCATCCCTGCGCTCTTTCCTGAGCTTCTCCAGGCGTTTCATCTGTGCTTCGCGGACGGCTGTATTGTCAATATCTAAAATATCAAGTGGATCTTCCTTTTCCAATCGGTATTTATTAATTCCAACAATCGTCTCCTGCCCAGAATCAATATGGGCCTGACGTCTGGCGGCAGCTTCTTCTATTCTCATTTTTGGAAGGCCTGTCTCAATTGCTTTTGTCATTCCTCCTGCTTCATCGATTTCCTGGATATGGCCCCATGCCTTCTCTGCCAGCTCCGCCGTGAGACGTTCCATGTAAAAAGATCCTCCCCATGGGTCGACTACATTCGTCATCCCGGTCTCTTCCTGCAGATAAAGCTGTGTGTTTCGGGCAATTCTTGCCGAAAAATCCGTAGGGAGGGCAATTGCTTCATCCAGAGCATTTGTATGCAGAGATTGGGTATGGCCCATCGCAGCCGCCATCGCTTCAATGCACGTCCGCACGACATTATTGTATGGATCCTGTTCAGTTAAACTCCATCCCGATGTCTGCGAATGGGTTCGCAGTGCCAGGGATTTTTCATTTTTCGGCTGAAACGGCTTGATTAAGCGGGCCCATAAAAGCCGTGCTGCTCTCAGCTTTGCTATTTCCATGTAATGATTCATTCCGATAGCCCAGAAAAAAGACAGGCGCGGGGCGAACTTATCAATATCAAGTCCAGCTTTTAAACCGGTTCTTACATACTCTAGACCGTCAGCCAGGGTATAGCCGAGTTCAAGGTCCGCGGTTGCTCCGGCTTCCTGCATATGATAGCCGGAAATAGAGATGCTGTTAAACTTCGGCATATGCTCAGACGTATAAGCAAAAATATCGGAAATAATCCGCATCGACATTTCCGGTGGATAAATGTAAGTGTTGCGGACCATATATTCCTTTAATATATCGTTTTGGATGGTCCCGGTTAGCTTCTCCTGACTGACCCCCTGTTCCTCCGCTGCCACAATATAAAAAGCCATAACCGGCAGGACCGCACCGTTCATCGTCATCGAAACTGACATTTGATCGAGCGGTATGCCGTCAAATAACAGCTTCATATCTAGAATTGAATCCACAGCAACGCCTGCCTTCCCGACATCACCTACGACGCGCGGGTGATCGGAATCATAGCCGCGGTGTGTAGCTAAATCAAAAGCGATAGAAAGCCCTTTTTGGCCGGCGGCAAGGTTGCGGCGGTAAAATGCATTCGACTCCTCCGCTGTAGAAAAGCCAGCATATTGACGCACTGTCCATGGCCTTGTTTTATACATCGCTGGATACGGCCCCCGTAAAAAAGGGGCGATACCGGAAACATAATCCGTGTGCGGCAGCCCCTCTGTATCTTCCTTTGTATACACGGGTTTTATCGGAATATTTTCCACCGTGGAGGAGGTCAGCTTCTTGTCTGAATCTTCCTGCTCATGCTCCGCCTGCTGCTTCCATTTGTGATGATCCGCAGAAGCCAGTACCGCATCGTATTCAATTTTCGTAAAATCAGGAGTCGTCATGCTGTGGTCCTCCTTCCTTTTCGTGGAGCCATTTCAGCGTCTTATACACATTTGATTTCGCATGAATTACCTCATCCAGACCGACGCTTTTCCAGTCAGCTTCTTCCTCTTTCGTAAGCCTTCCGGCGAGAAGCAACGTTTTAGAAGGGGAACTTCCCTTTAATTTTTCAATGGCGGCACGGCCTATCTCCTCGTACGAAGTGTCGGAACCGCACATCACGATAATATTTTCCGTAGCAGCGGCTCCTTTTTCTACGGCCTCCTCCACCGAGTCCGAGCCTTCTGCCTGGGTAATGGCAAATCCCCCGGTCTGCAAAAATCCTGTCGTAAAATCAGTCCGTGGCTTATGCTCGGCAAGCGGACCTAAAGTTAATAGAAAGGCACTAAGCGGCGCTTTTGCACGTTTTTTCACCGCTTCTGCCTGCTTTCGAAGCTTTTCAAACGGTTCCGCTTCACGATGAAGATGAAGTGCTTCAATTATTTCTGGTTTCTCCCTTCTTCCTCCTGCAATGGCTGCATCTGAAACGGATACTCCTTTGGCAACAGCAGATACTGCCTGATCTGTGCTCGCATAATAGCTTTTCGATGCCGTTGTCTTTTTATTTTCTCTCTTGAAAGCATTAACATAAGCAGCCACTGCTTTCTTGTCAGGATCAGGAGTCACTGAAACACGTTGTTCGTCGAGATTAGGGTATTTATTCACTCCGATAAATACATTCTTTCTCGTCTGAACTTTTTCTTCTCTTTCATCGCGGCACTGCTTGATGCGCGCCTGTATTTTTCCTTCACGGAGATCCTGCTCTAATCCGCCTCTTCCTTCAACCTCTTGAAAAAGACCCCACGCCTTTTCAGCAAGCTCATGCGTCAGCCGTTCGATAAAATAGGAACCCCCTGCTGTATCAAGCGTTCTTCCAATATGCGCTTCCTCCTGCAGAATAATCTGCGTGTTGCGGGCAATCCGATTCGAAAAATCAATCGGCCGCTGAAATACTTCGTCAAACGGGCTGACGTGAAGACTGTCTGCTCCTCCGGCTGCTGCAGAAAACGCTTCGGTGACTGCGCGCAGCATATTTACATACGGATCGTACTCTGTTTTTGTCCGGGCAGAGGTTCTGGCATGAATAGTCATCCCGCGCTGATTCTCTTCGACATTAAAAGCAGACAGGATGTTCGCCCACAATGCACGTGCTGCACGGAATTTGGCCATCTCCATAAAAAACTGCGACCCCGAAGAATAAGTAAATTGGAACGCGGCTGCAGCCTGATCCACGGTGAGCCCCCGCTCAATTAATGCCCGTAAATAGGACACTCCTGCGGCCATTGTATAAGCCAATTCTTCTACTGCACTCGCTCCACCGTTGTGATAAACCTCTCCTGAGACGAGCACTGTTTTGAGCCTGGACTGCTTTGTCCGGCTCCATTCAGTCACGCGTGCGAGTTGATCAAAGCATATATCAAGCTTTGTGTATAAACGCCCGGTCCGCAGCCATTCCCCCAGCGGATCAGAAGCGAGCGAACCTTCAACAAGCTGAAGTGCCTCTTTTTCCTGCAGCACTGCTGCCCACATTGAAAATATAGCTTCTGGATGTGCTCCCGTTTCAATATGAAGTGTCACTCCGTCAAGGTCGATATCCTTTAATATCGTTTCTGCGTCTTTTTTACAATGGAAAAAGCTTCCTTCCGGCTTGTCGTTTTCCGTTGGCGGAACGCCTTGCTTTACTCCGTCCTTCCAGCGCAGCGAGACACCCTGCTGCCCTTTTTTAAGTCCTTTTTTTATTTCGGTGTTTACTGCTTGCGGTGTCTGCTCATGAATTTCCTGGACAATCTTCCACGGCAGTGGAGTCGCTTTTGCTCCGCGTATGAACGGATACTGCCCCGGCAGCGATTCAACAAATGGCAGGCCTTCCCGATCTTTTATCCGATATAATGCCTGGAGCGTAATATCCTCGTCCGTTTCTGTATATAACGCTTTGTCAGCAGGTTTGCCTTTTAAAGATTTCTCAGCTGTTTCCCACCATTCTTGTTCAGAAGGCACCGGGAAATCACAAATATTTTTAAGCAAAGAGTGCAGAGTGCTTTGTTCCATAACGCAGCTCCTTTCCGCCTACAACGGGATATTGCCGTGCTTTTTATTCGGCTGTTGTTTTTTCTTATTCCGCAGCATATCAAGAGCACTGGCTAAAGACTTTCTTGTATCACGCGGGTCAATCACATCATCGACAATACCGTTACCAGCTGCTATATATGGATTCGCAAATCGTTCACGGTATTCCTGTATTTTTGCCTGCCTAGTTTCCTCAGGATGATCGCTTTCACGGATTTCCTTGGCAAAAATGATGTTAGCTGCGCCTTCCGGACCCATCACCGCAATCTCTGCATTCGGCCAGGCAAAAACGAGGTCTGCTCCAATGGCTTTACTGTTTAAAGCAACATACGCCCCGCCAAAGGCTTTGCGTAAAATAACCGTTATTTTAGGGACCGTCGCCTCAGAATAGGCGTATAGAATTTTTGCACCGTGCCGGATAATCCCGCCATGCTCCTGCTGAACACCTGGGATAAATCCACTCACATCCTCGAAAGTAATGAGAGGGATATTGAAACAGTCACAAAAACGAATAAAGCGCGAGCATTTATCTGAGGAATCAATATCAAGTCCTCCTGCCATCATTTTTGGATTGTTAGCGACAATCCCGATCGTATCGCCGTTGATGCGGCCGAAGCCGACTACTATATTTTTGGCAAAGCTGGCATGGACTTCCATAAAGTCTTCATCATCAAGAAGACAGCGGATTACTTTTCTGACATCATACACCTTTGTACTGTCGACCGGCACAATATCAAGTAATTCCTCGATCCTTTCTTCCATATCCACTGGTTTTTTCGGAGGAAACGGCTGCGGCTTTTCTTCATGATTCGCAGGCAGGTAGCTGATCAGACGACGGACGTCCTTGAGTACCTGTTCCTCACTTGACGCTGTGAAATGAGCATTTCCGCTTTTCGAGGAATGCACCTTTGCACCGCCAAGGTCCTCTGTGTTAATGCTCGCACCTGTAACACTTTCAATTACTTTAGGTCCCGTTATAAACATCTGGCTCGTTTTTTCCACCATAAAAACAAAGTCGGTGATAGCCGGAGAATAAACAGCTCCTCCCGCACATGGACCCATGATCACCGAAATCTGCGGTATGACGCCGGAATATATGGAATTACGGTAAAACACATGACCATATCCATCAAGAGACAGTACGCCTTCTTGAATTCGAGCGCCTCCTGAATCATTCAAACCAATGATCGGGGCACCATTTTCGGCAGCCAGATCCATCGTTTTCGCAATTTTTAGAGCATGCATCTCCCCCAGGGCTCCCCCGTACACCGTAAAATCCTGAGCAAATAAAAATATCAGCTTGCCGTTTACTCTCGCGTATCCAGTTACGACTCCTTCTCCAGGTGCTTCTGCGTGCCCATAGTCCAGGCCGCGGTTTTCAATAAACGGATTGAGCTCAATAAAACTCCGTTCATCAACAAGCAGGTCAATTCTTTCTCTCGCTGTCAGCTTGCCGCGGTCATGCTGGGCGTCAATACGCTCCGAACCTCCCCCCAGCTTTACTTTTTCACGTCTGTCTTCCATTTCTTCTATCTTGTCAAACATATCACTCATCAAAAATGCCACCTTTCCCTGCCTGGTACTCAAAAAATCATAGTAAACGCTTACATATTAATAGATCAACACCGTAAGGCGACGACTCCAGGCCGATGAATACCTGCCAGCACATAGCTGTTATGTTTGCTTTTGTTATTGTGAAATTGACTTATGAAATTTATTCACATTAAAGAAGGGCATGCCGGTTTAGATGCAAACGTCTAAAGTGGGCAGCCCTTGGATATTAAGAAGCTTTGACAAGGAATAAAGGCTGGCCGTATTCTACCAGTTCACCATCTTCAACGAGGATTTCTACAATTTCTCCTGTCACTTCTGCTTCAAGTTCATTCATTAGTTTCATTGCTTCCACAATACACACCACGGAATCCTCACTGATTTTCTTTCCTTGCGTTACGTATGGATCTGCATCCGGTGATGGGGATCGGTAAAACGTACCAACCATAGGGGAGGTTATTTTATGAAGAGTATCATCCTGCCTGTCCGTTTCCTTATCCTCAGGCGCTGCCTTCGCCGACTCCTGTTCCCTGGAATCTGATGGAGCAGGGGTCTGGGGCTGAGCCTGGGGTGCTGGCTGTGGCGGAGCAGCTGCCGGGGCAGGTGCTGCGGTGTCCGCTGTTGAAACTGCCTGAGCTACACTTTCTTTGCGAAGCGTCAGCTTAGTTTTGTTTTCCCCCCGGATTTCTATTTCTCCTACACTTGAGCGATCCAGGGCACGAATCAATTCTTTAATCTCACTTACTTTATACATTGGTGTGACACTCCTTTATAAGTACATTATTTTACAGAATTTTCTTTAAGAAAGAATCGTTGATAAGCCGGGTTGCTGCGGGCTTGTTCTGTCAGTACCGACTGCATAATCAGGTCAGCATATATGTCTGCAATTTCTTGAACGGTGTATTCCCCGTCCGCTTTATACCACTTATACGTCCAGTTTATCATTCCAAAAATCGCCATCGACATTATCGGAACCGGCAGCTCTTCTCGAAAATCACCCCGCTGCTTGCCCTGCTCCACCACAGTAAACATCATGTCTTTATATTTTCTTCGTTTCTTTTTGATGCTGTCAAAATACTCCGGAGACAGATACAGGCTTTCCTGATAAAAAACTGTTACATGAGCACGGTAAAGCTCAAACATTTTCACGAAGGAGCGGACGGTCTCATAAAGTTTTTCTGCAGGAGTGTCGTAGCTCGAATGTGCTTCTGCTGCTTTATCGATGATATAGGTGATAAAAGAATCGTGTATCGTATATAAAAGTTCATCTTTCGATTTGAAATTGTGGTAAAAGCCGCCTTTAGAAGTATTGCTTTCTTTCACAATTTTATCTACAGTTACTGCGTGAAAGCCAGATTCCTCAAACAATTTCAGTGCTGCTTCTGTAATGCGCTGCTTTGTCGACTTTTCCGGCATTCTGTATCACCTGCTTTCTGAATGGAGAATCATTCCATTAATCCATAATAGAATATTGATCTAAAAATTTCGTATTAAACTCACCTGATACAAATACTTCGTGTGAGAATAATTTTAAATGAAATGGAATGGTTGTTTCTACCCCTTCCCCTTCTACCACGAATTCTGACAACGCTCTCTTCATTCTTGAAATTGCCTCTTCCCTGGTGTTCCCACGGACAATCAGCTTTGCTACCATTGAATCATAGTAAGGAGAGATCGCATATCCTGGGTAAACGGAGCTGTCGACGCGTACCCCGAATCCGCCGGGCGGAAGGTACATATCTATTTTGCCAGGAGTGGGCATAAAGTTTTTCTCCGGGTTTTCCGCATTAATCCTGCATTCAATCGCCCATCCTTCAATTACAATATCCTCCTGCTTTACGGTGAGCCTCTCACCTGCAGCAGCCCGTATCTGTTCTTTTATTAAGTCAATACCGGTCACTTCTTCGGTCACTGGATGCTCCACTTGAATTCGAGTATTCATTTCCATGAAATAAAACTTTTTATGTTTATCCAGTAAAAATTCGACGGTGCCGGCTCCGCAGTACTGGACCGCTTCCGCAGCTTTCACCGCGGCGTTTCCCATCGCCTGGCGCGTATTCTCATCGAGGGCAGGTGATGGCGCTTCTTCGACAAGCTTTTGATGCCGGCGCTGAATGGAGCAGTCTCTCTCCCCGAAATGAACGACGTTCCCATGCTGGTCCGCCATAATTTGAATTTCTACGTGGCGCGGCTCTTCAACGAATTTCTCCATGTAAACACCGGAGTTGCCGAAAGCAGTAGCTGCTTCCTGTTGAGCCATGCTGATCGCTTTTTTTAGTTCGGATCGATCATTGGCGACCCGCATTCCTTTTCCTCCTCCGCCTGCTGTCGCTTTGACTATGACAGGGTAGCCGATCTCCTCTGCTGTGTCTGCGGCTTCTTCTTCATTGTTTATAATTCCATCTGTTCCCGGCACAATCGGAACGCCGGCCGCTTCCATCGTTTCTCTTGCTACAGCTTTGGCACCCATCTTATTGATCGCTTCCGGAGAAGGACCGATAAACGTAAGATCGTGATCAGCACAGATTTCTGCGAACTCTGCATTTTCTGCGAGAAATCCGTAACCTGGATGCACAGCTTCTGAACCAGTTTTTAATGCAGTTGAAATTAAATTAGTCTTTTTTAAGTAGCTTTCTGCGGAGGAATTCGGCCCGATGCAGTATGCTTCGTCGGCCATAAGTACGTGCAGCGCTTCACGATCCGCTTCGGAGTAAACTGCAACAGTTTCAATATCCATTTCCTTGCAGGCCCGGATGATCCGAACGGCAATTTCTCCCCGGTTCGCTATAAGTATTCTTTTAAACATCTGGCACCTTCCTTTTCCATTGAATAAGTATCACTTTATGATTTCCATAAAAAGTAAGCGATTACACAAACAATACGGAGTTTAGACCGACTAGTCAGTCTGCATCTAATATTTTAAAAAACTTTTTTTTGTTTGTCAATCCACTTTTCCCGATTATTATCTTACATTTTCTTCAATAAAATACGCTGAAATAACCGCTCTCCTCTAAATGTATCAGTTTCCGTGCTGAATGTACATCCTTCGTTAACGAAGCAAGCTAGCTTTCCAAACCTTTTTGAGACGTACGCGGAGGTGCTGTTTCGCTTCTTTGAGGTCAACCATGCGGCTGCCTACTTTTGAATTACATCCTTTCCCAATTATGCGCTCGACTCCATATAAGGCGCCCCCGACGCTCCATATTTATTACCCTGGCTATTCTCGGATAAGTGGAAACGTACAGCAGCGGTAGGATCCCCCCGATTTAATAATTTCAGAAAATGGCACCGGCAGCACGGTAAACCCCCGTGCGGTCATTTCTTCATTGATCCGCTTATTTTCCGGAAGACTACAGACCTTTTTTTCTCCGATCGACAGTACATTTGTCCCTAGATAAAACTGTTCTTCCGGTTTTACACGTATGATATGGAATTTATTCTCCAGCACGCTGACATGTTCTTCAGACAGTGCATCGGGAAACAGCAGAGCAGTGTCCTCGGAAAGTATGTTAAAGACACAGTCGAGGTGCAGATATTCTTTCGCAAAAGGAAGGACTACTACCTGATAATCAGAAAATGCTCCCTGGACAGCCTCTATTGCAGCGCTCGTTGTGCGGCTGCTTTCCCCGATATATATTGTATCTCCGCTCAGAAGGACATCCCCTCCTTCTAATGGTGCGTTTGTAATCTGGTCATACGCCCAGCCGTTTTTCTCCATCCAGACTTCAAACCGGTTCGTTTCCGGGCGTCTTATATCTGTGCGCATCGAACCGAGAATAATCCCCTGTTCGGAGGTAAATCCTAAATCTCTAGTAAACACCTGTTCAGGCATTTTTTCGGAGGGCTTCAGATAGTGCACATGAACCCCGTGCTCCCGAAGCAAGAGAACAAAATAATTATGCTCTTCCACCGCTTTCGTTTGATCGATTTCTTCATATTTCTCCTGTGTTCGATTAATTACTTCTTCAATTCTCATTTCTTCTGGAGAGCATACCAGCACTTCAATGAGCCTGCCATATTCCGTTCGGCAAATTCCCAGCTTTTTCGTTAACATTTAGTTCGACCCCCTTCTTTCCTATCTTTTCCCCATACGTGAAAAAATTACGCTTTTCCTTTCAACGTTTAGAGAAAAGCTTTCCATGGGTATACTGCATGTAACACAGCTAAGAAAGGTAGGGTAGCTTATGTCCACGCTGCGAAATGAACAGATTGAAGAAAAGCTGCAGGATTTAGCCGGATGGAAACGAAAAGACGCGAAAACGCTTGGTAAAATTTATACGTTCGACCAATTTCTTACTGGTATTTCTTTTGTGGATGAATTGTCGAAATACGCCGAAGAAGTGCAGCACCATCCTAAAATTATTATCGATCATACCGATATTACCGTACATTTATCGACACACGATGAAGGCGGCATCACGGAAAAGGATACCGATGCAGCCCAGAAATTCAACTCCTTGTACGACCAGATTCAGCAATAATATTTCGCTCATCTTCCTAGTGGCCTAGAGGTCATTTTTAAAGTTTGAGCATATCTTAGTAGTAAAAGAAATTGCAGCGAGAAGGGGGAAAAGATGATGGAGTTTCACGCAGAAAGAATGAGACAGATGGTAAATACGGATCCTTTTCTAGAGGCTTCCTTCAGCGAAGCAGTTCAGTCCATTGGAGACGAACAGGAAGCATTGCGAATGGTTTATGATTCTTATATCCATCACGATCATATGATGAAAAACGCTTACGTGCATTTGACTCATGTTTAAGAGAAAATAAAGAAAAACCTGGCCTGCCGCCCATTCTAAAAGGCGACAGCCTCAGCTTATGCTTTTATTCTTTAATAAAATTAAACCATTAAAGTATAAACGAAGACCGCGGTCAGAGTCTTCGTTTATTTTTTATATATTTTTCTATTGTCCATCCTCCTGCCTGCAGCTTCGACCATCTGCTTTATCCGCCTTGTATTTTTTCTCGATAAATTCAAAAACTGCATAGCGAGCTGATAACCTTTTCCTGGTCTTTCATTTACAGATGTAACCTTTGCCAGCACAAGCTCTGCCACTGTAAACACAGGCTCTTTTATTTCACATTCAATCAGCTGCCCGGTATCGTAATAAGTATTGGTAAGCAGACGAGCCCCTCCTTCTCCGATATCCATAACCTCCCCCTTATTCCAGGGAGAATCACGCGGCGGAAACGAGCGCCACCTTGCTGCACCCGGTGTTGAAAAATAGCCGAGGAGTGTCAGCCGCGTATGATGCCTTTTATTTTGGGAGATTTCGGAATGCTTTACTGCAATTCTTACAATTTGACGATTATCAAAGGAATGAAAAGTTAATACTTCTGCTTTTAATCTGTAAATTTGTCCGGAAGCCACCGGGTCCACCTGACAGTTGACGAGATTCCCGGCTGCAGGCTTATTTTCTTTAATGCCGGCAAGCCATTCGATTCCAAACACATTTTGTTTGAGCTCAACAATTTTTCCGGCCCCTGTCCCAAAGCTGCCTTCCATCACAATGATTTCCTGCAGAAGCGATTGTTCCGATGTCATGGCCTGCCCCCTTTTTTTTATTATATCGGTACATGTTATTAATTCTTCATATAGGGAGTGCCGAAGTTTGATCTGGCAGTTTGATCAAATTCGAATTTTCGCTGATCAAATTTAATTTTCCGCTGATCATTTTCCAAATTTCGCTCATGAATTTCAAATTTCCGCTGATCACATCGAGATTTTCGCTGATCGTTTTCAAAAACAGCACCGATCATTCTTTCCCTGATAATTTCTTTCGATCCAAACTATTTACTGCCTGTAAGAGTATTTTCTGTATTTTAAGATGTTTGGTTTGAAGCGAAGTTTGCCGGGGTATCAGTCTAAAAGAAGACATCAAAAGCTTTCTGTATGCAGGAATAGGAGGGTTAGTGTGAGCGCAGAACGAGAGGTTCGCAATGAACGGCTGGAGACAAAGAAACGGCCGCCTGAACATGAAGATGTAAAGAAGCTGGAAAAAGTTGTCGAGCGTCTCGATGAGATTACGACAAAATCACGAATGAAAGATATGGCTTATCACTACACTAAACCAGGAGAGGTTGTCAAAACGAATCTGATTGCAGGAATCGCAAGAGGCGTCGGACTGACGATCGGTGCTGGTTTGTTTATTGCACTGCTCATTTTTATTTTAGCGCAGCTGCAGGCCGTTCCGGTAATTGGGGAATATATGGGTGATATGCTCAATGTGATAAATGAAGAAAGGAATTAATCAAAAGATGTCGAATTTAAAAATACAGAAGCAATCAACCCTTAACAGGAGGTTTTCATTATGGATCTGCTAGGAATCGGAATACTTATTTTTGGCATTGCATTTGCTGTACTTGTTATCTTTTTAATTAAAGTTCTTTCGAATTTAACAAAGGTGCTTGCCGATGTTGATAAGACGGTCGAAAAGCTGCCGGAGCAGCTTGAGGAGGTTATGAATCAATCTGAGCTGGTTATTCATAACAGCAACGAAACCATCCTTGATTTGAATGAAAAACTGCGCGCACTGAATCCTCTTTTTTACATTGTCGGCGATGCAGGAGAAGCCTCAAGAAAGCTGTCGTCCTCCCTCGTGGATATGACGATGTCCATGAAACGCAATACAGAAGAAGGAAAAGAAGAGACCCAGCGCAGAGATCTTGGCGGAATATATGGCGTGCTTGCTTTAGGCTACTATTTAACACAAAAGCGTAAGACGTTAAAGGAAATTAAAGAAGGGAATCAAGCCCAATGAGCAGGAAATCCAGCGGCTCTTTATTGGCAGGAGCTGGTGCCGGGCTGCTGATCTCCGCAGCGGCTGGCCTGCTGCTTGCACCACAAGATGGCAGAACATCCCGCACCAAGACAGCTGGTTCAGCCAGGAAAGTAAAGGAGTCTCCTTCTGCGGCTGCCCAGCGCTGCCGGGAACGTAAAGAAAAATGCCGCCAATCCGGCCAGGTTCGCTATGAACTGATATGCTCAGAAATGGAAATATTAAAAAAGCAGGCAAGACTCGCTGCCGAGAGAGAAGCAACACCGAATCAGGAGAAGTAAAAACCGCCGGGATATGTGCCCCGGCGGTTTTTTCATTGTATTACAAAGTCACAATCTTCTTCACCTGTATGAGCTGAGCGATTACTTTAGAAAACTGGCGCTCTACCGGTTGTCAATCGTTTCCGGATACATATCGTGGTATAACAGCCGCTTAGCTGCCATTTCTTCATATTTTGTACCAGGGCGGCCGTAATTAACATACGGATCAATCGAAATTCCTCCACGGGGAGTAAACTTTCCCCACACTTCAAGGTAGCGGGGGTCCATCAGCTCGACTAAATCATTTACAATCATATTAACCGCTTCCTCATGAAAGCCGCCGTGGTTTCGGAAGCTGAATAAATACAGCTTCAGCGACTTGCTCTCCACCATTTTCTTATCCGGCACGTAGCTGATATACAGGGTGGCAAAATCGGGCTGCCCAGTTTTTGGACAAAGCGTTGTAAACTCTGGACAGTTAAATTTCACAAAATAATCACGGCCGGGGTGATTATTTTCAAATGACTCCAGCTGGGTCGGATCATATTCGAAAGTGTAGACAGTATTTTCACTTCCTAAATGGGAAAGCTGATCCACATCTTTTCTATTCTGGTCTGGCATATGCTGGCTGCTCCTTTCATTACACACCTTGTTTATTGCCCCACAGCAGAGTATGAAGCTGCGGTAGAACTTTGACACTGTTTAATTTTTCTGAGTTCGTCACTTTCTCAATAAGCCACTGATAACGCTCAAGCAGATGGTCGCGCAGCTGTCTGCTGTCCTCGGCGCTCAGCTCATCGTTTCCGGTCTGGGCGTACATTTCGACGGATGGATAGCGTTCATGCACCTGTATTAAATAATCAAGATCTTTGTCATTAAAAATCACGATTTTGAGGCTCATGCTTTTTCCTGGACGGCTGATTAACCGTTTTACATAATAATCAAGCTGCTCCCATTCCGTTTTCATAGTAGAACTGGGCGGCTTCGGTGAAATGGTCACGTCGTCAATATCGAGCATCCATTCCTGCCATATGCTTCCCTGTGTTTCAACTGCAGTACGGATCCCCTTTTGCTGAAGCATCTCCACCACTTCTGCTAAGCCTTTATGCAGAGCTGGATTGCCTCCAGAAATGGTCACATGGCTGAAATTCTTTCCACCGGCGTCCTTAAGCTTCTCCATGATTTCCGGAGCCGTCATTAATACGGCCTGCTGCGAGCCGTCCCATGTAAACGCAGAATCGCACCAGGAACAGCGATAATCACAGCCCCCAGTGCGAATAAACATTGTCTTTTGTCCGATAACCATTCCTTCTCCCTGAATCGTCGGCCCAAAGATTTCTAGTATGGGGATTTTTTTCATCACTCAAAATCTCCTTTCTTTGGGCGGTACATTACATAGCTTGTCGGTGTTTCACGAACAAGCACCTGAAGACAGCGAGGTTTATTTTCAGAGTTGTCAAGCTCCCGCTGAATCAAGCTCCAGAGCGTTTTTGCGACAACCTCCGTCGTAGGGAAAGCAGCCGGATCTTTCTGATCATTAAATTCTACCTTGTCATTTAAAAGAGTATGATCGTAGCGTTTGTGCACGATCTCCTTCAATAGTTTAAAATCCGCCAGAAAGCCTGTATGATTCAGTTCATCGCCGGCAATCGTAACGTTTATCACATACGTATGCCCGTGAATATCCATGCATTTACCTGCAGCACTATCTGGAATAAAATGAGCAGCTGCTAAATGCATATCCTTATTCAGTTCATACCTGAAGTCATGCATCACTTGAGGATAAAATTGATGAAGCATTAGTTTTCCCTTTCCTTTTCATCCATATATTGAAGGTAGCCGTCCTGCCGCAGCCTGCAGGCAGGGCATTCTCCGCAGCCATCTCCACGGATGCCGTGGTAGCAGGTTAAGGTCTTGTTTTTCACAAAGCTTAATCTGCCTAATTCGTCTGCTAGTTTCCACGTTTCTTTTTTGTTAAGCCACATTAGCGGGGTATGCAGAACCAGCTCTTTATCAAGAGCGAGGTTTAATGATACATTCAGTGATTTTACAAACACATCGCGGCAGTCCGGATAGCCGCTGTAGTCAGTTTCACACACTCCAGTAACAATGTGCCTGGCCCCTTTTTGAGAGGCTAGAATCGATGCAAATGAAAAGAACAGCAGATTGCGCCCTTCCACAAATGTTGAGGGAAGCTCCCCCTTTCCTCCTGCAGTTACCTCAATATTCTCGCGCGTGAGAGCGTTCGGCGCCAGTTGGTTCAACAGCCCCATGTCCAGCACGTGGTGCTCCACTTCGAGCTCTGTGGCAATGCTGGCTGCCACGTCAACTTCATCAGCATGACGCTGACCGTAATGAAACGTTACCGCAATCACTTCTTCAAAACGTTTCAATGCCCAGAAAAGACAGGTGGTGCTGTCCTGGCCTCCGCTGAAAACAACAACCGCTTTTTCTCCGGAAAAACTCATGAAAATGTCCTTCTTTCTATTCTTACCCAAATTTGGGGTATCTTTTTCACAATGCTCCTATTATAACATTTTCTAATTCAGTTAGCTTCAAAAAAACTTGTAACACATAGAAATGGGAACTTTTCACGACCGTATGTACAAAAATATGGCTCAGACAAATATTCAATAGAATTGTCTGGATTTTGCAATAAATAATTTTCTTTTGTCCCAGCCACTTTTTTAAAAACAGAGAAAGTATGGGTTTTGTTGATTTCATCTCTGCAGGCGGACGCTTTCCGCGGGGCTTGTCTTCAACTAATTCTGTCTCAGCGAAGCTTCGGCAGAATGGATTTTCAGACGGCGCTGATCCCGCGACGCACAGGAGGTGTTAGTGTCGATGTTGGCCACAGGACGTGGCCGGTTTTAATCGACCCGGAGTCGCCGCCTTCCGTTCTTCAATCGAAGAATAAACACCATATTAATTTAAGTCAAAAAATGAGCGTACGAAGAAGTTAAGACAAATAAAAATAGCATCTTGAAAGACGAATATTAATTTCTTTGATTGAGAAATCAGCTCCTTTGCGTAGTCAAAATGAGTGAGTCGTGCCCGCGGAAAGCGAAGCGTTTGGACGGAGCATATTTTGAAAACACATAATTAACAAACAATCCAGACAGATTCAGTAGAATCGTCTGGATTTTTGCAATAAATAATTTACTTTTGTCCCAGCAGGGTTTATGCATTTTTTCCCAGCTTTAACTCCTGAAGGCGGGCGGGTTCTGCAAAATAATATCCTTGAAAATAATGACATCTTAACGTAAGCAGCTGTTTGGCCTGTTCGGCATTTTCTACGCCTTCTGCGATGACATTCAAATTCAAACTATCTGCTGTATCGATAATCGTTTTGACTATCGCTAGATTCTGCTCTTTTTTGGTCATATCTTTAATAAAGGACCGGTCTATTTTCAAAGTATCAATAGGTAAATCCTTTAACTGGCTCAAGGAACTGTATCCCGTCCCAAAATCATCCAGGCTCAGCGGGAATCCCATTGTTTTTAAGCTGTGAAGAACCGGCATCATCTGCTTCATGTCCATGGTTGTCCGCTCTGTTATTTCTAAAACGACCTGGCGCGGTTCTATATCATAGGCAGTAACCAGGTCATAAAGCTCACTGGCAAAGGCCGGGTCTTCTAATTGTATGCTTGATATGTTGACAGAGACTGTCCGCCCGGTTTTTTTTTGTAGAAATACTGCCATCTCCCGGCACACCTGATGAAGAATCCAGTGTCCTAGTGTTTGTATGTAACCGTTGTCCTCAGCCACGGGGATAAATATACCAGGAGGAATGCTTCCTTTTTCGTGATGCTTCCAGCGGACCAGCGCTTCGACTCCCATCAGCTCACCCGTTTGACAACTTACATACGGCTGATAGACAAGATAGAGTTCTTTTTTTACGACGGCGTTGTAAAGGTCATTTTCAAGCTGGTAAAACTCCTTCGCTTCCTGCTCCATTCCTTTTCTGTAAAAATCATAGGACTTGCCGGTCCTTTTGGCATGGGAAAGTGCAATATCTGCACTCTGAATCATCTCATCCGCTTCAGTACCGTCTTTGCCCACAAAGGCGATACCGGCGGTAAGCAATATGTATATTTCTTCCTTTACCGGGACAAGCGGCCGTTGAAACAGGCTTTGGATATGTTCGATCAGCTGGATAATCTCTTTATCATCTGAAAACCTGCTGAAAAGCAAAAATTCGTCATTTGCTTTTCTAGCAAGCACCTGTTGATAATGAAGAATTGACTTTATACGCTGGCTTATCTGCATGAGGATTTTGTCACCGGTTTGCAGCCCCTTCGTTTCATTAATGCGGCGAAACCGGTTGATATTTAACGTGATAACGGCTATTTTTTGGTTCGGTCCAATGTTTTGGGTTAACTGCTCCCTGAAATAACGGAGATTGGGGAGGTTTGTCAGCCGGTCATAATGAGAGAGCTGATGAATGTCCTCGACCGCTTTCTTGTAGGCTGAGATATCTCGTGCCACGGCAATGATAACCGGCTCTCCGGACAGAACATCCTGTTTTGTATGTATTTCTACAGGGAGAATTTCTCCGTCTGACCTTTCCCACTCCCAGTCAAACTTACATTCCGGCAATTCGGCTATTTTTTGCGCCTGGGCAGAAGCGCCTTTTTTTAGAGATGGGGCAGCAATTCCTTCAAATGTAAAAGATTTTATATTTTTTTTTGCATATCCAAGCTGCCTCCAGGCCGCTTCATTTGCTTCCGTGAATATCAGCTTCGTACTTATTTTTGGTTTTGGAGCAATAAACAACATATCCGGTATACTGTTAAAGAGGATCCGATAGCGGCGGTCTGCCTGCAGCGTTCTCTTTTTTTCATTGCTTTCTTTCTCGATAAAGAGCGATATTGCGGCATATAATAAAATCGTTGTTACAAAAACGTAGACCCAGCCTTTATAGGTTTGCACCATCCCGGGATTTTCTCCTTCGGAAGCCAGCAGTAACAGGAGCTGATCCGATAAACTAATCCACATACATCCAGCGAGAAAATAAGTGATTGCAATGACCAATGCTTTCTTATGTAATATGCGGAATGAACTTTTCCTTATCAATGATGTCCCCTCTCTCCACAACTACCTAAACCCCGTCATCTATTATTTCGGCTTTTTCTAGTAATTGTTAAATAAAGAAAGCACCGCCCATTATTCAAGTCCCAGTATTCAGCCTGGATTGACTTCCTTATCCATATATACCTGGCTCCCCACGGCTTTTCGCTGTCCCTGATATTTTCCGCGGTATGGCGTCCCTGCTTCCTTATCCATCTGCGCAAACACCAGCTGGGCAATGCGTCTATCTGCTTTTAGGCGGATTGGAAGGCGGTTTGCGTTATAAAGCTCCAGCGTGATTTCTCCTTCAAATCCCGGATCGACCCACCCGGCGTTCTGAATAAACAGGCCCATTCGTCCGATGGAGCTTCGGCCTTCTACAAAGGCCGTCAGATTTTCCGGCAGTTTTATGTATTCTCTTGTCGTGGCAAGCAGGAAAGAGTGAGGCGGTATAATGACTTCGTCGCTCTCAAACTCTACATATTTTGCAGGCTCGTCAAGTGCGATTGATTCAATCGCATTTTCATCTATTTTCAAAAAATGGTTGCCGAGCCTGATATCTACGGATGCCGGCTGTATTTGATGATCATTAATCGGATCGATACGAAGCGTATCTGCGTCCATCATTTCTCTGATAGTCTGGTCTGATAAAATCAACGGTGAGTCCCTCCTGTTTTCTTTCTATTATTTAGTATAGAGAATAACAGCTGCAAACACCATGCTGTTTTTATGGAAAACTTTACTTCACAGCAAAAAGCCGCACTCTACTATCGTCATGCAGCTTATAATTTTATTTGGATGGGCTCTGCTCTCTGCTTCTTATATTTCAGCTTCGGAATCTCTATTGCCTAAATGACGGGAATTTCACCCTACTTTTCTGCCAATAACGGAACTCATGTCCGGCAAACCACGTTGTTCCCGGAGTGTAATGGATGGGCAGAAATCTCTACTTATTCGTTACCGCTTCGTCCTATACAAAAACGGCCCCGCAGCAATTTTACTTGATGCGGGGCATAAATAGTTTTCCGTGCTATTTAATTTTAAAATCTAATTCAATTTCATAGCCCTGTTCAGAAATAATTTTTCCGTGCCGGTATTCACCGATCAGTGCGTTATACTCCTTGGTAAGCTCTTGAAAACTTTCCGGGTCCTTACAATCCAATGAATCATCAATCATCCGCTGAAGCCGGTCTTTATTGAAATGGAATACGGAATATTCCATCGTCATTTGTGCGTAAAGCGACTGAAGCACTTGTCTGGAAGGGCGCCTGCCGTTTTTTGCAGATTTTACCTTTTTCATGAAATGCTGTTCATGCGTTGGATGTAACATTTTCGTCGAACCCCCTGTCCTTTCACCGGTTCTATGCCGGTTATTGGCTGTTGGTTTAGTGAACGGTCAATGTATATGCTCCCCGCTCATTATGGAAAGATAGTATTAGTTATAAAGACTTTACCCGTTTAAAGCACCTTTAAAACGCATTTTTACTAAATTTGTTATTTTTCAATGATATTACGGTCTCGTCAATCGCTGCCTTGAGTGCCTGTTTCTGCATAAAGTAACTCATAGATGGAGTATCCGCTGTGTCAGCTGCTGTCATCTCCGGCGTGGCTGGGAAATGAATAAATCCCGCTTTGGTTGCCAGGCTTTCTCTCTTTATCTCATACATTAACCTGTACAGGGTCGTATTACAGATATATGTCCCTGCTGTATTCGATATTCGCGCCGGAATGTCATCTTGTCTCAGTCTTTCCACAATACTCCGGATGGGAAGCGTGGCAAAGAGTCCATCCGGTCCTCCATCGACAATCGGGTCGTCGACAGGCTTCCGTCCTCTGTTATCTCCTTTCTGACCTTCTCCGATCGTATCCTGAACATTAATTCCGATCCTTTCCACTGTTACGGCACTGCGGCCGTATGCTAGTCCGCAGGCAAAAACAGCGTCTGGTTTATTCTTGATGACGGCTTCTATCAGCTGATCGGCACATGTCTCATAATCGACCGGCAGTCCGAAGCTCTGAATATTGACGTCTTCGTTCGTATACTCTCTTTCAATGTCTTTCACGAGCTGTTCAGTTGGATTTACTGCCATCCCTCCGAACGGCTCAAAGCCCGAGCACAGAATGGTAATAGGCAAAACTATACTTCCTTTCCCCTGTCCGGATGGCGGAACACTGAAGCTTATTTTCCGGAAGATATGAAAGCGCTTTTATACGCTTTCCTATATTATAACGTATGTTGCAATATCTTTTGAATAACTTGCTTAAAGAAAATTTCTGACAAATTAAGAATGAAGAACTTTATCGGACTTCAGGGGAGACTGTTTCAGAAAATACGCTTCCATGCAATGGCGAGCCTGACGCTTTAAATTTGCGTTCAAATAGCTGCTTGCACCTTCATAACCCCGGCACGCATAAGAATAGCGGGAAAAAGTGCCATCGTTTTCTTCAAAGCTCACCTGCATATTATGGCCGTGCATATATTTTTTGATGTGGCGCATATCCTCATGAAGCATGCGCAGCGATTCCTGCACCATCATTAAATAGGGATCACGCACTTTAAAAGGCCCCTCTTCAAACAACTGCAGATCTTTTTCTAATACTTTTTTGACGAGAGGAAGCAGAATAAAGTAATGAATCATAATATGTTCTTCTTCTTTTATTTGCATAATCCTTCTCCCCTCCCAAAAACGAACACTTGTTTGTATTTATTATACCGAATATACGTTCTTTTATTCAAGTGGAAGTTTTAGGTACTGAATCATTATTGACAAAGTCTTTTCACGAGAGGTACATTACAGTCATGGAAATGCAGTAAAAGTGAGGCGAAGCAGCGTGAAAAAACAATTTGCAGTAATAGGTCTGGGGCGCTTTGGCATCAGTGTAAGTACAGAGCTCCACAAGCTCGGCCATGATGTGCTCGCCATTGATGTCAACGAGCATAAGGTAAATGAAATGGTAAATGATTCTACGTACAGCGCCATTGCAGACGGCACCGACGAAAAAGCGCTGCGCAACCTGGGAATTACGAACTTTGATCACGTTATTGTAGCTATCGGCGATAATCTGCAGGCAAGTATTCTCTGCACTCTTCTTTTAAAGGATATGGGGATAGAGTCCGTCTGGGCAAAGGCCCAGAATTATTACCATCATAAAGTGCTTGATAAGATTGGCGCAGACAAGATTATTCACCCTGAGCATGACATGGGAAACCGGATCGTCCAGCATCTCATGTCTGACAAAGTAATCGATTATATAGAACTTTCGGACGACTATTCCATCGTAGAAATTGGGGCTACCGATGATATGCACCGCAAGACCTTAATAGATCTTGATATTCGTGCCAAATTCGGTGTCACTATCCTCGGTATTAAGCGTGGAAAGAATATTAATATTTCTCCAATGGCAAACGATAAGATCTATCGGGACGATGTGTTAATCGTCATTGGCCATAAAAATGATCTGAAGCGCTTTGAAGAAAGCTGAGCCTACCGCCGGCCATTACAGCCCGGGCCCCTACATCTGTCTCACAATCTAATACTGCAGCGGAAAGCTAGAAGGAGTGGATCCATTGGCAAAAGAAAAATATACATACAACACACAAAAACCAGGACTCGTATTTCTTGTGTCCACGGTTTTTGTGGCCCTGTTTGTAGTATGGGGATTCATACGCCCCGGCCAGCTCGCAGCAGCGGCTACAGAAGCACTGGAGTTTACCATTCATACATTCGGCTGGCTGTATATGCTTGTAGCCGCTTTTTTTGTGGGCTTTATTTTCTTTCTTGCAGTGAGCCCCTACGGAAGGCTGCGCCTTGGAAAACCGGAGGACAGGCCTGAATATTCGTTTTACGCCTGGCTTGGCATGCTCTTTTCAGCCGGTATCGGTGTGGGTTTTGTCTTCTGGGGTGTGGCTGAGCCGATCCTATATTTTGATGATACTCCACTGGGACAGGATGTAGAATCTCAGGCAGAAGCCGCCCAGCTCGGGCTGGAGTACGGTATTTTTCACTGGGGCCTGCATCCGTGGGCTATTTTTTCACTTGTTGCTCTTGCTCTCGGATATGTTCAGTTCAGAAAAGATCAGCCGGCTTTGATCAGCTCCGCCTTTTATCCTTTATTTGGTGACAAAGTGCGCGGCAGGTTAGGACAGAGCATTGATATACTGGCTGTTCTTGCCACGTCCACCGGGGTAGCGACTACCTTTGGCCTGAGTGCCATGCAAATAAGCGGTGGTCTTTCCTATTTGACCGGACTTCCTAATGAACCTGTCACCCAGCTGACGATTATTGCAATTATATCCGTATTGTTTATGTTTTCCGCAGCAAGCGGGCTCGATAAGGGAATAAAGTATTTAAGTGTTATAAATCTGACAGTCGCAGGTATTCTCCTGCTTTTTGTCATCGCTGTCGGACCGACGATCTACCTACTGGAAAACATCACTACGTCGCTCGGAGGATATATATCTAATTTTCCTGAGATGAGCTTATCAATGACCCCTTTTACAGACAGCAGCTGGATCGGTGCAAACACAATTTTTTATTGGGCCTGGCATATTTCGTGGGCACCGTTCATGGGAATGTTCATAGCGCGGATCTCCCGCGGCCGTACGATCCGGGAATTTATCGCCGGGGTTCTTCTTATCCCCTCACTGCTTGCGGTCATCTGGTTTGCCGTTTTTGGCGGAGCTGCGCTGAACCTTGAATTGACCGGTCAGGCAGGTATCGTTAATATTGTGAATGATACCGTTGAGCTTGCTTTATTTGCCACCCTGCAGGAGTACCCTCTCGCCGGGCTTACGAACGGTCTTGCTGTCATGCTTATCGTTATTTTCTTTATTACGTCAGCAGATTCCGCTTCCTACACTCTAGGTGCCATGACCTCGAAAGGAAGCCTTAACCCGACGTTATTTGCAAAATTAGTATGGGGCTTGTTGATTGCAGGCACTGCTGCTGTATTATTGTTATCCGGCGGTCTGGAAGGGCTGCAGACAGCTTCCATTGTCGCAGCGCTGCCATTTTCCATTATTATGAGCATGATGGTCGTTTCGATGCTCAAAATGTTCATTGAGGATACGAAGCAGGCAAAAACAGTGGCGAAAATGCAGGAAAGAGCTGAAATGAAAGAAGAAATTTTAAAAGAGCTGGAACAAGAAATGGATGGCTTCAATAGAAAAAACCAAAAAAAATAGTAACTTCCTTGAAAGGACTGCGTCAGCATTTCGATTCGCCTTGGAATGCGTGAAAAAAGCCGGAACTGCATTAGATAAGCAGTAGACTAACCTAAATTAACGAGACACTATAAAACACCTTCGGAATGGTACACTTAAACAAAGTACTAATTCGGAGGTGTTTTTGCATGGGCAAAAACGTATATTCAAATGAAGTGAAGTGGGCAGTC
>NZ_JBHIKY010000049.1:0-3256 GCF_042139015.1 Alteribacillus sp. HJP-4 | reverse complement strand
GCCCCTTCATTATCATCAGCGCTGAAGAGCTTAACTTCCGTGTTCGGCATGGGAACGGGTGGGACCTCTTCGCTGTCGTCACCGGACAATGCGGCACATCGGTGCCTTTAGGAGAAAATGTATTCCCTCAAAACTGGATAACGAATATCAATAGAGAGCCGATTGGTCACGAGGCGCTTTCCTTTGCGTTGGATAAGCCCTCGACCGATTAGTATCTGTCAGCTGCACGTGTCGCCACGCTTCCACCTCAGACCTATCAACCTTGTCTTCTGCAAGGGGTCTTACTCACTTGGCGTGATGGGAAATCTCATCTTGAGGGGGGCTTCATGCTTAGATGCTTTCAGCACTTATCCCGTCCACACGTAGCTACCCAGCGATGCTCCTGGCGGAACAACTGGTACACCAGCGGTGTGTCCATCCCGGTCCTCTCGTACTAAGGACAGCTCCTCTCAAATTTCCTGCGCCCGCGACGGATAGGGACCGAACTGTCTCACGACGTTCTGAACCCAGCTCGCGTGCCGCTTTAATGGGCGAACAGCCCAACCCTTGGGACCTACTTCAGCCCCAGGATGCGACGAGCCGACATCGAGGTGCCAAACCTCCCCGTCGATGTGGACTCTTGGGGGAGATAAGCCTGTTATCCCCAGGGTAGCTTTTATCCGTTGAGCGACGGCCCTTCCATACGGTACCGCCGGATCACTAAGCCCGACTTTCGTCCCTGCTCGACTTGTAGGTCTCGCAGTCAAGCTCCCTTCTGCCTTTGCACTCTGCGAATGATTTCCAACCATTCTGAGGGAACCTTTGGGCGCCTCCGTTACTGTTTAGGAGGCGACCGCCCCAGTCAAACTGCCCACCTGACACTGTCCCTGGACCGGTTCACGGTCCGAGGTTAGAATTTCCGTACAGCCAGGGTAGTATCCCACCGACGCCTCCTCCGAACCTGGCGGTCCGGATTCCAAGGCTCCTACCTATCCTGTACAAGCTGTACCAAAATCCAATATCAAGCTGCAGTAAAGCTCCATGGGGTCTTTCCGTCCTGTCGCGGGTAACCTGCATCTTCACAGGTAATATAATTTCACCGGGTCTCTCGTTGAGACAGTGCCCAAGTCGTTGCACCTTTCGTGCGGGTCGGAACTTACCCGACAAGGAATTTCGCTACCTTAGGACCGTTATAGTTACGGCCGCCGTTTACTGGGGCTTCAATTCGAAGCTTCTCCCCGAAGGGGATAACCTCTCCTCTTAACCTTCCAGCACCGGGCAGGTGTCAGCCCCTATACTTCGCCTTGCGGCTTCGCAGAGACCTGTGTTTTTGATAAACAGTCGCTTGGGCCTTTTCACTGCGGCTCTCCGGGGCGATAAACCCTGGAGAGCACCCCTTCTCCCGAAGTTACGGGGTCATTTTGCCGAGTTCCTTAACGAGAGTTCTCCCGAGCGTCTTAGAATTCTCATCCCACCTACCTGTGTCGGTTTGCGGTACGGGCACCTTTTCCCTCGCTAGAGGCTTTTCTTGGCAGTGGAGGATCAGGAACTTCGGTACTCATTTTCCCTCGCCATCACCGCTCAGCCTGCATGATGGGCGGATTTCCCTGCCCATCGGCCTCACGGCTTGGACGCGCATATCCAGCAGCGCGCTTGCCTTACCTTCCTGCGTCCCCCCGTCACTCAAACGGGAAGGAGGTGGTACAGGAATATCAACCTGTTTGCCATCGCCTACGCCTTTCGGCCTCGGCTTAGGTCCCGACTAACCCTGAGCGGACGAACCTTCCTCAGGAAACCTTGGGTTTTCGACGGAAGGGATTCTCACCCTTCTTTTCGTTACTCATACCGGCATTCTCACTTCAAAGCGCTCCACCGGTCCTCACGGTCCGGCTTCTCCGCCCTTTGAACGCTCCCCTACCAGAACACACCCGATGGTGTGTCTCCACAGCTTCGGTGCTGCGTTTAGCCCCGGTACATTTTCGGCGCAGAGTCACTCGACTAGTGAGCTATTACGCACTCTTTCAATGATGGCTGCTTCTAAGCCAACATCCTAGTTGTCTAAGCAACTCCACATCCTTTTCCACTTAACGCAGACTTAGGGACCTTAGCTGGTGGTCTGGGCTGTTTCCCTCTTGACTACGGATCTTAGCACTCGCAGTCTGACTCCCGGACAACAAGTCTCTGGCATTCGGAGTTTGACTGAATTCGGTAATCCGGTAGGGACCCCTAGTCCAATCAGTGCTCTACCTCCAGGACTCTTTCATCCGAGGCTAGCCCTAAAGCTATTTCGGGGAGAACCAGCTATCTCCGAGTTCGATTGGCATTTCACCGCTACCCACACCTCATCCCCGCAATTTTCAACTTGCGTGGGTTCGGGCCTCCAACAGGTGTTACCCTGTCTTCACCCTGGACATGGGTAGATCACACGGTTTCGGGTCTACGACCGCATACTCCAGACGCCCTGTTCAGACTCGCTTTCGCTGCGGCTCCGCCTCTTCGGCTTAACCTGGCATACGATCGTAACTCGCCGGTTCATTCTACAAAAGGCACGCCGTCACCCGTAAACGGGCTTCGACTACTTGTAGGCACACGGTTTCAGGATCTCTTTCACTCCCCTTCCGGGGTGCTTTTCACCTTTCCCTCACGGTACTGGTTCACTATCGGTCACTAGGGAGTATTTAGCCTTGGGAGATGGTCCTCCCGGATTCCGACGGAATTTCTCGTGTTCCGCCGTACTCAGGATCCACTCCGGAGGAAGCAGGATTTCGACTACCGGGCTCTTACCGTGTCCCGCGGGCCATTCCAGGCCGCTTCGTCTACCCTGCTTCTTGGTAACTCCGATGGAGTGTCCTACAACCCCAGGGTGCAAGCACCCTGGTTTGGGCTGATTCCGTTTCGCTCGCCGCTACTCAGGAAATCGCGTTTGCTTTCTCTTCCTCCGGGTACTAAGATGTTTCAGTTCCCCGGGTCTGCCTTCTCACACCCTATGTGTTCAGGTGTGGATCTCATCCCATTACGGATGAGGGGTTCCCCCATTCGGACATCCCCGCCTCACAGCTTACTTACAGCTCCGCGGGGCGTTTCGCCGTTCGTCGCGTCCTTCATCGGCTCCTAGTGCCAAGGCATTCACCGTGCGCCCTTTCTAACTTAACCTGCAAAGGTTTGTTGGACATGAGTTTTCTCACTCTAAAAACGCCTCGGAATTTTATTCTCATAAAACTCCAAGTGTGATTCTTTGGCTCTCACAATATTTCGTTATCCAGTTTTCAAGGAACAA
>NZ_JBHIKY010000048.1:0-4253 GCF_042139015.1 Alteribacillus sp. HJP-4 | reverse complement strand
GTACATGGATTACTATAATCACGAAAGAATAAAAGAAAAACTGGCCGGTTTGAGTCCGGTACAATACCGAACTCAAACCAGCCAATCAGCTGCATAATAAAAACTCTAACTTTTGGGGTTCACTACCGATGAAGGACTTTTACTCATTCTCAATAAAAATATTTCTGTGGGAGGTTTAATTTATATTTTTCGTCCACGATCTTATTCCCGCCCGAATATCTCTCCTTTAATTCATTCTGAAGCGAATCCGGAAATTCATAGCGCTTATAATGAAGCTTGAAGCTGAGCTTATTTTGGAGGAGGTTGCGCGGGGATAAGTTCCCAACTTTTGGTATCTCTATAATTGGAAGCTTTCCCTTTGGATGAATTGGAGTCTTAAAATACCGGTTGAGCTTCCGGGCCACAGCGACCTGCATCGTTCCATAGCTCTTATTCCACTCTTGATTTTTGTATTTCGGTATTTCCGGTTCCCCCATATAATTGAGGAGGCGCAGCATTTCCTGGTCTCTATTTTCCCGGAAATATTCGTAAACCATTAAGAACAGACGGTCTTCTCCAAACAATTCTTCTATATTCTTCAGGTAGTTATTAAAATGAAAATTATGAATGGAGCCATTGTGCTCGCAATACTTGATGAACCCTTTTCCATCAAGAATGCCGCCCTGGTGCAAATGCTGCACATATAAGGAGGTGAACAGCTCCACCTGTTCTCTTAGTCCAATAATGACATGCACATCGTAGTTTTCTTTTGGGAAAATCCGGCGCAGGTCCGTTAATATCTCCAGCTGTGTTTTCGCAGGCTTCGGGGAGAAGGGACTTCCAGAGAGACCTTCATATGAAAATAGCATCGGCTGCCCGTTATTAAAACTGATTAAGAAATTACGTATATTTTCGATATCCATATCTGTCAGCGTATTCAGGCGGATGCGGCGATAGTCACGCTTAATTAATCCGTAGCGGACAAAGTTGACATTTTTTAATTTAGGATAGATGCTCTGCTGAAGAAAGGTTGTTGCCGTTTTGTGATAGCCGAGATGCAAATAAATTTTTTTTCTCATTAATTATACCCCTGTTTGTATTCTATAAGTTTGGACAAATTTTTCTGTCGCCTTTTATCATAACATTAATTTTTTATGTAGCATAATTACAATCATACTTCAAATATTTAAATTTTAATGACTGTGTATATATGAATCTATTACCGCTAATAATGATAATACACACAAAGAAGAAAGGAGAATAGATAAATGAGCTATCCAATCTCACAGCACATTCTATTCGTGGAAAACAGAGAAGCATTTGCCCGTTCATTTCATAGATTAGCTGAAAAGCTCACAGAGCACAATATTGATGTTACTTTACTCGATGAGGTAGTTGATGCCGTCCAGGAAGTTGAGGGCATGAAAGCTGATGCTGCTTTTGAGCTGGGCTATAAGAAAGGCTGGCTGAACGGAAAATCACACATCCGCTACCAGATTTTCCGGGAGGATTTAAAGAAGGAAGTACTGGCCCAATGACAGGGGATATTATATGAAAAAAGAAAAAAGTGGCTGTCCATAAAAGCCCATTTCTGCTGACTTACAGGACAGCCTTTTGCCATTTCTTATCTCATCAGCACACCGCCATTTACTTCAATGGTCTCTCCAGTCACGTAATCTCCTAGTTGGGAAACGAAATAATAGACTGCCCCTAGAACATCTGCCGGAGTCCCTTCCCGTTTAATCGGAGTGTTGCTGACGGCTGCTTTTCTGGCCTCATCCGGAGTGAAAGTATCATGAAAAGCAGTCTCGCCAATGAGTCCAGGGGAGACGTTATTTACGGTAATATGACTGTCAGCAAGCTCTTTTGCAAGACCTTTCGTAAACGTCATCAATCCACCCTTGGATGCCGCGTAGGCGACCGCACCAGGTCCTCCACCATTGTGGGCAGCAAGAGACGTCATGTTAATGATTTTTCCGCTGCCATTGTTTTTTAGAAAAGGAATTGCTCCCTGCGATACGTAAAAGGCACTTGTTAGATTGACATCAATCACGTGGTGCCACAGCTCTTCACTCATCTCTTCGATCGAACACCGTTCCACGAGATGGCCGGCATTGTTAATTACGATATCAAGTGAATCACCGAAATGATTTTTAATTTCAGAGAAAAATTGTGCTACCTCTTCTTTATTGCGGACATCTCCCTGAACGAGCATACTCTTTCTACCAAGCTCAAGGATCTGTTTCATTACAGCTTCTGCCCCTGCCTTATTTCTGCCATAATGTACGATTACATCTGCTCCTGATCGCGCCAGGCCGACCGCAATTTCTTTACCGATGCCTCCGCCTGCTCCTGTTACGAATGCTGTCTTTCCGGTTAAATTAATTTCCATTATAATTCCTCCATTTACATTGAATGAATTTCATAAGTCAATATCGCAACAAAAAATACGAATATTAACATATATTTTCTATATTTCATTCGATTCGCTTCAGACGAACTCTTTCCGGGCTTGGTTTCAGCCCCCCTAGGCAGCAAGCTGCCACCGGGATGAGACTAGTGAATATGTGAGGATGTGGAAAGAAAGGCTGTTTATTTTTAAGTGAGGTTGTATTAAGAGTGTGGTCCTCCCTGGGCAAACTCGCTTGCTCCGCTCTGATCACACTCTTTTTCTATACTTGTAGAGCATTAATTTTAATCGGCCTGGAGTCGACTACTTACGCTACAATCGCACATTCGTATTAAATATTCAGAAAAGCACTTATGAAATTGATTCACTTTATGTAGCTGATAATTAATTTCCGCCGCAGAATTTAAAACACTCAAACTACCACAGTGCCGAACCACTCACCTCCCTGTCACCTTTATTACACTTCCATGTGATCTGCTCCAATTCCTTTTTTCTGATTATGATAAAATGACATCAGCGTTATTTTAGAGGAGGGACCCTAGTGAAGGCATTAATTCACGAGAAACAAAAAGGTATAGCCGGGCTTGTGTACCGGGAAACCACCGAGTCCGACCCGGGACCTGGTGAAGTAAGAATTCAAATAAAAGCCGCAGGATTAAACCACCGCGATCTGTTCGTGCTGGACAGGCATGATCCGGTCGATCCTCCTTTTATTCTTGGCTCAGACGGCGCAGGTGTTATTGACTCGCTTGGAGAAGGAGTGGAAAATCACGCTGCCGGAGAAGAGATTATCATTAATCCAGGCATGGGCTGGAGGAAAAACAGCGCTGCTCCGCCAGAGGGATTCAGCATTCTTGGTTTTCCTTCCGATGGAACATTTTCAGAGTCCATCATTCTTCCGGAAGAGAATGTGAATCCAAAGCCTGCCCATTTGTCATGGGAAGAAGCAGGAGTTCTATCCTTATCGGCATTAACTGCCTACCGAGCGCTTTTCACAAGAGGAAACGTTCAGCCGGGAGATAAGGTACTTATTCCCGGAATAGGCAGTGGTGTCGCTACCTTTCTTCTTCAATTTGCAAAAGCAGCCGGAGCTGAAGTGTATGTCACATCCCGCTCAGAGGAAAAACAAAAACGGGCATTAGAGCTTGGGGCTGATGCTGCCATTGACAGCAGTGTAGACTGGAAGAAGGCTTTGAGCGGGGAAAAAATGGACCTCGTTATTGAATCAATCGGTGCAGCTACTTTCAATCAATCGTTTGATCAACTGCGTAAAGGCGGAACATTGGTGACATTTGGCGCTTCTGCCGGAGACGTGATTCAAATGGATCTTCGTAAGTTTTTCTACGGGCAGTATAATATGCTCGGATCCACGATGGGAAGCGCGGAGGAATACAAGGATATGCTTCAGTTTATGGAGAAGCATAATGTAAAACCGGTGATAGATAAAATGTTTGCCCTGGAAAATTTTAAAGAAGGGTTCCAGAGACTTGAAAGGGCAGACCAATTTGGGAAAATCGGATTTGTAATTTAAGATGGAGCTGTATCAAAAGGGTATAATCCGTTGATGTCCTTCCAAAATTATTAGGGCTGTATCATAAATGATACTCGCCCCTAATTTGCATGGTAAAAAAAGCAGTGGACAAGTCCTTCGCTTTCCGTGGGCAGCGCTTCAGTTAACCGGGCGAAACCCACGCCCGGCGGATCTTAAGCCGCTGCTCTTCGAGGCTGCTGAAAAATTACCCGATAAAATACGATTTTTGGCTAGAAAACAAAATTGTTTTCTAGTCTTTTTCATGTGTGAGATATAATATAAATATCAAACAAAAAAGAGGTGATTTTCTGGTGTTAAATAATCAAACTTCCC
>NZ_JBHIKY010000047.1:0-5917 GCF_042139015.1 Alteribacillus sp. HJP-4 | reverse complement strand
CCTATACCCCAACGAACCTTCTAGATACTCTTTCACCACGTTAAATTTAAAATCATCACTATATTTAGCCATATAAAAACACCCCAAAAGTTAGTTTTTTACTCTAACTTTTGGGGTGCAGCACCCAGGCGGGCTCTTTTTAATATCACATTTATTCAGTTCTATTCTAATTCTTCAATTTCCTGCTCAAGCTTATCGAGAATATTTCCTGCTTCCTCGCCGCCATTTTCACGGTAAAAATCACGCAATGGCATAGCCAGCTCACGGAACGCTTCGCGCTGATCCTCATCAAGCTCGGTTACTTCCGTAGGGTTTTCTTCGTCATCTTCAATGGACGCGAGCAGCTCTTCATTAAGATCATTTTGCAGATCAAAGCCGACATCCTCCATCTCATCGATAGTTTCATCGATCATCGATTTTACATCATCCGGAAGCTCATCATAAAATCCCGGATTAACCGTCGCCATCGCCACATACGTGTTGTGGTTTGAAATAGTCATGTAATCCTGAACCTCGTGATACGAAGAGTCCTCAATAAAGAAAATTGGATTCTCCTGGCCGTCTACAGTATTGTTCTGAAGACCTGAATAAAGGTCACCGGCACTCATAACAGATGGATCAGCCCCATACGCTTCATAGGAACGCTGAATGAGCGGGGAATCCTGGGTCCTCATTGTAAATCCTTCAAAATGAGAAGGCTCTGTAAGTTCTCTATTGCCTGTCCACTGCATAAACCCTTCCGTAAAGAAGGAAAGAGGCTTAATATTATTCTCTTCATAGAGTGCGGCAAGGTCTTCATTTAATGCTTCACTCGTATTTAACAATTCATGCACCTGCTCCTGATCTTCAGGCAGCAGGAATTGCAGAGCAAAAATCTGTCCTTCCTCTACCATGGTTCCGGTAAAACCTGGTGAAACAATCGCAAATTCAACAGCGCCGTTCTGGAGCTGCTCAACCTGGTCTACCTCACTTCCAAGTCCTCCGAATTCCAATACATTCATTTCAATGTTGCCATCGGACTTCTCATTCAAGCGGTCGGCAAACTCCTGCGCATATTCGTATTGAACCTGGCCTTCATACTCCTCTGTCACAAATGTCCAGGAGTACTCTGGTTCAGAACCGCCGTCATCTCCACCGCCGTCACCGTTGCCTTCATCATCTCCTCCACCACAGGCTGCCAGTACTAATGAAGAAGCAAGCGCGGATGTCACTAACCATCCATACTTTCTTTTTTTCACAACAATTACCCCCTTAAAAGTCTAAAAGCTTAAATATATCTCAAGCTTCTGCTCTGTGATTTAAAGCAGAAACAGAGAAATCTGAGGAAAGAATATCAATAAGATGTTGACAATAAACAGCATTATAATGAATGGCGGCGTCCCTCTGATTGTATCTAAATACGATCGGTTGAATACCGCGCTTGCTGTGAAAATATCTACACCAAAAGGTGGTGTCGCTGATCCCATTGCTGCCTGGAAAACGATAAGTACCCCGAGGTGAATTGGATCAATACCTGCCGCTTCTGCCGCCGGCATAAATATGGGTGTAAGAATTAAAATAACGACAATAGGATCCATAAACATACACCCGATAAAGAAAAACAAGGAAACGATAATCATAACGTAAATCGGCCCGGGATCTCCGCCCAGCAGATTATCTATAATCATTCGTGGAATCTGAGCGGTAGAAATGGCGTATGCAAAGGCCTGTCCTCCGGCTACCAGTACAAAAACTGCGGAAGTAACAAGTCCGGTAGATAAGGCAATCTTTGGAATATCTGTGACCTTTACAGAGCGGTAAACGAGCACCTCCAGGATCAGCGCGTAGAGCACCGCCATTCCAGAGGCTTCTGTGGCTGTAAAGAAGCCGGAGTATATCCCGCCGATAATAATAACCGGGAACATCAGCGGAAGTGCTGCCTGTCTCGTATGATAAAACCGTTCTCTCCACGTTGCTTTTTCAGCAAGAGGAATGTTAAACATGCGCGCATGTATGTACGCATAAATCGTGAAAAAAAGAAGTATTAAGAGCCCCGGCCCGATACCTGCAATAAATAAATCCCCGACGGAAGTCTGAGAGGGCAGAGCATAAATGATAAAGCCAATACTCGGTGGAATCAACAGCGCAATATCACTGGAATTGATAATAAAAGCGATCGCGCTGGAATCCTTATATCCTACTTTTAACAGCCTTTCTCTCATCGGCCGCCCAATCGCCACCACTGTCGCCTGGGTCGAGCCTGAGATACTTCCGAACAACGCACAGGACACAGCAGTAGTGACTGCATATCCGCCGCGGATATGAGCAACAAACGAACCGATGAAGTCAAGCAGACGCTTTGAAGTACGGCCTCTCGTCATTATATCCGCTGCAAAAATGAACATCGGTACGGCCATTAAAGAAAACGTAGATATTCCGTTCAGCATCTGCTGCACAAGAAAAAATGGTTCAGTGTAAGGGAAATATACGATAATAAGTACAAGTGGAGCGAGCATGAGCGGTATCATGATCGGAAACCCGAGCAGCAATAGCACCGCCATAATAATTACGAGTGTCGTTACCATATGTCATTCCTCACTCTTCTGATTAATTTATAATAAACTTGGATTGTCAGCATCATCGTCATCATCATAATCTTTCCGCTCTACCGCAAGATAGACATCTTTATTACGGACATTAATCCAGAAGTTTCTTAAAAATTGGATCCCGCCTAATATAAAGCCGAGCGGCGCCCAGATAAGCATTACGTAATACGGAAGACGAAGTGCTGAAGTAACCCGTCCGGATTGTATGGTGGATTCGATATAGAGCCAGGAATAATATGCAAATACAAATAAAACAATCGCTGTAAAAAATGGAATTATCGTCGCGAGTGCTTTTCGAAATTTAAATGGCACGTTGTCATAGACAGCAGACATGCTTAAATGCCGTCCTTTTCTCGCTACATAGCTGATTCCCATAAAGGTTGCCATAAATAATGCAAGCCTGCTGATCTCCTCGGCAAATGCCCAGCTGGAAGACAAAAAGTTACGGGCGATTGCATTGCCGCAGACCATAGCTGCAATCGTTATAATGGAAAAACTTAAAATAAATTCTTCGATTTTTTTCAATGTACTGTCAAGTATATTTAATACTTTCATCTTTGATCAGCATCCAATCTGTCTGTTGTAATTTTCAAAATTCATGGGACGCTCTATTAAATACCGTAAACTATTTCCAAAAAATAGTGACGTTATTAATCATACGTTGTAAAGTCCTGTAGTTCAATAATCATAAACCTGAATTAAAGCAGAAATATCGCCGGCATGAGGCATAGGAGGTAAAGAGATCGTCATATCTGACACATCAGTGAAACATTCAATATTTTTTGCAATTTTAGAAAGAAAGAAACTATTTTATAAAAACTGTGACTAAGACGTTTATACCGCCCCCTATTTTTCATACTGACCGGCTGAGCTCCCTTTTTCCATGAAGAAACATATTTCCCGATAGTATAATAAAGGAGACTTTTAACAAATAACCAAAGATTCCCCAGCCCTTTATATGATATAATTAGCACCAGAACTGAATACTGGTACCGTGAGTCATGAATCTTATAATTGTCAAAAGAATCTAAAAATATAATAGAATTTTATTATAGCAGTAATTTTCAATTAATAAAAGAGTCACGACAACTGCTCAGGGACCTTTTTACTGTTCTGCAGAATGTGCATGCCGACAGAAAGGACGAACTCTTCTATATGGAATTATTAAATAACTTCCCCTTATGGGTTGCTTTGGCATCTATCCTGATCGCTCAGGGTATAAAGATTCCTCTTGCATTTATAGCTTCAAAAAAATGGGATGCTACGCTTGTCACGAGTACCGGAGGCATGCCCAGCTCCCACTCAGCCGCCGTAACTTCTGTAACAACAGCGATCGGACTGGAGCAGGGATTTGATTCTTCTCTGTTTGCGATTTGTACTATTTTCGGTGTAATTGTTATGTTTGATGCAACAGGTGTCAGACGGCATGCCGGCTATCATGCGACTGTCTTAAATCAACTTGTGGTGGATTTTAACAAATTTGTGACAGAAGCAAAATCATGGCAGAAAAAGGAAGAAACTGAGAAACGGGAAGAATTAAAAGAACTTCTCGGCCATCAGCCTATTGAAGTTTTTTTTGGTGCCCTGCTGGGTATCATAATTGCCCTCGGCGCACACTTTTCCATTATGGCCTAACCAGGAAGGATGCTGCATATGAGAATTGCCTCCCTTTGTCCAAGTAATACGGAAACGGCCGCTTATCTAGGCCTCACCTCTCAATTAATTGCTGTGGACGATTATTCCGACTGGCCGGGGGCCGTCAACCAACTTCCCCGGCTCGGGCCGGATTTGTCCATTGATGTAGAAAAATTAAAAACATTAAAACCAGATCTTGTGCTTGCTTCTTTGAGTGTACCCGGCATGGAAAAAAACATTGAGAAGTTAAAAAAAGAAAATATTCCCTATATCGTATCCGGACCGGATACCATTAAAGATATACGAAATGATTTCTTTTTATTTGGAGAAGCTGCTGATGCGGAGGAAAGAGCAAAAGTACTCGCAGAAGAATTTGATCGATTTCTGCATAAGTATGAACAGTTAGCCGCGTCGGTTTCTCCGCTGCGTCTCTATTGGGAATGGTGGCCAAAACCAGTGTTTTCCCCCGGCGGCGGCAACTGGCTGACTACCATCAGCAGACTGGCAGGCGGAGTCAATATTTTTGAAGATAAGAAAGAAGCGAGCTGTAAACTAGAGTGGGAAGACGTGCGGAAGCTTGACCCGGACAGGATCTGTCTTGCCTGGGTCGGCGTCCAGACAGAAAAGGTAAGGCCTCAGCTTTTGAAAAAACGGCCGGGCTGGCCGGATATGAAAGCAATGAAAGAAAATCACATTCATATTCTGGAGGAGCCGCTTTACTGCCGACCGTCCCCTCGACTCCTGCTTGGCCTGCAGCGCCTGGCCTACCTGCTTCATCCCTCAGTATTTCCCGTTCCTGACGGAAAGGATCCGCTGCTATCCATTTATGAAGAAGAGCTTAGCTGAGTAACCGGCAAAGCTCTTTCTTTATTTAAAGTCGTCACTTCTTCTTCAGAAAGTGTTCCATCCCCTTCTCTCAGCACGTGGACGTCGACATCCTTTTTTCCCCATTCCGAGTATACATCGCTAACCGTATCATAATATAAATCAAGCTTATTCCCTGTGATAGCAGAGCCGGTATCAGCAACAATACCATATCCGTAATCAGGGATATAAAGAAGCGTACCGATCGGAAAATGGACCGGGTCCGCAGCAATCGTTGAGACAAAATCACGTCTTACTTTAACACCAGAGCGAGTAATACCGTAGGCTGGATCAGTTTCATGCTTCCCTGTTGATTCATAGCCTGCGGTGTAGCCGGTGGCCGTTACCTTTATCTTTGGTTCTCCCGGCTCAAACACCGGCTCTGCCTCGAGCTCTATAATTTGAGAAGGCTCCCCTTCAGGAGGTAAAGCCACAATATCCTTATTATCCTCCAAGGAGCTTTCCCGATTAAATTCAGATACATATTTAAAAAGATGAGCCGGAACATTTCTGGCATCAATGTTTAGTACATAGGCTGCAGTCGACTGCAGAGCAAGCAGGAACAATATCGCAGTTGCACCATAAATCATCCAATTTTTTAGAGACAACCTGATCACCTCTTTCACAAACACAGGATGTCCAAGTTCTTTCATTTTATTCTTAATGCGCATTCCGAATATAGAAAAGCCCGGCTGATTACGGGCCTTGGTGCTGCACCCTAAAAGTTAGAGTAAAAAACTAACGTTTGGGGTGTTTTTATATGGCTAAATATAGTGATGATTTTAAATTTAACGTGGTGAAAGAGTATCTAGAAGGTTCGTTGGGGTATAGGT
>NZ_JBHIKY010000046.1:0-7880 GCF_042139015.1 Alteribacillus sp. HJP-4 | reverse complement strand
GACCTTTCAGTTTATCGCCCATGTACTCTTGAGCTTTCTCCGCATTTCTGGCAGGCGGACTCAATGTTGGGTAGGATACCAAATCGGACAATATGGTTAGAATTTCTTCTTCTCTTTCATCCACTTCTTCCCATAACCGAACTAAATTGTTATTCATAATACTTGCTCCTTTCCAAAATAAAATAGCCCACCCCTTCACGCGAAGGAGCGAGCTATTATTATTGGATATAGATAATAGAAAGAAAGATTTCACTCGCTTCACTTCCCTCCGCTAGTATGATCTAGATCAGGTTATAAGGGTCAAAGCTCCAAGCTTCTCTCAGCCAATTCATGGCTCCCCCAGTGAAGTATTCTTATTAAGTTGTTATCCGGAATTGAACATAGTGAACGGGTAATAGATACCGCAGTCTCATAATAGCACTCTTTAGACAAAAAATACCACTTCATAGAAAAGAAAAGTGGCACGTCCCATTATACTAGCAAGTTGAAATTAGTTGTTAATCGTAAATGCGCACTTTCACTTTCCTCCACTGGTTTTTTTAGCCAGGTCAGTTTCAAAAAGTTCCAAAGTTATACTTTGATCTCAGCCTTTAAGGAAAGGCTCCCCTAGTGATTTCACCTATAAAATTTTGTATTGATTTAATTTATACCATACATTATTTTTATTTATTCGTCTATACTGTTATCTGACTTTTTACAATTTGTTTACATGAAGATGAAAGTTCTATTTATTAGTTCTTTAACTCATCTGGGATCTGTATCCTTTACATACTACAAAACGGGCCTCTTATCACTTGTTACGCAAATTCAATAAAATATTCCTTTTTTTACAATTGTATGAAAAATACTTCTTTTCTAAATTTTGGTATGCTATATTAATATCCAAGTCAAACATGGAGGTGAGCAGATGAAATTACAAGTACGTAAAGCTGATGGGAAGCACCATTCATCTATCAGTCAAAAGTGATTGACCTTCCCTATTTAGTTATGTCCTTCCCCTACAGTAGTATTACGTATCTATTTTCATTTACACTTTTTCTATTATGTGTGATTATTCACATTTTTGTTGATTTTACGTATCCCCAAAGAAAGTAGCAGGATGCCGGATTATATTGGAACGGATTTTATTAGAACTAGACGCTTTAACAATAAACAATAAAAGATTTCAGACTAGGGCGCTGAAACCTTAAAAATAATCCGTCTACAATTATTACTTGGTCTTTGACTTCGTGCACTGTGAAAATGGACTTTTTTTATTATCGTAACCCTTCATATAAAGGGTTATACTTATTATATACAATTAACACGGTAATTGAAATTATATAAAACAAAAACCTGTCACAGCTATTCTGTATATAAGTTTTCAACACTGCTACTTTCACAGATTTACGTTCCGAAACCAATTTATGAGAAGCAGTCTTCTCCTTCTATTCGCAGTGAGGCGAAAAGAGGATGGATCTACATTTTTCAAAGAAACTAAACATTTTTTGTGCTAACGGGCGCGATAGTGCAATGCTGTCATTGCTCTTTTTCCAGTAAAAGAGAATTGCTCAATAAGATTGATATTTCATTAGGGAAGGGGGAAGTCAAATTGTTAGAAATAAGAACTATTAATAAAGAGGATGTTGGGAGAGTATCGAATTTTATATCACGTATTAATATTAATGAAGAATCACATATTGGGTATTGCGGGACAGATAAAGACGAAATTGCTAACTCTATGATAAACGATATTTCAGATGTTAAATATTTTGATAGCTTTGTTGCAGCATATGAAGATAATAACTTAGTAGGTGTATTGGGATTTGATGCTGAACTTGAAGACAGTAGTGCAGAAATATGGGGTCCATTTATTGTTCCAAATAAGTGGGATATTGTTTTTGATATGTGGAAGAAAATGACTGAATTGCTTCCAGATGAGATAAATTCAATGGAGATGTTTCCGAATGGGAAAAATATTCGAGTGTGCGAATTAGCAAAAAAACTATCATTTAAAAAGTATAGTGAGGAAACAATATTGATTTTTCAGCGTAATAATTGCCCTGAGTTAGAGAGTGTTTCCATTGATGAATTAACCCCAGAGTATTGCTTAGATATGCAGCAGCTTCATGATGAAGCATTTCCTGACACATATTATAGTGCTCAACAAATTACTAAACGTTTAGATGAGAATAAAAAAGTCTTTATAATTACCAAGGAAGGTATTTTTTGTGGTTATATTTATGTTGAGGCAGAACCAGAGTTTCGTGAAGGAAATATAGAATTTTTTGCTGTTGAAAAGTCTGAAAGAGGTAATGGAATTGGGGGGCAATTACTAACTGGTGCCTTAAAATGGTTAATTACAATTAAGGACATTGAATCTATTAGACTCTGTGTTAACTCCAGCAATGGCAGTGCAGTCAACTTATATAAGAAGGTTGGCTTTCAACATCTACATGATTTGTCTGTATTCACAAAAAATTTAAGGAAATAGTAGTTAGTAATTGAAGCATGAAACTCATAAAAAATATTACACTTACACTAACTGAGTATTTCCCAAACCAAACAATATGTGCTGACTCACAATCAAGACAACGATAGCCATCCGTATTCTTACATTCTGAGATTTCTTCCAGAACCGTTCCTGTTGACGATGACGCAGTAAGAGCATCTATTAGATACTCTTGCAAACTATGTTTTTTGCTGCATTAAGTTTTTGAATAGTAAGACATCAGTTTCTCTCAATGTCATCACCAACTCGCTATTTGAACTCATCTACTTGGTTGTGAAAATCTTACGGAAGGAAATCTTAAAGTGAATGAATAGATAGAAAAATACATTTATCATCGTTACTTACGAGGATTAGTGAAAATGACCCCGGCCCAATACCGAAGTCGTTTACTATCAACTGAAAAGCCCCATTTATTGAACTGTCCATTTTATAGGGTAAGGTGCAGCACTGTCTAATGCCCCTTTATTTTATTCTCCTTCTTCCACTTCGCCCCCTGAATACTGCAATGGCAGCGACTCCCGTATGCCTGGATCAACTGAATCAATCGAACCATCAGCAAGGGCTTTTATTGCCGACATCATTGCCACTTTCCCTTGTCCAAATAGGTATCCACTGCTTTTCTATCCTAGAATAGAATCCGTATTTGGGGATCCGACAAACCGCGGTTTTCAAATAGCAGGGTTGGAATGTCGTAACGAGTTGCCTGGTTGTGCCGTGCATTAGAGGTTAGCGTATCCCCCACATGATATTTTGCCATGGTACTCCATAGAATCATCTCCTTAAACATCCCTTTTATTGATATTCTTTACCAGAATAAATTATTCCTTCGATTAATTAACTAAATTGCCCTATAATTGCTTAAAGCCCAAGAAAATTGGACTGTGGAAACTGGCCATTGTTATGCAATTCTTGCGCTCGTTTCTTGAATTGTTCTTGATATTTATAAAAACTATGTAAAAACCACATTCTCATTTCTCAAATCAGTAAGTTAAGAAAGTCGAACTTGAGTACGTGCGTCGGCAACCTGCATTTCCGCCTTTATCACCCGAAGATTTTCAACCGAAATCGCCTCCCCAGTATCCCCGTATTCTACAATACCGGCTGCCTAACTGTTCCATTCCTTATACAGAAATCAATAGCATTCTTAAGGGCAGGCGATGTTGCATGATTATACTCTAGCGAGAAGAAAAAACCATCCACGTTTAACTTTTTACTCCCGAGAAAATTGTCTAAAGGCGTATTCTTTTTTGATTGCTTTTGGCTTTTGGTTCATTCCATTCAAAAGTGTAATACATTCTCTCATGTTTCATTTGTTACCTGAAAGTGTGAATGGTCGGATAAATAAACTTCCCACTCTTATAATGCAGATAAGACAACATGAAAACAGCTGATTCGCTTCCCCATAATCCTTTTCAGCTTGGTGTTTTCCCCTTTTTTATTCAGATGAGTTACTACCAAATACCTGTTGTTAATTTGAGATAAATTGAAAAGCTTATTTTCTGGCTTACGGGAGATGCCGAGGCAGTATTGTCAATATAGACAAAGCATCCGTTTAGTGGGATTACTCTAATGAAATTTTTAACACAAGAAGTTCAGATGTATCACTCCTGGATTCGTTATCTCATTTTTCAATAAATCACTAATATTCCTCAAGTCCATGGTCACATATAGCTAGCTTCTTTTCATAATATAAAAAAGAGGTGATGAACATTGGGAAATAAACATTTACGATGGGCAGAGACTCCTTACGCCGGAGAAAAGGAACCGCCTACCGATCCCGTTACCCCCTCGGCAGGGATGTGGCCAACCTTTTTTATACAGAAAAATAAGGAGGGAAATTATCTTGATCCAAATGGTCACAAAATAGAACTACCTATTACCTCTCCTAACCAAATTGATTTCGATAAAGAGTTAATCACGGTACAACGTACTCTCGAAAACCTTACTCCTGACCAGAAAAAAATTGGTATCTATTATGGTACTGGTGTTCCTACCAAACAGTGGACACCGGTCATTGATCGCTTAGTTGATACCTATGGGGTTAGCCCAACATATGCAGCAAGAATATTAGCTGTCGTGCAGGCAGCCATCAATGACACGATGATTATCGTATGGGATTTGAAATATCGATGGGATGTCGCAAGACCAGACCAATATGATCAAACGCTGAAAACCCTGTTGTGCACACCACGTTTTCCTGCTTACCCATCAGGACATGCCACCATGTCAGGATGCACACAAGTAGTTCTCAGTTATTTTTTCCCTCGGGAAGCAACCAAACTCAAAAAAATAGCTGAGGATAATGCACTCAGCCGTTTGTATGCCGGAGTTCATTTTCCAGCTGATAATGAGGAAGGTCTTCGATTAGGAAGACATATTGGATCCATTATCATTCATCATCTGGAGACACAAAGTAGGAACGGTAGCCCTCCTATTGATCGTCCATTTAGAGATTTTAATAATGCGAAAATTTTCCCAGACCAATATCAACAATTCATCCCCTTTCCATTTCCTAACACATGTACATCCCTTCTCATGGGTATGGAAGAAATCGACACGGGAAATGTTCGAACAAAGAAAGGTTGCTTTAGTATCAACTTATTAAGCTCAAACGACAATGATATGGATAGGTTGCCAATAGTTCTTCAAAACAAAAAAGGTGAATATTTGCTGGCCACAGGAGCTATTGGCCAAAAGGATTGTTTCCAGACTGTCTTTTTCTGTATAGAGAAAATCGATGAAGGAAACGGGTGTGTTTCCTTATCCCTGTTACGCCCCAACAGAGAGTTTGCTTTTGAAAAGTGCAAGGTGGATCCCACTTCCATCGTTGATGAGCTCATTCATACAAGGTACTGCATCACGGTAGATCTTGATTGCTTCTGTGCCATTCAATGCCTCGATCCTCAGCTCGTTAACAGCAATAGGGGTAGGGCTTAAAACAAGAATTTCGATTTTTAACTTAAGGGTTTTTGTTAAATAGGTAAGCACGGAGGGAAGAAAACTCGAAAAATAAAAATCGGAGTAGAAATTCTACTCCGAAATCTATTTGGGGATCACTTCATATTATTAACATCCGACTAACAGGAGGTGTTTTTTTATTCATTGTTCATTTTTTCAATAATATGAGAGTGGTCAGCTTCAATTCTTAGATTATCGCCATTTTCAACGATTGCCTCTTTGTTGCTTGTGTCTTTGGTGAGCTGGCGGAAAATTCGCTGCTTGTGGACTTTTTCATCTGCACCTCGAAGCGGCCTCGGCTGTGCTTCAAACACTCGGTATGGCTTCAAGTCAAGCGTAGCTGTACCATTTTCCTGCAGACTGTAGGCAGCAATGAGGCTGTCTCTTGTTCTCGTCCAGCCCTGGTCAAAGATGAAGTTTCCAAGGGAATACATAATAAACGTATCATCATAAACATCCACTGATTGAAGTACGTGCGGGTGATGGCCGACAACGATATCCGCTCCAGCATCGGCAATTGCTTTGGCGAGTCCTTCCTGACGAGAGGTCGGTGAACTGTCGTATTCCTGACCGGCGTGCAGATGAACGATGACAAGATCAGCATTTGCTTCAGCATGGGCGATTGCCGGAATAAATACACTGGGATCTGATGTCATAATTCCTGGATCAGTTGGACTGCCCGATTCCATTTCAGCATAGGTAATATCGTTAATGCCAAGTGTTGCAACTTCTAGACCACCATAAGAATTTACTTCGTAACCATCTTCAGCAGAATCAGGGTTAAATTCTGTGTCACTAGCACCTATGGGTAGTACCGAAGACTTATCAAACGCCTGCAAAGTTTCTGAAAGTCCCAGCTGACCATAATCCATCATATGATTATTGGCAAGGTTGACGGTGGAAAAACCAGCTGCCTCCACCGCTTTAATTGCTTCAGATTTCGCAGAAAGATGAATAATTTTATCGGCTTCTTCCGCTTCTGAATCTTCATCATTAACAGGATGTTCAAAATTTCCCGTTGTATAGTCAGCCGTCTGCAGTACCGGCAGAGCGTATTGAAAAAGCTGTTCGGTCCCGATCTGTTTGGAAACCTCTTCAACGTGCCGCCCCATCATCATATCACCGACCATGGCAGCAGAAAATATTTCCTCGTCTGAATGCTCCGCAGGCTCACTGGCTGCTTCCGGGTCGGACCAACGTATGATAGTGATTAGCAGCACACACACTGCAAGAGCAATAATTGCATGACGAAATCCTTTTTTCTTTTCCTGTTTCGTATATGCAAGAATTTTGTCTTTTCTGTTTAAATACCGCTTCCCCATTTGTGAATGCTCCTAAATTAAATAATATAAAGTAATTATAATAAACGTCGCTGCGGTCAATACCAGTGTACTTGAAACCGTCGGGATAATCCCCTGTTTTTGCATCGTGTTAGCGATCAAGCCGGGTACAATTACACCCAATCCTCTGAATTCGTATAATTCAAAGGGGAGTATGGGGTAAAAGTAATCAAATACTAACTTTAACACAATCCCGGTACACAGCATGGCTGCAAATTTCCTTCGTCCGTACAGCACCATAAATTTCGTAAGACCAAATGTTACAATCAAATATGTAATCAAGCTGATGAGAAATATCGTCAGCAGAAACACCGGCTGGTCAAATACGAGCGCAAGATAGCCCGGGACGATTAAGCCCGCGGGCAGGATTCCAGTTTTTTCTGCATAGATTAAACTAAGAACTACCCCTATAACTAAAGCGATATACAAATCCGTACCAAACAATTAAATTGCCTCCTCACCGACACTGCAATGTTTTACTTGCGGCGAGTGTTGAAGTGTTTCTAAAAATGCTTCTCCTGCGCCGTGAATATTACCGATACCAAACAAAGTCGTACCATGGGATTCGGCCCGTACTCTGTCCAGAACTATATCTGCACTTTTACCTTCAAGATTAATGAGCTTATCATATGGAAGCTCACCTGATTCGTAAGCTTTTAGGATTGGATGAACATTTTGGCCAATCACTATTAATTTAGTACCTCCGAGCTCTGGAAGAACTTTTTCACAAAAATCTTTCGTTCTGTCTATCCGGTCTTCCCGGCAATTGATAACCACTCCTTTGTCCTCTTTAATGAAGGAAGTGGACTGGAGGTGATCCCAGATAGCGAGAGTAGACGTCGTATCATTAGCGGCAAATCCGTTAATAAAGAAGGAAGTCTTTTTGCTTAAGTCAGTAAATGGTGTCACTCTGAGAGCTCCCGGATCCGGGTTGGCATTCAGCATCCCTCTTAGAGCAGTCTCGCGACTGATATTTAATGCTTCCGCAACAGCCAGGGCAATTGCTGCATTTTCTTTGAAAATAGTATAATCAAATTTTTGTATAAACTCATGGGAGATTTTGCTGTTGTCTGCAAATACAATCTTTGTAT
>NZ_JBHIKY010000045.1:0-11889 GCF_042139015.1 Alteribacillus sp. HJP-4 | reverse complement strand
ACTGGCGACGTATGGGATTAAAGTCGTTGATATAACCACGTGGATTTTCATGAAACCGCCGAGTACGGATCCGTACGCTCGGTGGTGTGAGAGGTCGGGGGTTAATCACCCCCTCCTACTCGATTTTATCAATTTTTCTTTTTCAACAAACCGCTGATAAGGGAGCAGTGTCAATGGCGACTGCAGTCCCAGCAGCCGTTGGAGCCTGTCCGGCGCGGTCCCTTTTCTCAGCTCGCGAATAATATAAGTATGCCTAAAATGGCGAGCAGAGATGGCTCTCATTATACCTGCCCGCTTTCTCTCCTCTCTTATCATCTTTTGAATAGCTATCTCAGTTAAATATTTAGGGGCATCCAGCCCATAGCTCCAGCGATACGTTTGGCGCTGAAAATCAAATGCCACAAATAGAGGATCAGTCGCTTTCTGTGGCCTGACTGCCTGAGGTATTACTTTTAAGTAATGATGGAGCCGGGCTTTATCTTTTGAAAGTAAGTGAAACTCCCTTGGATTACCTGTTTCTTCAGGGATGCTGATTTTCCCGGTACCCTGGTTAATATTTTTCATTCGAAGGGCAGCAAGCTCATGAAGCCTAAGGCCATAATGAGAAAGCATAGATAGTATGACTAAGTTTCTCGGCGCGAGCATCGGTCTTGCAGCTGCCTGCTTTACCGACATCCCTAAATCGGAGAGTAGACTGTTTATTAAACGTTTCTCTTCGTTTTCCTCCACAAGGTCACTTTGTTTGATTTCGGTCCATATGGCTTCATCAAATGAAAAGTTTTTCATGGGATCTATCTCAATCAGACTATTCTCATAAAGATAGTGAAAGTACCGGCACAAAACGGTATGGATCCGCTTCAATGTCCTGGCCTGGTAATCACGGCTTTCGTGTAATAAAGAAAAGTAGCCTTCAACGTTCTTCGTAGTAATTTTCTTAATTGGTTTATCATCGGCTGCTACTTCAATATACCGAAAAAAATCCGCCAGGTCATAACGATACCTTTTTAACGTACTATCTTTTCTCTGCCTGCTTTGTAAATATTCCAAATACCGCTCTGCTGACACAGGCAGCTGAAAGGCTGGTCCTGGCATAACTTATCGGTTCCTTTCTTTAAGGGAGCTCGAGCTGTTCTTTATTAATTATATCAAACCTCTTTTCCTAAAATCACCAAATTTGTAATGCTGCGTATAGTATAGGTAAACGCCCGTATTTAATTCCTTCCCACCAGGGGAGGATAAGAGGGAGGAACAAGTATGGCAGAATCTCGAACAGCTCATAAATACCAGCTGACAATATCTCCGGCAGCAGAGTCAAGAAAATACCAAATTGCTCAGCCTATGCAGACCGCTGAGAACCATTATCCATTAAGAAAAGCGGAAAAAACCCTCGACTGCATGGTGGGAATGGATGATGTCCGCCGTTTTATAAAAGAGATGTATTCCTTTGTATATGTTAATGAACAAAGAGTAAAACACGGCTTAAAGCCGACAAAGCAAAATCTTCACATGCTGTTTGCTGGTAACCCTGGAACGGGAAAGACAACGATAGCCCGGTTAATTGCCGAAATGCTTAAAGAAATGAATGTTTTAACAAAAGGACATTTAATAGAAGCGGAACGAGCCGATTTAGTTGGAGAATATATTGGGCAGACTGCTCAAAAAACCAGGGCTCTCGTCCAGAAAGCCTCCGGCGGTGTACTTTTTATTGACGAAGCCTATTCTCTTGCGCGCGGAGGAGAAAAAGATTTTGGAAGAGAAGCTGTCGATACCCTCGTCAAAGCGATGGAAGATAAACAGCATCATTTTATTCTCATTCTGGCAGGTTATCCAGATGAAATGCAGCGATTATTGAATCTCAACCCGGGGTTATCATCGCGTTTTCCGAATCAATTGTATTTTGAAGATTTTAATGCCGCTCAATTATTCGAAATCTTTGAGAAAATGGTGCAGGAAAAAGAATTCTGGGTCAATGCTTTGTTAAAAGATAGAATCAGGAAGCATTTCTTTGAGCTTGTGTTAAACAAGCGCAACGACCATAATGGAAGGTATGTGAGAAATCTTCTTGAAAAAATAATCCGCCGCCATGCTGTACGGATTCTGGAGCAGCCGGAAACAGCAGACCGTGACGCACTTATGACACTGACAGAAGAAGACTTTATTATGGAGAAGCATAATGAGAAGAAAAAATACTATACGTACTAACTTGTTAAAGGAAGTGAAATCTATTGAAAGAAAAGGCTGTAGTTGCTGCTTGTTATTTTCCCAAGACTTCTGACGAGCAGTTTCATTCATCTTTGGAAGAAGTAAAAGCACTGGTGAAGACCGCAGACGGAGAAGTTGCTGCAGTTATCACCCAGTCGCGGGAAAAACCAGAATCCTCCACCTATATCGGGAAAGGCAAGGTGGAAGAGCTGATTGCAATGACTGAAGAAACCGGGGCCGATGTAGTGATTTTTAATGATGAGCTTTCACCCGGTCAATTAAGAAACCTCGGAGCTGTAATTGATGCCAGAGTAATTGACAGGACCCAACTGATATTGGATATATTTGCTGGCCGTGCCCGTACGAAGGAAGGCAAAATTCAAGTGGAATTAGCTCAGCTCACTTATCTACTTCCGCGCCTTGCCGGCCAGGGTACCGCTCTTTCAAGGCTGGGAGGCGGGATAGGGACGAGAGGCCCAGGGGAGACTAAGCTTGAAACAGACCGCCGCCACATCCAAAGAAGAATGGATGATTTAAAAAAGCAGCTTGAAGAAGTAAAAGCCCATCGTGAAAGCTACCGTAAACAAAGAAAGAAAAACAAAGCGGTGCAGTTTGCCTTAGTAGGATACACAAATGCTGGTAAAACGACGCTGCTGAATCAGCTCACGGATGCTGATGCACTGGCAGAAAACCTGCTATTTGCAACACTCGACCCGCTCTCGAGACAGTTTGAACTGCCTTCAGGGTATCCCGCTATTATTACAGACACGGTCGGGTTCATCCAGGACCTTCCGACGACATTGGTCGCTTCGTTCCGCTCGACACTTGAAGAAGTGAAAGAAGCTGATGTTATTTTGCATGTAGTAGACGCCTCTCACCCAGAAGCGCCCAGCCAGATGAATACAGTAATGAAGTTATTAAGTGAACTAGGAGCTGAGGCGATTCCGGTTTTAACGGTGTTCAACAAAATAGATCAGGCAGAGCAGCTGCCTCTACTCTCATCGGACAAGCCCTCGATTCGAATTTCAGCTTTCTCCAAAAGTGATACGGAGCAGTTGAAAGAAGTGATGGAGCAGACTTTGAAGGAACAAATGAGCTTTTACAGTCTGGAAGTTCCAGTGGAGGAGGGGAAAGCTCTCGCTGATATTAAACGAGAAACTATTTTGGAAAAAGAAAAATGGAATGATAAAACTAATGGGTTTTATTTGGAAGGCTATGCAGTAACAGACCACCCTATCCACGGAGTGTTAAATAAGTACAAGGAACGGAAGGAAGAAAAATAAAGCAATGTCTAGTGTTGAAAATTCTGAACAGCTGTTGAATTCATGGAAGGCAGCAGCTGAAAAAAATACTGAAACACAACGAGCCATAGTAGCAGAAACAGCAGAAATAAACCAGGATAAAATCCTTAGAATTTTTCGGGAGGAAAAGGTTTCGGCCTTCCACTTTCATGCTTCTACCGGATATGGATATGATGATGCCGGAAGAGATACGCTTGACCGGGTTTATGCTAAAGTTTTCGGTACAGAAGCAGCCATCGTCCGCCACCAATTTATTTCTGGCACTCATGCAATAACCGCAGCGTTGTTTGGTATACTGCGCCCGGGTGAGCGGTTATTGTATGCGACTGGTGATCCTTATGACACGTTAAAGACTGCTCTCGGCTTAACCGGGAGAGAAAAAGGAACCTTTCTTGACTATGGAATTGAAACGAATACAGCACCTTTAGATAAGAACGGAGAACCTGATATTGAGGCAATTTTGTCAAGGATTTCTCCGCATACAAAAGTGATAGCTATCCAAAGATCCCGCGGTTACGATAACCGCCAGTCATTATCTGTGGCAGCAATAGAAGAACTGATTCATAAGATTAAAAACTTCCGCCGTGACCTGATAATTTTCGTAGATAATTGTTATGGTGAATTCGTCGAACAGCTCGAACCAGGGCATGCCGGGGCTGATTTAATAGCCGGGTCATTAATAAAGAACCCGGGAGGCGGTCTGGCAAGATGCGGTGGATATATTGCAGGCAGAAGAGAACTGGTAGAGCAGGCATCCTCCAGATTTGCAGCGCCAGGAATCGGCCTCGAGGGGGCCGCGACATTAGGCGTTCTGCAGGAAATGTTTCAGGGGATATTTTTAGCACCGCATATCGTCTCGCAGGCATTGCAGGGTGCTGTATTCACAGCGGCACTGCTCGAAAAAGCCGGATTAAAGACAAGTCCGTCACCGCATCAGTTCAGAACAGATCTCATTCAATCAGTCACGTTTTATGATAAAGAAAGAATGGTTCGTTTTTGTCAGGCCATACAGGAAGCTTCGCCGGTAGATGCTAATGTGGTGCCGCAGTCGTCAGCCATGCCGGGCTATGGCGATGAAGTAATTATGGCAGCAGGTACGTTTATACAAGGCTCAAGTATTGAGCTTTCTGCAGATGGACCGCTGAGAAAGCCATTCACAGCTTATGTGCAGGGAGGACTGACTTACGCCCACGTCAAAATTGCAGTTACACATGCTTTAAAAACGTTATTGCAGCATGAACTGTTAGAGAGTAGAGAAAACCAGTAATTTGTCGACTTTTATTAATTTTGACGTAAAAAAAGCTCACATGTACTTGACTAAAAAGCTTACATAATATAATATTGAACTATCTTCTTCACGGAAGGGGGCTGTCCTGTGAATGATCACATTCGACGAAACATGCCTTTGTTCCCCATAAGTATTGTAAAAAAGTTAACGGAGTTATCTGCTAGACAGATTCGATATTATGAGGAGCATGGTCTTATTTACCCTGCCCGGACGGAAGGAAACCAGAGATTGTTTTCCTTTAATGACGTGGACAGGCTGCTTGAAATTAAAGCGCTTATTGAAAGAGGAGTCAATATGTCGGGAATCAAGGAGATTTTCGAACTGCAGGCTGCCAAGGAGAACGTCCAGGAAAAACCTGCCCTGCGTAAAACAGGCGGGATGTCAGACAAAGAACTGCGTCGTCATTTAAAGAACGAAGTCATGATGTCAGGAAAACAGGGAAAAGCCTCAATGATCCAGGGCCAGCTGTCCCGTTTCTTTCATTAAAATTAATTCTGGGATATACTTTTGCCTATTTTGGCAGAAGATATGATAAATATTATATTTTTTCAATTAAGAGAGGAGACTCATTGCATGTCTAAGAATTACACAAGAAAAGACATTTCAAAAATGGCTGAAGAAGAGAATGTAAAATTTATTCGTCTTCAGTTCACAGATCTTCAAGGGGTTATTAAAAATGTGGAAATCCCGGTAGATCAGCTTGAAAAGGCATTAGATAACAAAATGATGTTTGACGGTTCTTCAATCGAAGGCTTCGTCCGTATCGAAGAATCTGATATGTACTTATATCCGGATCTCGATACATGGGTTGTATTCCCATGGACTCCGGAAAAAGGGAAAGTCGCACGTCTCATCTGCGATATTTATGAGCCTGGTGAGCCTGGTTCTGAACCAACTCCATTCGCCGGAGACCCGCGTGGTATTCTAAAGCGTGTATTGCAGGAAGCAGAACATATGGGCTTCACCGCCTTTAATATTGGCCCGGAGCCAGAATTTTTCCTTTTTAAAAACGATGAAAAAGGCGAGCCGACACTTGAGCTGAATGACAAAGGCGGATATTTCGACCTTGCTCCTACAGACCTCGGTGAAAACTGCCGCCGTGATATCGTGCTTGAGCTTGAGGACATGGGCTTTGAAATTGAAGCCTCCCACCACGAAGTGGCTCCAGGTCAGCACGAAATTGACTTTGAATATGCAGATGCAATTAAAGCCTGCGACGACATTCAAACGTTTAAGCTCGTCGTTAAGACAATTGCCAGAAAGCATGGTCTTCACGCGACTTTCATGCCAAAGCCTCTGTTTGGTGTGAACGGCTCCGGTATGCACTGCAACATGTCATTATTCAAAGGAAAAGAAAACACATTTTTCGATAAGAAAACAGATTCTCAGCTGAGTGAAACAGCGATGCAGTTCCTTGCCGGAATTATTGAGCATGCCCAGGCATTTACTGCATTAACCAATCCAATTGTTAACTCTTACAAGCGTCTTGTTCCAGGCTATGAGGCACCGGTTTACGTTGCCTGGTCGCTGCGTAACAGAAGCCCGCTGATCCGAATTCCTTCTTCCCGCGGACTCAGTACGCGAATTGAAGTAAGAAGCCCGGATCCATCTGCGAACCCTTATCTCGCAATGGCGGCTATGCTTGCTTCCGGCTTGGATGGAGTAAAGCGTAAGCTTTCTGCACCAGAAGCTACCGACAGAAATATCTATGTGATGAGCAAGGAAGAGCGTGAAGAAGAGGGTATCAAAGATCTTCCAGCTAACTTGAAAGAAGCAGTTGATAATCTTCTTAACGACGAAATTCTTGTCAATGCTCTCGGGCCGCACGCGGTCGAGCACTTTGCAGAAGCGAAAGAAATCGAATGGGATATGTTCCGCACCCAGGTTCACCCTTGGGAACGTGAGCAGTATATGTCCACTTACTAAAATCGAAACCCCTTGCCGCAGGAAGCGGCGGGGGTTTTTGTTAATTTTGTGAAATTCATTAATTCCCACTGTCTGCCCACCAAATGCCCACAAAAATTTTAAATATTATCTATTATTTTGCTGATATGAGCATTATATTTCTCCAAAGAATCCTTCTCGATACTCTTACTAATATGAGAATATACATCTGATACTGAATTTTTGCTGTATCCTTGATTGGCCAAGTGATCAATTAGCTTTTGATATAAGGATGGTTTGACATTTTTTAATTTGATGGCTTGAAAGAAGGGTAGGATATGCTTATTGATGTTATATTCATCCAGATTGTAAGTGTTTTGCCTCACAACGTCTTTTCGATGTGATTCTAACTAGTAGAGGAGATAATGTTTTAATGTCTCAACAGGTTACCTACTTGGACGAAACGGGTCTGAAGCTTGGGTACAGTGTGACTGCATTTCATGGCGCCGATCTCAGAAGCTCATGAAATCGAGTGAGATCACAGAAAAATTTCGAAAGCCGGGGTTCCAGAACTTTCGGACCGAAGGAAAACACGAGCTCATCAATCAGCATATAACTGCTCGTTAAACTATTTTCTGAGTTTCGAAGACCTGAAGGCTGAGCGTCAGAACAGTATTTCCTTGCTAGGACAACCAGGGGCCGGTAAAACACATTTACTTACAGCTATTGCGAACAATTTGATTAAAAAGAAACATGTGCCTGTGCTGTACTTCCCCTATGTGGAAGGATTCAATGATTTGAAAGATGATTTCGACAAGATAGAGGAAAACAGGAGCGCATGAAAAAAAGCCGAGGTCTTGTTCATCGATGATCTGTTCAAGCCGGCAAGTGGTAAGCCCATAGCCACTGATTGGCAGGCGGAACAAACGTATGCAGTTATTAATCATCGATACTTGAACCATAAACCATTCATGATTTCTTCTGAGTTGCCGATTGATCAGCTGGTGGATTGATGAAGCTCTCGCTACTCGTATTTATGAGATGTGCAAGGATTACCTGGTGCTGATCCAAGGCGACAAGTTTCAGCTTAATCACCGATTGGAGGGATTACATGCTTAAAACAGCTGCGTACTTTCTACTACGAGATAGAACTCAAACAGAGATTGAGAATAGACAGAAATACTTAAGGAAGCTGCTGGACCAACGCCAGCAGCTCCTAAAGGAAATGGAGGCTCAAAAGAATGGAACTCAGACGACAAGTGATACCAAAAGAGTAAGAACAGTAGGCGTTCTTACTAGCCATTGATGGTCGATTATAAAATCAACTTACTTTGCAGGAACTTGAAAGAGAAGTGGTTAGACTTCCTGAGCTAATGGAAGTTGCGTCGATTGATTATAAAAATTAATTTATTAAAAAGTACGAGCGCAGTGGGAGACGCTCGTTACCTTGATTTTATTAATAAGACTTAACAAAAGCAGCGCCAACAATTACTAACAAGATAAACAATACAACAATTAACGCAAAGTTATCTCTCTTAAAATCAGACATCGAGTGCACCCCCCTTTGTAATAACATATGAAAAATAATTACAAAGAGTTTTAGAGCAAAAGCCTTTTAATTCAAAATTAGGGGTTTGTAACAAAGAAGAGAATTTGGTTGAGAACTGAATCAAGAGAAGTGAGGATGTAACAGATGAGAAGCGACCAGCATGCTTTAAAAAATCCTATAAGGATAGTAATCCCAGGGAGAGCTGTCCCTGCTGTCAGAATGACCAGACGCGGGGCTCATGTTAAAAAGAACGCTACAACGGTATCTGAATTATAAATCGCTTATAGGCTGGACAGTGAGAGGCCAACAAGTCATTCCAATTAATGACCTGTTTCTGTAGATATATATTTTTCTTTGTGGCGGCAATCAAGGAGATATTGATAATTACGCCAAGAGTATTACAGATGGTTTGAATAGAATTGCTTACAAGGATGATAGGCCGATCCAGTCCATGCCCTAAACAAGTGTCAATGTGAAAAAGGAGAAGGACGTGCTGAGGTAATAATAAAAGCACTTTGAGGAGATGAAGTCAATGAATCAATTAATTGGCAAAAGCATGTAGTAAAAGAAGAGCTCCCGAGTGAAGTTATCAGCAGACCAATGTCTGCAGCAGATAAAGCGTGGGTTGAGCAAATTAAGGAACAACGAAAATTTAAACGGGGATCCAGGAGGAAGGCCAATCATACATGGCCTCGACAAAGGTGAAAACTAAAAACCATCTATGTAATGATTAATTCTTTTTTCTGCTATCTCATAAGACATTGGTGAGTCAGTTAATATCCCTATGACCTTATCATTTGCTCCGTCTTTCTTCAAATAATAAAATACAGTTGGTTTCTTTTCTTTTAAAACAGCCATTAATTCTAAAGAGGGGAGTGGACGGCTATCACCCTCCAGTCGGAGAAAGAATCTAAAAAAGTTTTTAAATTTTGGCACAGCATATGTATTATCAGTGTAAAAATCCAACATGGTATAAAATTTATCGATTGCTTTAACGACGTCTCTATTTTTTATATTTTTCACCCTTCATCGACTCCTTACTACTTATTTCGACAAAAATTTATTATGTTTTATAGTAAAAGTTTATTTTAGAAGAAAATATCAGAGAGGGGCTTTTATGAAAAGATTAAAAGATTTATACGTAGATCCAAAGACGGGGGCACTAAATCTTGATATAATGGAACAAAATTCCTCTTTTGCGATAGTGGAGTGTGAGGGACGAGCTAGAGCAACTTTGCTTCCGGAACACGGTGAGACAAAGATTGTGACACATCAAGGAAAAGTTAAGAGGATTAAATACGATGGGGGGAGTAATTTTAAATTTGTCAAATTGGAATTTGTTTGCTAATAAAAAGACAATAATAGAATTTTTGAAAAGCAGTTTTATAAAATATTTATTAATAATAGTATAATGAAGAAATCATCGGTGAACCATTCTCAGTAGAGTAGGTTCTTTTTTTATTAGAAAGTTTTGAATTAAAGAGGCATCCCCAAGAAAGTGATGATGTTTGGATTGGTGGCAGTTGCTCACATTATTGATGTCGTGTATCTGGATCAAATTGCGGCGAACCCCTTTCTATTGGAGAATTTGAAGTTTCAGTAGTGGTGGCCACCATTCTTTATTACCTTGTAAATGAATTCATCAGCATATCAGAAAACTTAGGAAGATTAGGCATGCCCGTTCCAGGTCCCTTGCAAAAAGCTATTGAAATCTTCAAAGATCGAAGTTATTACGATAATGATAAGAACAAGGGGGCTTAAGGACGCAGATAAAAAAGACTTCATTCCAAAGTCGAACAGGAACCGTCCTGAGACGCGAATTTATCCCCGTTACATCACAGTTCATGAAACGGCTAATAAAGATGCAGGCGCGGATGCTGAAATGCACTCACGTTATGCTAAAGGTGGCGCTGAGGATGCTGAGACATCCTGGCATTATAGTATAGATGATAAACAAATCATTCAGCACTTGCCAATCACTGAAAAAGGATGGCATGCAAGGGGCGGTAACAGCGTCAGTATTGGAATAGAGATCTGTGTAAACAGTGATGCCGATTTTGGGGCAGATGGTCATTTTGGCGAAGAGACAGAGGAAGCAGTCGAAGAACTTCAAGGCCGATATGGTTTGGTTGTGATGGATTAGCTAGCCCGAAAACGTTGAACAAACTGGAAGAGGTGCTGAGATTGCCAAAAGAGGCAGAACCAAAAGAGGAGGAGATTTTCTTGAATATGAATAAGACGAATACGGAAGAAGTGGCCACAATGATGGAGCAGCTACATGAGCAAGGAGTTTTAGATAAAAATCATGGGGGCGATATCAGGAATGGCAAAATGGATATGAGCAAAGCAATCTTGATTGTAGCCAAACTTGCCTTTGAAGCCATAAAGGAAGATGAACTATCTCAAACCCCGCAACAACGTCATGCAGAATCTTGGGAGAAAGCAACTCGCAAAGGTGTATTTACCGGAAAAGAACCAAGACAAAAATTTCTCGAGAACAGACTGCTTCTGTTATAGAAAACGTAGGAGTATTGGATAAGCTTCCAAATAAGGAATAATTAAAAATAGGGGAGACGGCAAAGGGCAAGCCGTCTCAGGTAAAGGCCAAGAGAGTCGTGGATAAAAGACTCTGTATGTACATTGTATAATATTGTAATTTATGGTGCAAGTTGTAATTTAAAATGATCGACCAGTGCGTGTACTGATCGATCATTTAACAAAGATAGAGTGAGATTGCGGAGGAGAAACTCCGCAGATACATTGTATAATTTTGTAAGTGGATTTGCAAGATTAAAGCTCCATTCATTTTAGGAACTATAAAAAAGACAGGGAGGACAACTGTAATACGAGATTAATGTATTTAGATTATATTATTATCAATATTCATTAGAGAAGCCTTATACTTATGTAATTACCGAAAAGATGGCTGCGGTTTCCATCTTTTCAGTACGCACAGAATAACTTAATATTATTTACTGCCTTAGTGTATTGGGAGAGGGGGATGCAACTCCTTATACTTTTTTTACTTCATGGTTGGTTGAGCAGCTTGTTGAGCAGCGATCTACTTGCAGTTGTTCGTTTAAATTATAAGAAGGAACTGGTTAATTTAGAATAAATGGTCCAATGAGCCAAATGACCAATGTGCATAATACAAAATCAGCTATCGATATTTCTTCTGCGCCTGCAGCGCCTGCTTCAGAAAGGTTGGCTACATGTTTTGCTACGTCATGGAAGTCATTTGCACTCCAGAGCTTTTCTCTCATACAGATTTCCAATGCTTCCTCCTTATATGCTTCATAGGCACGAACGGCTCTTTGAAAGACTTGAAGTTGATCTCTCACATACAGGGGATAGCGCTGTTGCATCTCTTCCAAATAGAAAGTAATCTTCTCCTGATCCTCAAATTGGCTCTTTACAGCTGAGAAATAATCAACAAGGCCCTTGGCACGGTCACGAGAATGATTGGTGTTTTTGACTAGTTTTCCTTTCTCCATCTCCAGGGAATGAATCGCAATTGGTTCCCCTCCCGAAGGAAGAGAAATGATGACACGATCTTCCTTTAGACGAACAGTAACCAGATTCTCCCCGAAGGGAGTATACGTTCCTAAAGGAACAGTATAGCGGTTAGATTTAAATTTAATGACATTGTCCTTGTGAACGGTTCT
>NZ_JBHIKY010000044.1:0-12082 GCF_042139015.1 Alteribacillus sp. HJP-4 | reverse complement strand
GAAACTTATCATCCAGAAAATAGCATCAAAGAAGAATTATATGCTTTTTATCAAGATGTTGAGGACGCTGGACTTCCCGCATTAAACAAGGCCGTACAGACTCTGAAAAATTGGCAGACCGAAATTCTCAACAGTTTTACATTCGGTTATACCAACGGTCCCATCGAAGGACTGAATAACCAGACCAAGGTGATAAAACGGAATGCTTTTGGATTCCGACGATATGATCGACTAAGGAGCAAAATTCTACTACATCATCAGACGAAAAATCAGAACATTCAAGTAGGATAAAGGGGCGGGGCCTGACGGCCTCCACCCCAACAATTGACTTAGAACCAGGATTTTAAGCTATAACACAGAATGAGAAAAGCTTCCTTCATCTGTTGAGGCTGAGTTCAGCTTCTGGCTTCTGCCGGTGCAGCAGTTTTATTTCTGAATTTCCGCTATGGAGCTGAAAAAACATCTTTGCCGCTGCCTGCAGCAGCTCTTCTGCTTCCCCAACAGACATCGATGGTCTTAAAAAGAAAATTTGGACTGCCTCTGTAGTGGATTTATCGGTTTTTGTTCTAATCGAATCAACAATCGGGCTTCCGAATGCACCGTTTCCATCAGCTGCCAGCAGTTTTCCTCTCATTCGATTCTTTCTTCCGTTCAACCCTTCATATTCATCGGTTTCAGTTCCAATAGAAATTTTGATATAATCACGTAAGGCAGAAATATCATAGATGCCGATAGGGATTTCGTATTGCAGGGAGAAGAAGTTATTTAAATCAACGGCTGAATGAACAAATGGAAGGTCAGTTCCTTTTCCGATTCTTCGAAAAAGTGATTCATGGGAAGGGCGATATCGTTGCGGATCTATTCCCAGCTGTTTAAATATCTTCCGCCATTCGTTAAGACCTTCGAACTCACTGTAAGATTTTTCTAGCAGGTCTGCACGGATTTTTTCTTGAAAAAAATCGAGCCTGCCTTTCAGCATGTTTGGTGATTCATCTACAACAATATCATGATAATAAATAAATCCGCATTTGAATTGAGGTGTACTTAAAAATATTTCTTCGTTAATTGAAATTGGCAGCATGCTTCAGGCTCCTTTATTTTTTATTATATGCATTTTACCATATGAAGGGAGGAGTCGCTGAAGCAAAGCATTGGGAGGTGGTCAAATGTCTGCACCGACAATTCATGAAATGAAAGATAGAATTATTCAATATAGTAAAGAAATAGGGATAGATAAAATTGGTTTTGCTTCAGCAGATCCATTTTTAACGCTGAAGGACCGCCTTATAAAACAGCAGCACTTAAATTATCAGTCCGGTTTTGAAGAACCGGATATTGAAAAAAGAACCTATCCACAGGCTTTGCTGCCGGAAGCAAAGACCATTATTTCCATTGCTTTGGCACACCCTTCGAAGTTGAAGAATGCGCCAAAAAATGTAAAAGGAGAACGAAGGGGATTGTTTTGCAGAGCATCCTGGGGGGAGGACTATCATTATGTACTCCGGGAAAAGTTGAATAAACTCGAACAATTCATAGTGGAAATATGTCCTGACTCAAAAGCATTGTCAATGGTTGATACTGGGGAACTTTCTGATCGGGCGGTAGCAGAACGTGCAGGAATTGGCTGGAGTGGAAAAAACTGTGCCATCATCACTCCCGAATTCGGATCTTATGTCTATTTAGGAGATCTCATTACGACCTTGAGCCTTGAGCCGGATCAACCTTTGACGGATCAGTGTGGGACTTGTAATAAATGTGTGGATGCCTGTCCAACCGGCGCATTGGTTCAAGGCGGCCAGCTCGATTCAGGTAAATGCATCGCTTATTTGACCCAGACGAAGGATATGCTTCCGGAGCGTTACCGCAAAAAAATCGGTAACAGGCTCTATGGCTGCGATACGTGCCAGCAGGTCTGCCCTGAAAACAAAGGGGTCGACATACATTCCAATCCGGAATTTGAACCCGATCCTGAACGAGTGAAGCCCCAATTACTATCTCTGCTGAAGATGAGCAATAAAACATTTCGTTCCACCTATGGAAGCATGGCTGGTTCGTGGCGCGGTAAAAAGCCAATTCAGCGGAATGCAGTAATTGCACTTGGTAATTATAAAGAAGAAGCTTCAGTGGATACTCTGGGAGAGCTTCTTTTCAATGATCCGAGACCGGTTATACGGGGGACAGCTGCATGGTCTCTCGGTGAAATAGCTACGAATAATGCTATTCATTTATTACAGGAAGCAAGAAATTTGGAGATAGATAAAGAGGTCAATAACGAAATTGGTCATGCAATTTTAAAAAATAACAGTTATCAAAAATAACCTTTGAATATGACGGTGCCCTTTTGTAAAATGAGGGACAAGCAACCGAGCACTGCATCTAGAAACCCAACTAAACAGCTCTTAATAGGATACATGTATAGAAAGGAAGGAGTCCGCATGGCAGCACGAAAAGTGTATTTTACGGAATATTCAAGTGAACTTGGTCCGTTAACACTTGCAGCCACCTCAAACGGCTTGTGCTCTATTCAATTTGGAAAAGCCTCTCAGACATATCCCGGAATAAAGGCATGGATGAATAGAAGAAGCATTGGCAGTGAACTTGTAGAATGCAGCCGGTCTTTTTCAAATACTGTTCAGCAGCTAGACGAATACTTTCATAGGAACAGACACAGCTTCGATTTGGATCTTGATGTTTACGGAACAACATTTCAACGACTTGTATGGAAGGAGCTGGCAAGCATTCCCTACGGAGAAACATGCCCTTATAAAGTGGTCGCTGAGCGAATCGGGGCTCCGAAAGCGGTCCGGGCCGTAGGAGCTGCGAATAATAAAAACCCTTTGCCCATTATTTTTCCGTGCCACCGTGTTATCGGAAGCAATGGTTCTATGGTTGGTTACGGCGGCGGCCTTGATAAGAAAGAATTCCTGCTTAAGCTGGAAGCAGATTCTAAAAAGGTGTCTTCCTTATAATCACCAAAAAAAGAAATGTACGCCCCCTTTGTTTCATACATATGAATCGGAGGGGGCTTTCTAAATGACAAATCAGCAGCTTAAGAAGTATTTCCAAATGAAACTTCAAAACCGTTTAACCAACGGATATATGAGTTCACATCAGCGGAAGGCAGCTCAGCGAACTCAAGAAATGCTTCAGCGCAGAAATGCCGTAATTGTAAAGTCACAATATCATGTCCTTCCTTTCAGTTATTTACAGATTAGTGATGAAGGCCAGCTTGGCTGCCGTGTGCACGAGACTAAGTATGTAAATATTAGAGATAAATTATATATGGAAGAAAAAGTGAAAAATAAAATTTTAATCTTAAATAACGGAATTATTAAAGAAGAGCGTGAGGAATCACCGAGAGAAGTGATAAGGGAGAAGTCGATAAACTTTACGGAAACCATAAATTCTAAGAGAAAATATTCTTATGATCGCAGATCCGCAGTTCAATATGCAGAAAACTGGTGGAATAATTACAATCCATCCTATCACCAATTCAAAGATAATTGTACGAACTTTATTTCACAGTGCATGAGGGCCGGCGGTGCACCAATGCGGGGAATGCCTGCACGGGAAAAAGGCTGGTGGTACAATGGAAAAGATTGGAGTTACAGTTGGTCAGTAGCACATTCATTCAGGTGGTTTTTAAGCAGTTCTAAAAGCGGCCTTGCCGGTACAGAAAGAATGGAAGCAAAAGATCTCGAGATTGGTGATGTGATTTGTTATGATTTTGATGGAGATGGCAGGTGGCAGCACAGTACGATTGTTACTTCGTTTGATGCAAATGGAGAACCGCTGGTGAATGCCCAAACTACCAACAGCAGGCATCGTTATTGGAGTTATGAAGACTCTACTGCCTGGACACCGAAGATTAAATATAAATTTTTTCATATTCAATAAGATCGATGTGGATGATGTGGTATAATTGCGTTGTTTGGATGCAGGATGTCAAAAGAGGTGTAAACATGGGAATTCATATTGTTTTATATCAGCCGGAAATCCCGGCAAATACTGGAAATATTGCTAGGACATGTGCTGGAACTGGAGCAGGGCTTCACTTAATCCGGCCGCTGGGGTTCTCCACAGATGATCGAATGCTGAAAAGGGCGGGCTGTGACTATTGGCCACACGTGCACATTTTTTATTATGACTCATTTGAGGAACTATTAGAGAAACAGCCGAATGGTAATTTTTATTATATAGAAACCATAGGTAAACGGATGTATTCAGACTTTGATTACAGCAATCCTGCAGAGGATTATTTTTTTGTGTTTGGACGTGAAACCACAGGAATCCCTGAATCGATAACTGATAAGAATGAAGAATGGTGCCTTCGAATACCTCAAAATGACCAGATCCGGTCTTTGAATCTTTCGAATACAGCTGCAATCATTCTTTATGAGGCACTCCGCCAGCAGTCGTTTCCGGGCTTAAAATAAGAAATCAGGCCGAGCTTATAGATCGGCCTGAAAAACAAAATTTTAGTGCTTATGCGGCTTGTCTTCAAATCCTGCCGTAAGAATGGAAATAATAAATGCGACACTTATGCCGAGAAGCAGCACGAGTTTCATATGTACATCCTCCTTTAAATACTATACTTTCCCTTTAAACTTTATTATATCCTATTTTTTGTGACCTGTGAATGTTTTGTTAGTGGTTAAAGAAAGCAGGGCTTGATATACTTGAATGGTGGAAACTTTTGGACCAATTTATGAAGGTGGGATGGGCATGTACGTTGTTATGAACGAATTAGAAGTACCAGAGCAGGCAAAAGGCGGTATGAAACAAAGGTTTGGAAAAAGCGCTGAAAATATGACAAAAGTTCCGGGATGTCTTGATTTTATGTTTCTTGAACAAGAAGGCGAGTCAGAAAAACTGGTAGTTTTCACAAAATGGGAGTCAAAAGAGCATTATGAAGATTGGCTGCATAGTGACGCTTTCAAAAAAGCACACCAGGAAAAACGTGAATCAAAAGAAAAAAGCCCTTCTTCCGGGAATGAACTCCGTTCCTTTGCAGTAATTCATCATACGTAAACACCGGCTGCCAATTTCGGGTTGGCAGCCTTCTTATCCTAAGAATTGGTGATATAAAATGAAAAATACATATTTAACGAGTCATTTTCCGATCTTATCTATCTTATTATTCAGTTTGTCTTTATCAATTGCAGCGGAAGCTCATATTTCACAATGGCTGGATACGATCGGTATATATTCGGGCATGCTGGAATTTTTCAGTGAAACAGGTATTAAGCTTACGTTTTTGTTTTTATTGATGCTCTCTTTTTTTATGGTGTTCTCTGCTTTAAAACTTATTGCTGATACAATGATGGAATTGTCATTGTTGTTTTTCTCCAATGATGTGGAAGGAGAGGTTCTTCGCAAAGTCCGGGGAGGCTCCTGGATTTATTTAATTGGAGGACTTACTTCACTGCTTTTTATTACATTCCCGCCAGGTATTGCAGTCGTGTTTGCCGGAGGCAGTTTTATGTATTTTATTTTCTTTGTCTACAAAGTTGGAGACTCCATGTCCGGGGCAGGCATGTTTGGGATGGTGATGTTTCACATGTCCTTTTGGTGCGTGTTTATTCTCGCGGTAGCATATGCAGCAGCCCGGTTGTATAACAGCTTTATGGCCAGTCTGCCAATATAATATACACAATTAAGGTAAATCCTCCATTATGGATTTCCACAATTTCAAGTGAGGCTGACGTCCGCTTTGTTCCTGAATAGATGCAGGCTGGTCCTGGCCAAGCCAGATTCCGGTCGTATAGCGATCGTTAAACCCGACAAACCACAGATCCTGATAATCATTCGTAGTCCCCGTTTTTCCTCCCGCACTTTCATTTAAATAACCTGCTTTGCCAGTTCCTTCTGTCATTACAGTTGTTAACATTATTCTCAGTTTGTTATTGGTTTCTTCAGTCCAGACAGCGGAACTGGTGTTTTTCCATTCATATAAAACATTACCATCTGTGTCTGTAACTTTCTTAATCCCCCGTGGAGGTATATAAACTCCATTATTTGAGAAAACAGTATACGCTTTTGTTAACTCAAGTGGTGTAACACCTTCGGAAAAACCTCCTAATGCAGCCGGATAACTATGATCCTGGGCAGTAACAGCTGAAAAGTCAAACCTATCTAAATAAGAAAATGAAGTGTCGATGCCTGTTTTATCCAGGAGTCTTACTGCTGCTGTATTATACGAGTTTGCAAATGCAGAGGACAGATCAACATTACCGTATGTAACTCCTCCAGCATTAGATGGGCAGTAGCTGCTGCTGCAAAATTTGTCAGTGCTGATTTTATCGGCAATTGAAGCTTCAAATTCGTTAAGATATGGTCCGAATACAAGAAGTGGTTTAATAGCTGACCCAGGCTGACGATAGGCCTGAAAGGCTCGATGGAATTCATATTTCTCATATCCTGCTCCACCACTTACTGCAGCAACTCGGCCGGCTGCATGATTGATAACAACGGACGCTCCCTGCAGTTGAAACTGATGTAAAGTATCCGTTGTTTGTTGTATGACTTTCTCTTGGGCTTCAGGATATAAATATGTTTCAATATGAATACCTGATGCTAGCACCTCTCTTGTTTTTTCTTCCAAAGCTGCTGAAATTTCACTTCTCGCGTCTTCCTCCGCATTTACGAGCTGTTCTGTATATCCTTCCTCGGATGCGATGAGCTGTTTTAATTCTGCCTCGATGAAATGAGCATAATCAGGATATAAATCAGGCATTTCTGATACTTGAAGCTCGATGGTTTCTTGTAGAGCAGAATATTTTTCTTTTTCCGTAATAGTATTTGTTTCCTCCATTTTTAAAAGAATCCATTCTTGACGCTCAGTAGTATTTTCTTTATTTAGTAATGGATCATAGTGGGATGGGTTAGCAGGAATTGCAGCAAGAAAGGCAATTTCGCCGAGGCTCAGCTCAACAGCAGTTTTTCCAAAGTAGTAAACACTTGCTGTTTCAAAGCCATAAACACCATTATGAAAGTAAATACTATTCACATACATCTCTAAAATCTCTTTTTTCGAAAATTCCTTTTCCAGCTGATAAGAATGGAGTAATTCACTTAATTTCCGGTTATAGGAACGTTCATTAGATAAATATAAATTTCTTGCCACCTGTTGAGTGATAGTGCTTGCCCCCTCTTCAATTTCTCCGGAACTGGCGTTTACCATCAATGCACGAGCAATGGCTGAGGCATCGACCCCTTCATGTTCATAAAAGTGCTGATCTTCGGTAGACAAAAAAGCATTGATAACTGTATGAGGAATTCGTTCAAAGGAGAGATATCGGCGGTTTTGTTCATAATGAATTTCAGAAAAAATCTCGCCGTTTTTATCGTATAGATAGCTGTTTGAAGGCATAGCTGACGAATCAACATCTATTTCATCGTCCAAAATTCCATTGAGTGTTTTTAATTCACCTGCTTCGCCCATGAATCCAGAAAATAAAAGTGCGAAAACAGATATTAATAGGGAAATACAAATATATCCAGTAGCAATTTTCATTAAAATCCTGCTTTCTCCGGAAATTATGGTGTCCCTTTTTATATCGGATAAATCAAGCAGTTATGTTCCTTTTTTTAGAGCATAGACTTGAAGTAAAGAACTTAGAAAGGATTCACACGCATCCCAAGTTCTGAAAAGGGGAGGATCTGATTAATGAGTATTATTCATAAAATAAGAGAATTTAGAGAAGAAGAGGAAAATTTAAAATGGCGCGGTACTTTTAGAGAGTATCTTGAGCTTGTACGAGAAAATCCGCATATCGCTCAGACAGCCCATTCAAGAGTTTATAACATGATAAAAGATGCCGGGGTAATAGAACGTGATTCACATAAGATGTATAAATTTTTTGGAAAAGACATTTTCGGTCTTGAAGAAGCGCTGGAAAAGCTGATAGAAGAATACTTCCATTCTGCAGCAAGAAGGCTGGATGTGCGGAAGAGAATATTATTATTAATGGGTCCTGTAAGTGGTGGGAAATCAACTATTGTCACGATGTTAAAACGCGGCCTCGAACAGTATTCAAGAACTGATGCAGGGGCTGTGTATGCGATCGAAGGATGTCCGATGCATGAGGATCCTCTTCACCTAATTCCTCCTCATCTTCGCGATGAGTTTAAGCATGAGTATGGGATAAAAATAGAAGGGCATCTCTCTCCTTTGAATGTGATGAGACTCGAAAAAGAATTTGATAACCGGATTGAAAACGTCATGATAGAAAGAATCTTTTTCTCTGAAGATAAACGGGTAGGAATTGGAACCTTCAGCCCGTCAGACCCTAAGTCCCAGGACATTGCAGACCTAACAGGAAGTATTGATTTTTCAACTATTGCTCAGTATGGTTCAGAGTCAGATCCGCGTGCCTATCGATTTGACGGTGAGTTGAATAAAGCGAACAGGGGCATGATGGAATTTCAAGAGATGCTTAAATGTGATGAAAAGTTTTTGTGGCACCTGCTTTCGCTGACTCAGGAAGGGAATTTCAAAGCTGGCAGATTTGCATTAATTTCAGCTGACGAACTTATTGTAGCCCATACAAACGAAGCGGAGTATAAATCATTCATTTCAAATAAGAAAAACGAAGCTCTTCATTCCAGAATTATTGTCATGAAGGTACCTTATAATCTAAAAGTGTCCGAAGAAGAGAGAATATATGAAAAAATGATTAAGGACAGCGACATGGGCCACGTGCATATTGCACCTCATGCCTTAAGAACTGCAGCAGTTTTTTCTATATTGACACGATTGAAGGAGCCGAAAAAACAAACTATTGATCTTATTAAGAAACTAAAGCTGTACGACGGAGAAGAAATTGAAGGATTTAAAGAACAGGATATAGACGAATTGAAAAAAGAATTTCATGATGAAGGAATGAACGGAATTGACCCCCGTTATGTAATAAACCGGATTTCCTCCGCTATTATACGAAAAGAAGTTCATTCAATTAATGCACTGGACGTCCTGCGCTCATTAAAAGATGGTCTCGATCAGCATGCTTCAATTTCGAAAGAGGATAAGGAACGGTACATGGACTTTATATCTGTCGCAAGAAAGCAATATGACGATGCAGCGAAGCGAGAAGTTCAAAAGGCCTTTGTCTATTCCTATGAAGAGTCCGCTAAGACGTTAATGGACAATTATCTGGATAATGTAGAAGCCTACTGTAATAAAAATAAATTGATGGATCCATTAACAGGGGAAGAAATGAGTCCGGATGAGAAACTGATGCGTTCCATCGAAGAACAAATCGGTATTTCTGAAAATGCCAAACGTGCCTTCCGGGAAGAAATACTAATTCGAATTTCCGCCTATGCAAGGAAAGGAAAAAAATTCAACTATAACTCCCACGAACGCTTGAAGGAAGCTATTCAGAAAAAACTGTTTGCAGATTTGAAGGACGTAGTGAAAATCACCACATCTACAAAAACACCTGATGAATCACAATTGAAAAAGGTTAATGAAGTTATTGCACGATTAATCGATGAACATGGGTACAATTCAGTTTCAGCCAATGACCTGCTGCGTTATGTCGGAAGCCTTTTAAACCGCTGATAATTATACAAAAAGACCCCTGAAAAAACGGGGTCTTTTTAATTGTAAAATATTAATGAATTACTGCACAAATAATTGTTGTTTTTTTTAAGGAGTGATACATTATAATAGACGAGAAATGGAGGAGAGTCAATGAACAACATAGCGCGCGAGATCTGGGACTGGATTAAAACGTTCGCTGTCGTCATTTTGATTGTACTTGTAGTACGTACTTTTTTCTTCGCGAACTATATGGTTCACGGTGAATCAATGATGCCGACGATTGAAGATGGGGAACGATTAATTATTAATAAAATTGGTTATGAATTTGAACAGCCGGATCGTTATGATCTCATTGTTTTTCATGCGGATGAAGAATCGGACTACATTAAAAGAGTTATCGGTCTTCCGGGAGATACAATCCGATATGAAGATGATGTTTTATATATTAATGATGAGCCTCAGGATGAGCAATATTTAGAGCGATACAAAGAGGAAGCGGGCGGAGGAATATTAACAGAGGATTTCACGCTTGAGGAATTAACCGGAAGTGAAACAGTTCCTGCAGGTCACATTTTTGTACTCGGTGATAACAGACAAAATAGTATGGACAGCAGGCAATTAAGTTTTATTCCAATTGAAGAAGTAGTAGGGAAAGCGAATATCAGATACTGGCCGATAAGTGAATTTACACTTATCCAGTAGGAAAACCATATCCAGCAAAGGTAAACTCATTTTCCAGCCTAATCGAACGAATGAAGTTATTTTAAAATATAAATGAAGAATTTATGATCCGACCCCCAAAAGTCAGACTAACAAATCTGAATTTTGGGGGTCAGTTTATTATCGTGAGGATTTTCTTCGAAACAGGAAATTAGAAGTGTTATTAATTCTTCAGAGAGTATGTTGACCGAGCTGCTATATTATTTCCTTTTAAAATCTCTGTTTCTTCTTATCTCACCATTTGGGCAAGCTGGAGCATAAGTTTTTCTTTGCTTCAGATCGCAGGTATATCTTATTTTATTGCAACTATCTTGTCTCTCTCGCATAGGATAAAGAAACGATGGATTCAGGCACAGGAAGAGGGGGGAGACGGTGTCAGATAATAAACGTCATCATTTTGTTGTATCCCGGGAAAATTGGTCTCTTCACCGGAAAGGCTACCAGGATCAAAGGCGTCATCAGGAAAAAGTTCAGGAAGCAATCAAAAAGAATCTGCCTGATTTGATTACCGAAGAAAATATCATTATGTCCAACGGTAAAGATGTGGTGAAGATCCCGATTCGTTCTGTCGATGAATATAAAATTAGATACAATACAGAAAACAATAAATATACAGGACAAGGAGACGGGACGAGCGAAGAGGGAGATGTTATCGCAAGAGAGCCTGCTGGAGCAGGCCAGAAACCGGGAACCGGCAATAAACCAGGAGATAAGGCAGGCGAAGATTACTATGAGGCAGAGGTTTCCATTCTTGAATTAGAACAAATGCTGTTTAGTGAAATGTCGCTTCCAAATTTACAGCAAAAAGAAGAAGACACGCTGCTAATTGAAGATATTGAGTTTAATGATGTTCGCAAAAAAGGGCTGATGGGCAATATTGATAAAAGAAGAACGATATTATCTGCTATTAAAAGGAATGCTCTGGAAGGAAGACCTGGCCTGATCCCGATTTATAACGATGATTTACGATTTAAAACCTGGAATGAAAAAATCAAACCAGAATCAAAGGCAGTTGTTCTGGCAATGATGGACACTTCAGGCTCGATGGGCAGATGGGAAAAGTTTATGGCTCGCAGCTTCTTTTTTTGGATGGTCCGGTTTTTAAGAACGAAATATGAATCAGTGGAGATTGAATTTATAGCACATCATACCGAGGCTAAAGTGGTCAGTGAAAATGATTTCTTTTCTAAAGGAGAAAGTGGAGGTACAATTTGTTCCTCAGCTTATCAGAAAGCTTTAGAAGTGATTCAGCAAAAGTACCATCCAAGGCTTTATAATATTTATCCATTCCATTTCTCAGATGGAGATAATTTGGCCTCAGACAATCACCGGTGTCTCGGATATATGGAAGAATTGATGGAAGCTTCAAGTATGGTAGGCTATGCTGAAGTAAATCAATACCAAAGACACTCTACGCTGATGCAGGCTTACCGAAATTTAGAAGATGAACGGTTCCGGTATTACGTGCTTAAACAAAAAGGCGATGTCTTTCAGGCACTCAAGTGGTTTTTTTCAAATAATGAAAACAATCTAGCCGAAGTATAATCGAGATAAAACTGACTCTTAACGGGGTCAGTTTTTATATTTGATAAACAATTTTGGATTTTGAATGCGGATTGGCTCTATGGATGGTGGGCCTAAATAGATGGGGCTGTAGCAAAAGCCCCTTTTTATAGAAAAAGTAGTATCCTAAATAGAAGATAGCAGGGGACAAGTCCGAAGACTCCAGTGGGAAGAGCAGCGAGGCTGCTGAAAAAGTACCCGATAAAATACGATTTTTGGCTAGAAAACAAAATTGTTTTCTAGTCTTTTTCA
>NZ_JBHIKY010000043.1:0-18734 GCF_042139015.1 Alteribacillus sp. HJP-4 | reverse complement strand
CATCGTTCGGAGGTTATTCATTTAAATGGCAACAGCCACCGCATTAAACATCGAGAAACTTTGTTTCAAGCGAAAAGTGTTCAAAATTAATGAGCAGTATATGTTCAAAAAGACTTGACGGTGACACCGAGGCAGAAGTAAGTCTTTCGCAAATCATGGAGCGGTTAGGGCATAAAGACGAATCGACGACAAAAAATGTTTACCTGCATGTAACAAAAGATATGAAAAAAGAGGCTTCCCAAAAGTTCAAAGAACTAATGGAAAACCTCTAATTTTAGACCAACACTCAGAAAATGTTACCCTATCGTTACCCTCAGGCAACTTTCCAAGTATATTAGTGACTCAAACCCCTTGATTCATTGGGTTTTTGAGCGGATGATTACATCATGCCGCCCATTCCACCCATGCCGCCCATGCCGCCCATGTCAGGCATACCGCCGCCACCGCCGCCGTCGCCTTCATCAGGCTTGTCAGCGATTACTGCTTCAGTGGTGAGGAACATTGCGGATACGGAAGCTGCATTCTGGAGTGCGGAACGAGTAACTTTAGTAGGGTCGACGATACCTGCGTCTACCATGTTCACCCATTCGCCGGTTGCAGCGTTGAAGCCTACTCCGATCTGCTCGCCTTTCATGCGCTCTACGATAACAGAGCCTTCGAGGCCAGCGTTTTGTGCGATCTGGCGAAGCGGCTCTTCGAGAGCACGAAGAACGATGTTAACGCCTGTTGCAGCGTCGCCTTCAGCATTGATAGCCTGAACGGTTTTGTAAACGTTCATGAGAGCTGTACCACCGCCGGAGACGATGCCTTCTTCTACTGCTGCACGCGTAGAGTTGAGGGCGTCTTCGATGCGGAGCTTACGCTCTTTCATTTCTGTTTCGGAAGCAGCGCCGACTTTGACTACTGCCACGCCGCCGGAAAGCTTCGCAAGACGTTCCTGCAACTTTTCACGGTCGAAATCAGAAGTAGTTTCTTCGATCTGTGCTTTGATCTGGCTGACACGTGCAGAGATGTTAGCCGGGTCGCCGGAGCCTTCCACTACTGTAGTATCGTCTTTATTAACAACAACCTTGCCTGCGCGTCCGAGCTGGTCGATTGTTGCGGATTTCAGGTCAAGACCGAGATCTTCTGTGATCACCTGGCCGCCTGTGAGTGCTGCGATGTCTTCTAGCATTGCTTTACGACGATCGCCGAAGCCAGGTGCTTTCACTGCTACTGCGTTGAATGTACCGCGCAGCTTGTTGACTACGAGTGTCGCAAGTGCTTCGCCTTCTACATCCTCTGCAATGATGAGGATCGGCTTGTTCTGCTGAACCACCTGCTCAAGTACAGGAAGTACTTCCTGGATGTTAGTGATCTTCTTGTCGGTAATCAGAATGTACGGATCATCGAGCTCTGCTACCATTTTATCGGAATCGGTCACCATGTATGGAGACGCATAGCCGCGGTCGAACTGCATGCCTTCTACGACTTCCAGTTCTGTTTCGAGGCCGCGGGACTCCTCTACTGTGATAACGCCGTCGTTACCGACACGCTGCATTGCTTCAGAAATGATCTGGCCGACTTCCTGGTCAGATGCAGAGACAGAAGCTACCTGTGCGATAGATTCGCTGCTTTCGATCGGCTTCGAGATTTTGCGGAGCTCTTCGACAGCCACTTTTGTAGCTTCTTCAATTCCTTTGCGGATACCCATTGGGTTTGCACCGGAAGTTACGTTTTTCAGGCCTTCCTGAATCATTGCCTGAGCAAGAACGGTTGCCGTTGTTGTACCGTCACCGGCAATATCGTTTGTCTTGCTGGCAACCTCTGATACGAGCTGTGCACCCATGTTTTCGAAGTTGTCTTCAAGTTCGATTTCTTTTGCGATCGTCACACCGTCATTCGTAATGAGAGGGGATCCGAATTTCTTTTCGAGAACGACGTTACGTCCTTTTGGTCCGAGTGTTACTTTTACAGCGTTTGCCAGTTCATCTACACCGCGCAGCATGGAGCGGCGGGCGTCTTCGCGAAACTTAATATCTTTAGCCATAATTTCAACCTCCTGAGAAAATAGAATATGTAGGGACGTACCCTAACATCATGTGATTAACCGATTACTGCAAGTACATCGCTTTCACGCAAAATTAGATATTCTTTTCCGTCATATTTTACTTCTGTTCCTGCATACTTTGAGAAGATAACAGAGTCTCCTGCATTTACATCCATTGCAATGCGTTCGCCGTTATCAGAAACACGGCCGTTTCCTACTGAGATAACTTTGCCTTCCTGCGGCTTCTCCTGTGCAGAATCAGGAAGTACGATTCCGCTCGTTGTTTTTTCTTCTGTCTGGATTTGTTCGATCACGATACGATCGCCAAGAGGCTTTAACAAGGTAAACACCCTCCTTTAATATTTGCGCGGCGGACGAGCCGCCGACGTTTTATTGCTTTATTAGCACTCGGTACTGGTGAGTGCTAACACCAATTATTATGATAATCATTCCTGCTGGTTTTTGCAAGAGGAAGCGCAAATTTTTTTTAAAAAAATAGCGTTATCATTTTCTTGCATTCCCACAGTCAAACGTTCCCTCTTTATGGAAGCTTTAATCGTTAAATTTACAAATAGAAGAGATTTTTTTCTATTCACACGATGTTCATGCCGCTTTTATTCTCGTTTCTGTCTTCGTTATGATACAATACTCACTGCATGCGGCTTTTTCGCACATCAAGAGAAGATCGTATACCTGAGGAGTTGACCGAACTTGAACAAACGCTATTGGTGGATCTTGATTTTTTACATAGGCATGCAATTTTCAGGTCTGATCGGCGTGCCTGTGCTGTTGAATTTTGAATTTGACCGTGCCTTCAGCTTTGCTTTATGGAATATGATCAGCTTTATCCTCGCGCTCCTGCTGATTTTACTGCTTCTCGTTCCGGAGCGGAAAAAATCCTACCGGCACCACCGTAAGCTCCGTAAAACGAGCGGCGGCCATGCGGTGAAATGGACGATTTTCGGGATATTCCTTGCCTTTATCGCTCAGTTTGGGGCGATTGCGATTGAATCATCGTTATTTGGAATTGAACCTGGCTCGGAAAATACACAGGAAATTCTTGATATGGTAAAGATGATACCAGCATTCTCTGTTGTTGTGGCCGTTATTGGTCCAATATTAGAGGAAATTGTTTTTCGGAAGGTTATTTTCGGTGCCTTTTATAAACGGCTGAATTTCTTTATTTCTGCTTTACTCAGCTCAGTCATCTTTGCACTCGTACATTTTGATTTCACGCATATCTTAATATATACAGCTGTCGGATTTACATTTTCCTTTTTATATGTAAAAACCGGCCGGATTATCGTTCCGATTGCAGCTCACGTTGCCATGAACGGATACGCGGTGATCGTACAGGTGCTGTTAGGCGACAAGCTCCAGGAAATGCAGGAGGAATTTGAAAAAATGCAAATGATACTGGGAGGTCTGTTTTTATGAGGATGTCACCTTCCCTGCTCGGCATGATTTACTTTGCCCTGGCCGGACTTTTTATTTATCTTGCCATCCAGCAGGTCAGCACGGAATCGTGGGGCTTGATGGCGGTAGTGTTTGCGGCAGTAGCCGCGGTGGATATTATGATGGGCATTCGTTACTTCCGTGTCGGCAGTGCTGCCGAGAAAAAAGATAATAATAAAAAATAAAACGTATTGAAGCCAGCTCCTGTTTTATAAACGGGATCTGGCTTCTTTTTCTATGACCTCAAGCTGACTCTGGGCGGCCTTCGCCTTTTGTCCAAGGAAAAATGCAGCCGGAATGGAAAGTATGGTAATAAGCCCGACGATGAAAAAGCTTTCGGTGATCGCCTGAAAGCTCGCTTCCTCCATAGAAGCCTGAGCCGCAAAGAGCTGGGTGCGTCTTACTTCAAAGTATACCGACACACATACGATTCCGAGCGCGTTGCTCATCTGCCGGAACACGTTATTCATAGCGGATCCGCGTGAGACATCCTCCTCTGGTATTGAGTTAATACCGGCGGTCGTTGCCGGCATGCTGGCCATTCCCATTCCCATCCCGCGCAGAGCCATCCAGATAAACACCCATACGAGTGCGGTTTCGATGGAAATGAACGAGAGCGCGATCGTTCCAGAGCCTAAGAGAAGTACTCCTGCTGTCACTACGAGTGTTGCCTTTCCTTTGTCCAGCAGCCTTCCGCCGATGTTCATGAAAATGCCGCTCATCAGTGCGGTCGGCAGAAACACGAGACCTGTCATAATCGCTCCATATCCATAGACAGATTGCACGAGCAGCGGAATCAAGAATATTCCAGCGAATAATCCGACACTAGAAAGTCCTGCGATATACACACTGAGCGAATAGGCACCAATCCGGAAAATCGAAAGGTCGAGAAGCGGCTGCTCCACTTTCTTTTCGACCTTTCCAAAGAGATAGAGTGCTGTCAGTCCGGTAAAAATCAACAGAAGATTAAGCGGTTGAACGAGATGGGAGAGCTCTGAGATTCGGCCCAATGCAAACAGCACGGAGCCCACGCCGGCAGTCACTAGCAGAAAGCCCGAGCGGTCAAAGCGGATGCCGGGTTTTGTCCCCGTATCCTTTAAATACTTCAGCGCAAACAAAAAGGCAGCCGTCCCAAACGGCAGGTTTACAATAAATAAGTAGTGCCAGCTTGAGAATTCTACGATGAGTCCCCCGATTGTCGGTCCGATCGTTGGCGCCATCATCGCTGCAATTCCCCACACACCGGTAGCAAGTCCCCGCTCTTTCCGGGGGAATGCTTCAAAAATCAAAGCCATCGAAAGCGGCATCATCATCCCGCCGCCGATGCCCTGGACCGCCCGAAAAAAAATTAGGGATCCGAGAGACCAGGAAAGAATACCAAGAAACGAGCCGAGCGTGAATACCGCAAGCCCGGTTAAGTATATTTTTTTCTTGCCGAATTTATCCCCTAAGTAGCCTGTCACCGGCATTGTCATCCCCATCGCCACCATAAAAATGGTAATGATCCAGCCGGCTGCGACGGCGTCCGAATCGAATACCTCCATAAAAAGCGGCAGCGCAGGGTTGAGCATGCTGTTATTCAAAATCATCGTAAAGGTGCCCATTAACAACGAAATGACAATCAGCCATTTTCCAGAAATCCTGCTCATTACTCCTCACCCAACATTTCGTCTTGCGAAATAATATATCTCTATACTATATCATATAAAAAACCCGGTTCGGAAACCGGGTTCTGTTTATTTAATATTTCGTTCTTTATCTTCCTTCGCCCACTGCTCCATTTTCTCCTGCTCTGCTTTTAACACTTTTTTATACGAAAAGCGTGAGACGAGAATACTGATTTCGTAGAGAATAAACAGCGGCAGCGTGACCATCACGTGGGAGACAATCTCCGGCGGAGTAATGAATCCTGCGATGACAAGCAGTGCAAAGTAGGCGTACTTCCTGACATGGCGCAGCCAGGCAGGCGTGACAAGCCCGAGCCGGGTGAGAAACATAATCACGACCGGCAGCTGAAACAAAAAACCGAACGGCAGCGTCAGCTGAAGCAAAAAGGCAAAATAATCGTTAACGCCGTACTGCTCTGTCACGTTCAATCTATCGGAAAGATTGCTTAGAAACAAAATAACATTCGGAAACAAAATAAAATAGGCAAATGCCAGGCCGCCGAAAAACAATAATGTCGCGACCGGTATATATGCAAGTGTCACCTTCCGTTCCTTTTCCATCAGTCCCGGGGAAATAAAAGCCCAGAGCTGGAATAAAAGAAGCGGAAACACGACGATTAAGCCTATAAAAAAAGCAAAGTTCATATATAATTTCAAGGGGTCCGTCAGCTTAAAGACGTTCATCGGAAAATCTTCTGCTTCCGGCGTGCTCTGCAAGTAAGAAATAATACCCGGCGCCAGAAACAGCCCGAGTATCATTGCGGCGAGAAGAAATGCTCCTACGAACAGAATCCGGCGGCGCAGCTCTTCCATATGGTCGACGACGGACATGTTTTTCTCAGCCATCATTTTTCCCGCCTAACTATTACTTATCACTGCTTGAATTGGATTGCGTATTATTCTTCTTATCGTCGTCATCATCGTCGGCAAGTCCTTTGGTTGCGTGCTTAAATTCACGCAGGGTGTTTCCGGCTGCTCTTCCAAGCTCCGGAAGCTTTTTCGGACCGAAAATCAATAATGCAGCAACGACAATCAATACTATACTCATTGGGCCGGGCATTCAGGCCACCTCCAACTTAAAATGATCCTTCTCAGCTGTCGAGAGGGTAATTCTTTAAAAAATATACAAGTGTCTGCAGTTCTACCGATAAGTCAATATGATGAACCCGGACGTGATCCGGGACCGTCAGTCGTGCCGGAGTGAAATTCAGGATTCCCTTAATACCGGCATTCACCAGCTTTTCGGCTGTGGCCTGCGCGGCTTCTGCCGGGACAGTTAATATGGCTGCCGGCGCGTCCATGCTGCCCCGCACCTCCGGCAGTTGATCAAGGTGATGGATTTCAACACCGCTTATTTCGTTTCCGATTACCTTTTCATTCACATCAAAAGCCGAGACTATTTGAGTGTTGTCGCTTTTCGAGAAATTGTATTTCAATAAGGCAGTGCCGAGATTTCCGACTCCGATGAGAAACACCTTCGTCACTTCGTCCTGGGCAAGTGTTTTCCGAAAGAAGGAGAGCAGATAGTGAACATTATATCCGTAACCTTTTTTTCCGAGGGCGCCGAAATAGGAAAAATCCCGGCGGATCGTAGCGGAATCCACTTTGACAGCCTCACTCAGTTCGGTCGAGGAGACGCGCTGCTTCCCTGAGGCATGAAGGTTCTCGAGGAACCGGTAATACAGCGGCAGCCGCTTTGCTGTTGCCTGTGGTATTTTTTGCTGGTCTATATTCATTGCAGCCTCCAACATTCCATCGGGTTCTACGATTCGACAGTTTCTTGCCGCCACTGGGGCAGCTGATCACAAAATGCTCGTTCTACAGTAGTTGGATCTGCTTTTACTACTTGTCTATTGTACACTATAATCGCTCCATATGTAATAGGAAGAATTATTTCCGGAGCACCTGTTCACTATATTGCCAAAAATCGAGTGATTCATACTTTTCATGCGGGATACATCGCGTTTTTTTTGAAAATACGATAGACTGAAAACAGCAGAATGGTTCATAAAGGATGTCGAAAATGATCGTACTTCAATGTGTAAACGTAAGCAAATCATATGGGGCGGAGACGATTCTCCGCGACGTAAAAATGGAAATAAAAGAAAAAGAGCGTGTCGCACTGGTCGGCAGAAACGGGGCGGGGAAATCCACGCTTTTAAAAATCATATCCGGCCAGCTCGGCTACGATACAGGGGACGTCATTATTCCTAAGGAAACAAAGCTCGGCTATCTCGATCAGCACAGCGGCCTGCAGTCGGATCGTTCCATCTGGGAGGAAATGCTGACGGTGTTTTCTTCTTTACGAAAGATGGAAAAAAAACTTCGGACGCTCGAAGAAAAAATGGCCGCTGTTTCAGTGAATACAGATCCTGATTCCTTTGAGCGGGTTTCGAAGGAATACGATGAGCTGCAGCATGCGTTCCGCTCCGGCGGAGGCTATCAATATGAAGCGGATATCCGTGGTGTGTTATCCGGTTTATCTTTTTCCGGATTTGACTATAATGAATCGATCTCGTCCTTAAGCGGCGGACAGAAAACAAGGCTTGCGCTAGGGAAGCTGCTGTTGTCCAAACCAGATGTTCTCGTACTTGATGAGCCCACTAACCATCTTGACATCGATACTCTTCGCTGGCTTGAGCAATATTTATCCAGCTATCCCGGAGCCGTTTTGATTGTCTCGCACGACCGCTACTTTTTGGATAACATAGTCACCAAGGTATATGAAGTGGCATGGCAGAAAGCCGCCCTGTATCACGGCAATTACAGCAGATATTTAGTCGAAAAAGCGAACCGCTTTGAACAGGAATTAAAAGCGTTTGAGAAGCAGCAGAAGGAGCGGGCCGTGCTCGAGGATTTTGTGCAGCGCAATATTGCCCGTGCTTCTACTTCAAAGCGTGCCCAGAGCCGCCGCAAAAAACTCGAAAACATGGATCAGCTCGACCGACCGGACGGCGCTTTGAAATCAGCGAAGTTTTCGTTTGAAATTGACCGGCAGAGCGGAAATGATGTGCTGCAGCTGCAGAATATCAGCATTTCCTACGGCAGCCATCCTCCCATCATTGAACAGTTGACTCTCTCGATTAAACGAGGAGAAAGCATTGGTCTCATCGGTCCGAACGGAGCGGGGAAATCCACACTCTTAAAAGCTATTGCAGGCAGCCTTAACATTGATTCCGGCAGTATCCGGCTCGGCAGTAAAATCAGTGTCGGGTATTACGATCAGGAGCAGGCAGGCCTCGATTCACGCAAGGATGTGCTGCATGAGCTCTGGGATGACTACCCTCTTACTCCGGAAAAAGAAATTAGAACTGTCCTCGGAAATTTTCTATTCAGCGGAGAGGATGTATTAAAGCAGGTCTATGATTTGAGCGGCGGGGAAAAGGCCCGGCTCGCTCTCGCGAAGCTGATGATGCAAAAGGCTAATTTTCTTATTTTTGACGAGCCTACCAACCACCTTGATCTCGACAGCAAGGAAGTTCTTGAATCGGCGCTCCTCGATTATCCCGGTACACTGCTGTTTGTCTCTCATGACCGCTACTTTCTTAACCGGATGGCCACGAAAATAGTGGAGCTGAACCATAACGGCCTCCAAGAATATCTCGGGGATTATGATTATTTTTTGATGAAAAAAGAAGAAGCACGGGAACGGGAAGCTCTGCGGGCACACCAACAGCCGCAAAAGGACAGTTCTGAACAAACGGCTGGTGCTGACTCCGATAAAGAAAAGCATTTTCAGGGAAAAGAAGCGAAAAAGCTCGCCCGTAAGCGCCAGCGCGATATCGAAAATACCGAAGCAGATATAGCAGAGCTTGAAGAGCAGCTTGCCCAGTATGAAGCAGACATGCTCACCCCCGAAGTCTATGAGGATCACGAAAAAGCCGCGCTCGTTCAGCAGGAAATTGATTCCCTTCAGGTGAGGCTCGAAAGTCTCATGGAAACGTGGGAAGCCCTTCAAACCGAAGAAGTATAGGAATTAATTAGAGCAGCTTTCAAGGCTGCTCTATTTTTATTTACAAATTTAGTGAAATATCCACATTGTCCACAGTTTTATCAACAGATTTCCGCACATTTAGCAGGACTTTTTGTACTTATTCACAAAATCACTAACTTATCCACAGAATAACCGTACACAGGGATACTCCCTTTGAATCAATTTTCCTATGGCTTATCCACATTATCCACAATAATGTTATTAACAGAAATTCATACAAAAGACCTGGCTCTTATGTGAGGGCCAGGCCAGGGATACCATTTAAATGCAATTCGGCAAAGGTTTTAGTTTTCCACCCGATATGAGCTGCTGCCCCGATCATTGCCGCATTGTCTGTACAAAGAGAAAGAGGTGGAATCGTCAACGTAATTTCCGAGTCGGCAAATGTTTCTTTCATTGCTTCGCGCAGGCCCGTATTGGCAGCGACTCCTCCGGCCATTACTACCTGCTGCACACCGTAGGAAGCAGCCGCTTTTCTCGTTTTTTCAGTCAGCACGGTGACGACGCTCTGCTGAAAGCTTGCGGCCAGATCTTCCGGTGCAATTGTTTCCCCTCGCTGCTCCGCATTGTGCAGTTTGTTAATAACTGCTGATTTTAAGCCGCTGAAGCTAAAGTCGTAGGAATCATTCTCGAGCCAGGCAATTGGCAGATTAATGACTGGAGAACCCTGCTTGGCAAGCTTATCGAGCTCCGGTCCGCCCGGATAAGGAAGATTCAATGTCCGTGCCACTTTGTCATACGCCTCTCCTGCCGCATCATCACGCGTCTCTCCGATAACCTCAAACTCTCCTTCTTCTTTCATTAAAATGAGCTCTGTATGCCCTCCTGACACGACCAGGGCAAGCACAGGAAACTCCCACCTCTCCTGGAGCCGCGCTGCATAAATATGACCGGCAATGTGATGCACCGGAATAAGAGGTAAATCGTGTGCGTACGCAATCGCTTTCGCAGCATTCACACCGATCAGCAGCGCCCCAACCAGCCCCGGACCTTCCGTCACAGCCACCGCATCAAGATCCTCAAAGGACACTTCCGCTTTTTCCATCGCTTCCTCCACCACCTGCGTGATACTCTCGACGTGGTGACGGGAGGCTATTTCAGGAACAACACCTCCAAAGCGTTTATGGCTGTCAATCTGAGAAGCGACGATATTGGATAAAATCGTCTCCCCATCTTGAATTACCGCTGCCGCTGTTTCATCACAGCTCGTTTCAATCGCTAATATCATACTTTCTTTAAGATTGCATTCTTCGTTGTTCATGTAAATTCACCCACATTACTAAAGCGTCTTCGTTATTGTCTGTATAATAATTCTTGCGGATGCCGGCAGGCTGAAACCCATGTTTGTCGTAAAGGGCCTGCGCTACCTCATTGCTGACCCGCACCTCAAGCGACATCGTTTTGGCTCCATACGTATAAGCCATTTCAAGCGCATGGATAAGCAGGTCATCCCCAATTTGACGACCGCGTTTTGAGGAATGAACCGCAATATTGGTGATATGAGCTTCATCAATGACAATCCAAACACCACAGTACCCTACGATTATTCCATTCTTTTCTGCCACAAGGTAATGGGCAAATTGGTTGTTTTTCAGCTCATTCATAAACGCCTGTCTCGTCCAGGGGAGCTGAAACGCATTATGCTCGACTCTCAGCACTCCTTCAATATCCGCTTCCTTCATTAACCGAACCTCCGCCTGTTTACTCATGGGAGACTCCTTCTTTCGCAGCAAGCCACTTTTTCTCTGCTTCCGCAAGCTGGGCGTATTCCGGAACAAGATGATGGGGATCGATTGAACCGCCTTCTTTTTGAATTATTGAAAACATGGCGGAAGCATGAGGAAGCTGTTCGCGCGCATCTCCGAAATAAGCGTTCGTCCCTAAAGCTTTTACGATTGAAGCCTTATGCTTATCACTGTCCTGGCTGAGAAAAAGAACCGGAGCATTAACGTGCTTCAGCTCCTCAAGCCAATCCTCAAGCAGGATGATCCGGTCTTTCTGCACTACTTCTGCATAGCGGCCTCTGCTTTCATACAGCCCCGTATACACCTGATCTCTTCTCGCATCTATAAATGGACATATCATGCCGGCAAAACCTCTGCCGTTCTGGGCATACATGTGAAGAGTGGAGATGCCGTACACCGGAATACCGAGCGACCATGCCAGTGATTTCGCAGTCGTAATGCCGATCCGAACACCAGTGTAGGAACCAGGGCCTTTTGCCGCGGCAATCGCGTCCAGCTCCTTTGCCGCAGTGCCTGTGCCTTGAAGAAGATCATCTATAGCATGCATCAGCCGGACCGAATGATTCTTTTTTAAATTCGTCGTATACTCACCCACGATGGTGCCATCATCCGACAGCGCCACACTAAGTACGTAGGTGGAAGTATCGATTGCTAACATTTTCATTTCATCTGCATCTCCTTGCAAAGCAAATCAAACCGCTCCCCGTGAGGGCAGAACTCAAGAAGCCGGGATGAGTCCCCTTCTCTTTTTATATCAATATGAAGCCTCTGCGTCGGCAGCAGTTCCGTTAATTTCTCTGACCATTCAATCACGCAGATTCCGGCACCTTCAAAGTATTCCTCAAGGCCCAGCTCTTCTGCTTCCTCTTCTCCTAAACGGTAAAGATCCATATGATAAAGCGGGAGTGTCCCTTCGTACTGTTTCATTATCGTAAACGTCGGACTGTTCAGCGTACGCTGAACCTGCAGAGCTGCAGCAATCCCCTTAGTAAAATGGGTTTTCCCGGCGCCAAGGTCGCCGGCGAGTGTAATTACATCCCCAGCGCTCAGCTTTTTTCCAAGCTCTTCTGCCAGCTTTATCGTTTCCTCTGGAGAGGAAGTCCGGGCTTGAAAAGAATTCAATGTAGTTCACCTTCTATTTAAAATGATTATATCCTTTTTTTGTTAATTTCTCATCTTTACCGATTTTCGTATTCAAAATCACCGATGCTGGCCCTTCTGTAACTTCACCGATACTAAAAACCGGCTGGTCCGCTGCAGCCATCATATTCTGAAGTCTCGGCCAGTCCGCAGCAGGAATTGTACCGATAAGCTCGAAATCCTCCCCACCGTAGAGCATCCAATCCAGGCGCTGTCCAACCGGAAACCCCTTAAGCTCATCAGCTTCAGGGAGCTGTGCTTCATTCAACAAGATCTTTACACCGCTTGCTTCTGCAATTTCCCATGCCTCACTTGCAAGTCCATCACTTATATCATTTAGTGAAATTCTTGACTTCAGGTCCGCGGCTATCCTCCCGGCTTTTACTCTAGGCTGCGGGCGCTGATGATAAGAGATTAACATTTTTTCTGTGGCAGTATATAATGCGTGCCTGCCTTTATCCAGCAGAAGCTTCAGGCCGGCGGCTGATCTGCCAGTCGGTCCTGTTATAAACACGACATCCCCGGGACGGGCATTTCGGCGAAGCAGTCTCGTGTTTTTTTCTGTATAACCGGTTACGGTCACAGTAATCACAAGATCGTGCGGAGAGGAAACGGTATCGCCACCGATCATATCTGCTTCATACTTATCCGAAAGGTGCTTCATGCCTCTGTAAATGCCGGAGAGATCCTCATCCGTCCACTGCGGCGGAATCGCCATGGACACAACATAAAAGACGGGAAAACCACCCATCGCAGCCACATCTGAAATGTTTACGGCGAGTGCTTTATGGCCGATATCTTCCGGACTCAGCGTGTCTTTGCGAAAATGAATTCCCTCTACCATCGTATCTACACAAATAATCTCAATTCTATTTCGATCCGGCTCATAAAGAGCGGCATCATCTCCGATACCTTCAATCAGCCCAGCCTGATGATAACGATCAGGCATATGTTTCCGAATCCATTCAAACTCATCTTCAGGCATGAAAATCTTCCTTGTCTGTCATAATCTTATCCTATTGTATCGTATTATATAGCAAAAAGCATTTTCATTAAAAATACTCGTCCGTTTCCATACACCGCCCGAACTAGTCCAATTCCCGTTTCAAAAAGATAAACTTTTGCAGAATATAAAAAAAAGCCCTCTTAGAAAGGCTTTTGTGTTAGTAAATTTGGTTGCGGGGGGAGGATTTGAACCTCCGACCTCCGGGTTATGAGCCCGACGAGCTACCAGACTGCTCTACCCCGCGATATGGGCAACACGGCGACGTCCTACTTTCACAAAGGGTTGCCCCTTCATTATCATCAGCGCTGAAGAGCTTAACTTCCGTGTTCGGCATGGGAACGGGTGTGACCTCTTCGCTGTCGTCACCGTATTAATATGTGTCGTCTCAACGTCACTTTTATAATATAACATGCTGATTCGTGGGACGCAACCTTTAATATGAATTTTTATTGAGAAAATGTGTCTATTGTGTTACATTAATTATAAGAATATTTAAACTATTAAGGAGGGTAGTTATTATGAACAGCGGCAGGTATGTAAGAGGCTTTTTATTAGCCAATGTAGCGGTCGTGCTCACTTTTATCTTTCTGCCTGTTTTTATTCTTACAGACAACATTCATATTTATCAAAGTATGATGAACTATCTCATCAAAAGCTGAATATTTTCCTTTTAGGTAAAAATGGGGGAAGTTATCGCTTTTCCTATACTACTAAAAGAACTGACTCCCTTGGAGTCAGTTCTTTATTAGTTTTTTGGTCGCCTTCAGTGCTTCTGCAAATCCATCAATAATATCGCCTGCATCCTCAATGCCGACAGAAATTCTGACGGTACCCGCCGTGATGCCCAGACTCTGCCTGATCTCTTCCGGAACGGTACGGTGGGATGTATTTAACGGATATGAGACGGTCGTTTCCACTCCTGCAAGCGTCGGAACAATTTTTATCCAGCCGAGCGATTGGAAGAATGCTTTAACATCGTACTTTTCCCCTAAATCGATACTTACCATGGCACCGTTGCCTTTGTCAGAGAGGTCTTCCGGATAATAAACGGCTTTTACCGGACTGTTTTGGCTAAACCAATCTGCAAGCGCCGCCGCATTGTCTCCCTGCTGCTTCATTCTTATTGAAAGAGTCTTTAACCCCCGGCACGCAAGCCATGACTCAAAGGGGCTGAGATTAGCCCCAATGCTGATCAGCCTCTTTTTGGCTTTGGCGATCAGATTTTCATCCCCGGCCAGCACTCCGGCGGTAACATCGCTGTGTCCGCCGATATATTTTGTCGCGCTGTGGACTACCAGATCTGCTCCAAGCTCATAAGGCCTGTAAAAATAAGGGGTGGGAAAGGTGTTATCTATCATCAGTTTCAGCTGATGCTGTTCTGCAATGGCTGCGAGCGCCCTTGTATCTTCTTTTCGAAGAAGCGGATTTGTGACAGCTTCAGCATAAATTAACCTGGTCTTGTCTGTAATCTCGCTGATGATTTTTTCATGATCATTGAAATCTACAATTGATACTAATATTCCCCATTCCTGCAGCTCCTGCTGAAAAAGCTGATAGGTGCCTCCGTATAAATCCATCGGCACAATCATGTGCTCGCCCGGCTTTACCGAAGCAAGCACCCCGACAAGAATAGCTGACATACCAGAGGAGGCAGCAAGACCTGCCGGCGTTCCTTCAAGATTTGCCACTCCTCTTCCAAGATCATCGGTATTAGGATTACTGTAGCGTGTATATAAGTGCTCTTTGTTTCCCTGGAAATACTCCTCCATATCATCTAGATCCTGAAAGGTAAACGCAGAGGTTTGATAGATTGGCTTTGTTTTGCTTTTATTTTTTTCCCCGTCATCTGTCTGAAAATGAACAGCGCGGGTGTTGAATTTAAGGTCCACTTAAAATCCCCCTTCTCACTCGGACATCATATCATGAATTGCAAAGGCAAGGTTAGAAAATTGTTTGCGTTCGGCACGCATTGCTTCTACTGCATCCTTCACCTCTATTTTTTTGAAATAGACTTTTTGGCCCGGCTTCATTTGGGCAAGCTTCGGAAGATCAACAGTAATCACATTGGCTATTCTCGTGTATCCTCCAGTCGTCTGCCGGTCCGCCATGAGTATAATTGGCAGGCCGTTCGCCGCAACCTGAATGGTCCCGAAAACGATCGCATCCGAATGAATATCAGCTCCATTTTTGTGGGTGATTTTTTTACCTTCAAGCCGGTATCCCATTCTATCAGCGTTATTTGTAATCGTGTAGGCGGAGTTGTAAAAATGGTCCAGGCCTTCTTCGGTAAATGCAGATTCTTCAGGTCCCTCCACAACCCGGATCGTCTGCTCATCCTCGTAAGCCGGAATCAGCTCAAAATGCAGCCTAGCCCGTTTATTATCCGGCCATTCAGGCACATGAAAATAAAGCTCGTCTCCTTCTTCGAGAGTCCTTCCATTTACACCGCCTGCTTTTGCCTTCACATAGGTAGATTGACTGTTGAGAAACGAGTCTCCATGAAAGCCGCCGGCAACCGCCAGATAAAGTCTGGCACCACTTTTGGGACCGCGGAACGTCAATTCATCTCCAGCTTCCACCTGAAATAATGTCCACATATCAACCTGTTTTCCGTTGAGACGGGGCTGAAAATCTCCTCCGGTTAAAGCAAGCATCGCCCGTTCTTCAAATATCAATTCAGGACCCGTTAACGTCATCTCCAAAACCGCTTCTTTTAGATGATTGCCAACGAGAAGATTTGCCGCGGTAAATGCATAATGATCCATCGCTCCGGACGGCGGCAGTCCCTGGCTGAGATAGCCGGTACGGCCTGCATCCTGCATCGTGGTGAACATACCCGGTTTTCTTACCCGGCACAGTTTCACTTTATTCATTACTGAACTCTCCTGGAGCTTTCGCTGTAATATTATTTCTCGAAAAAGCTTCATGCAGCTGTTTCACAAAATCAAGTGCTTCCGGCTTATCGCCGTGCACACATATAGTGTCAGCCTGCAACGGCACAAGCGAGCCGTCCAGTGCTTCTGTCTGCTGCGAAGAGATCATCTCAATCACCCTGTGTTCTGCCTCCTGTTTATCGTGAATAAGCGCTTTGGCATGGCTTCTGGGCGTCAAACTTCCATCTGTCATGTACGTACGGTCAGCAAAGACTTCATTTACCGTCTTCAACCCTTTTTTCTCCCCTGCTTTAATTAATTCACTTCCAGACAATCCATAAAGCAGCAGTCCAGGATTTACGGCAGCCACTGCCTCTGCAACGGCTTCTGCGGCCTCCTGATCAGCACAGGCATGATTGTATAATGCGCCATGCGGTTTTACATGCTGCATTGAGACTTTCTTCGATTGACAAAATCCTTGCAGGGCGCCAATTTGATATATCACCAGGTCGTAGATTTCCTCTGGATCTATGTTCATGGCACGCCTCCCAAAGCCAGCAAGATCCGGATAACCGGGGTGGGCTCCAACAGCTGTACCGGAAGCCTTAGCAAGATCAACGGTCTCCGCCATTACGCGGTGATCTCCGGCATGATAGCCGCAGGCAATATTTGCAGAAGTCACAAGTTTCAGGATTTCCTCGTCCTGACCAAGTGTATATATTCCAAAGCTCTCTCCAAGATCGCAATTTAAATCAATGCATTGCTTCATCATGATCCTCCTTCTCTCTCCATACAGGGGTATAATCACCATTCTCACTTTTCTCCCGGATGTCACGGTATGTCTTTTCATCAATCGGATAGAAACGAACATAATTGCCCTGTTGAAGCAGGGCCGGCGGTGTCCGCTTCTTATGGAAAAGCTCAACGGGGGAACGACCAATGATATTCCAGCCTCCCGGGCTGTCCAACGAATACATTCCAGTCTGCGAACCGGCAATACCGACCGACCCTGCCTTAACTAACTTTCTCGGTGTATCAAGCCGCGGACACGCAATTGACTCATCCATCCCCCCCAGATAAGGAAATCCTGGAGTAAATCCGATCATATACACCAGATAAGCACGACTCGTATGTATGTTGATAACATCCTCTTCAGTAAGCTTATTATTTTCCGCTACTTTTCGCAGATCCGGCCCATATTCACCACCATAGAAAACCGGAATTTCACAGACGCTTGCCTTTGGGAGGCTTATATCGTTAGATGAGGTCATTATTTCTTGTGCACTCTGCATGATTGATTGTGCATCGGTTTTAATCGGGTCAAAATAAATCGTTACAGCGGTGAAGGAAGGAACCCATTCTATAACTTCAGGGAGGTGTGCCTGCTCCAGTTTATAGCAGAACTTCCTTATTTCATTGCTGATCGATTCATGAATTTTATCTCCAAATACAACTCTGATCGCCTGATCGCCATACGTGTAGCTTTCAACCTTCATACAGAAAACATCCCTTCATACTTCGATTACGGTTAATGAGGAAGGTACTTTATAATTACCATGGTAATCGTTTTTTATGAATCGTGTCTAGGGCATAGATTCCTTTCTTTTCTCGGTTCCCCGCTTGCGGAATGGATATCCCCTGCTTGGAGTGATTATCGACTCTTGGGGCGGCATTTCACGCTTTGGGGCAGCTTTTCACTTCTCGCTGGGAGTGTTTCCCCTTTTGCTGAGGGCGTTTCCCGCTTTGCGCTGCCACTTTCCACCGCACCACGCTCGTTTCCCGTCCCGGGGTTGGTTTTCCCCTGGAGAACAAATTTATCCCATTCTTTTCATTGGTTTCCCGTTATCGAAGCAGATTTCCCATGTTTGAAGTGAGTATCCACTCTTGGGACGGCGTTTCACGCTTTGGGGCAGCTTTCACTTCTTTCATGGCGCGTTTCCACCGGAGCCGAGTGCGTTTCCCGCTTTGCGCTACCACTTTCCACCGCACCTCGCTCGTTTCCCGTCCCGGGGTGGGGTTTCCCCCCGGAAGACACATTTATCCCTTTCTTTTCTGTGGTTTCCCGTTATCGAAGCAGATTTCACTTCTTGATAGCTCGTTTCCCACTTTCGGAGCACATATCCATGTTTGAAGTGGGTATCCACTCTTGGGACGGCGTTTCCTGCTTTGGGGCAGCTTTTCACTCCTCGCTGGGAGTGTTTCCCCTTTTGCTGAGGGCGTTTCCCGCTTTGCGCTACCACTTTCCACCGCACCTCGCTCGTTTCCCGTCCCGGGGTGGGGTTTCCCCCGGACGACACATTTTTCCCTTTCTTTTCCATGGTTTCCCCCTTCCCGAGCGCATATCACCTTTTCGGTGTGCTTATCCACGCTTGGCGCGGCGTTTCACGCTTTGTGGCAGCTTTTCACTTCTTTCATGGCGCGTTTCCCCTGATGGCGAGAATGTATCCCGCGTTGCGCTGACTCTTTCCCCCGGACCACAAGCTTATCCCTTTCTCTTTGAAGGTATCCCCCTTTTCGAAGCCAAGGCAGAAGGCAGCCCATACAAAAAAAGCCGCCGGAACTCGAAGTTCTGGCGGCTTTTTCTATCGTGCCCGGCAGCGTCCTACTTTCACAAAGGGTTGCCCCTTCATTATCATCAGCGCTGAAGAGCTTAACTTCCGTGTTCGGCATGGAAACGGGTGGGACCTCTTCGCTGTCGTCACCGGACAATGCGGCACATCGGTGCCTGTCGGAGAAAATGTATTCCCTCAAAACTGGATAACGAATATCAATAGAGAGCCGATTGGTCACGAGGCGCTTTCCTTTGCGTTGGATAAGCCCTCGAC
>NZ_JBHIKY010000042.1:0-19887 GCF_042139015.1 Alteribacillus sp. HJP-4 | reverse complement strand
TCCGTTTTTGTTGGAGATAAAATGCAGGTTTTTCAGCAGCCTCGAAGAGCAGCGGCTGAAGATCCGCCGGGCGCGGGTTTCGCCCGGTTAGCTGAAGCGCTGCCCACGGAAAGCGAAGGACTTGTCCCCTGCTTTTTTTACCATGCAAAAGTGGCGAGTATCATTTATGATACAGCCCCCAGTTTTTTTTTCATCGCGGGTAACGCTTTACCTTCCTCGGCGGCTGGTCCTGCGAAATTTTCAGCCGTTGCTTTTCCCGCTCCAGAAAGCAGGCTGCCCATCAAAATTCTATGTGCGATCTTGTAAAAAGGGACGCACAGACTGGTAGTGCTCAGCCGCAGAAATACTGTTGCCAGTAATGACCAGCACCGTGGGGCCGTCGGGCTGAAAGCTTCCGTCTAAAAGTGCTCCGACACCGACTGCAGCAGCGCCTTCCACCACCAGCCGGTGTTTTTCATACAAAAAGGCCATTCCTTTTGCGATGGATTCCTCAGAAATAGAGAGTCGCTGGTCCACATATTGCTTCACCATGGAAAAGGTGTAGATATTATCAAGTCCAATGCCGCCGAGGAGGCTGTCAGCAAGCGTTGGGTACTCGGAAATCTGCACAGGCTTTCCGGCCCTGATGCTGTCATTCATGGCTGCCCCTTTTTCTACTGATATACCGATCACCTGAATGGCAGGATCGGTTTTTTTTAATGCGAGTCCGAGGCCGGACAATAACCCTCCTCCTGAGAGTCCTGCAAGCACGGCATTCACGTCCGGGAGTTCTTCGAGAATTTCGAGCCCCATCGTTCCCTGTCCCGCAATAATTTCTGGATGATCAAAGGGGGGAATCAGTGTGAGCCCTTCTTCCATTTCCAGCCGCCGTGCCACATCTCCTGCCTCATCCTGACCGTCTCCTTCGATATGAAGCTCTGCTCCGCTCACGCGTAACGCGCTGATTTTTGCTTCCGGCACTCGTTCGGACACACAAACAACCGCCCGAATACCGAGCTCGTTTGCAGCCATTGCCACCGCAAAGCCATGGTTGCCGGTAGAAAAGGTAACGATTCCCTTCTGCCTGGATTTATCTGGAAGGGAAGCGATCATGTTGGTGGCTCCCCGAAGCTTAAAGGACGCTGACGGCTGCATTTGTTCAAGCTTTAAATATACAGGCGAGCCGGTAAGTCTGCTTAATTCTTGAGAGGGAAGAAGAGGCGTCGGAGCCAGTAAGCCCCGAATTCTTTTTCGTGCTTTCCACACATGTTTCATTGTTACGCTTTCCATTTTGTTGTCCCCCTTAAAAAAAATAGCATAAACTTCTCTACCTTCAGAATAAAGTGAAATAAGCCCAGGTGTCTATGCTGATTTTTTAAAGGGGAAAAGGGGGAGCTCCAGGATGCGGTCGTTGACAGTATTTCCAAAAGAAGAATACGAATTGAGACTGAAAAAAGTGAAGCACCATATGGAAAAAGCGGGGCTGGATGTACTTTTTGTCAGCGATCCAGCTAACATGAATTACTTGACCGGATATGATGGCTGGTCGTTTTATGTGCCGCAGATGGTGGTCGTTTTTCTCGAGGAGGAGGACCCGTACTGGTTTGGACGAGCCCAGGATGTAAATGGGGCCCGTGCGACCTCATGGCTCGCTCCATTTCAACTGCTTTCCTATAGTGATGAATACGTCCATGCGCGGGACAAGCACCCGATGGATGTGCTGGCTGCGTGGATGGCTCAGCATAAACAAACCGTAAAGCGGGCGGGAGTAGAAATGGAAGCTAATTATTTTTCACCACGTGCCCTTGAATCATTAAAAAAGGGCTGCAGCTGGCTGGAGTTTTCCGATGCAAATTTGTTAGTGAATCTCGTACGTATTGTGAAATCAGACCGCGAGATCACTTATATGAAAAAAGCGGGGGAGATTGCGGCTCTTGCGATGAAAGCCGGGGTAGAGGCCTCAGTAGAAGGAGCCAGGGTCTGTGATATTGCCGCCGCGATTTCAAAGGCACAAATCAGCGGGACGGAACAGTTCGGCGGTGACTATCCCGCGATAGTACCGCTCATTCCGGCAGGTGAACTTACGTACGCACCGCACGTGACGTGGACGGATGAAAAAATTAAAGCAGGGGATCCATTGATTATTGAACTTGCCGGCTGCTGCCGCCGCTATCATGCTCCACTTGCAAGAACGGTTACCGCCGGTCCGGTAAAGTCTGAGGTAAAGCGCTTATCTGATGCAGTTATTGAAGGATTAGAAAATGTTTTGTTTCACGTGAAACCAGGACTCACGTGCGAGGAGCTTGAAACGATCTGGCAGCGTTCTATTGCGCGTCATGGTTTTTGTAAGGATTCGAGGATAGGCTATTCGATCGGAGTGAATTATCCTCCGGACTGGGGGGAGCACACAGCATCACTGCGGCCGGGTGATCGAACGATTCTCGAACCGAACATGGCTTTTCATCTTATTCCGGGTATTTGGCTGGAAAACATGGGGGTCGAAATCAGTGAAAGCTTCGTGGTCACTGCAGACGGCTGTGAAACACTGTCAAATTTTCCACGAAGCGGCGAATTTCTGCCATCCTAAATTTTTTTCTCCTGAAGGCATAAGAAATGCCGTGAAGTTGGCATACTAGCCGTAAATAGCTTGAAAAGGAGAAAAACAATGCAGGCAAAGTCATTTTTTCAGGATGTAAAAAGAAAACTGGTGGCGCGTAAGCAGAATTTGCAAGCACTCCGTGAGGACAGGCTCGGCACCAGACAGGAATTTGCGAAGGAGTCGATGGGTGAGCTTTCCAATGCCGATAACCACCCAGGCGACCAGGCCACCGAATTATATGAACGAGAAAAGGATATCGCACTGGACCAGCACGCCGGAAGAGAAGAGGAGCGCGTCGATAAAGCAATAGAAGCGATCGATAATGGCGACTATGGGCGCTGCCGTAAATGCGGGAATGATATTCCGCTGGAACGACTCGAAGCAGAGCCAACCGCACTTGAATGTATTCAGCATTCCTATGAAGAACAGGGTCCGGAAGATGAAGAAGAGAGGAAGAGCCGTCCCGTGGAAGAAGAGCAAATACTTCCAGGAAAAGGCGGATTCAAAGAAGAGCAGGCAGACGAAGTAGATAACGACCGCTGGGATGCAGAAGAAATCTGGGACCAGACAGAAGCCTATGGGAGTTCCGACACCCCGTCGGATACTTATGATCCTTCAGCGGAGTATGCTGGAATGTTTGGGGATGCCGAGCATGAGCCGGATGATGCCGATGAATATGATGGCTTTTCTGTGACGGACAGTGAAGGAAACCCTGTGGAGAATGATGCTGACATGGGGGAATATACAAGGTTTTTTGGAAAAGGAAAATAAAGAAAAAGCGACGAATTCATGACTGACAGATACGTGTATGTTTACTCGTCTATATGCATAGAAAGAATGGTTGGTCAGACCAGCGACGGACGTGAAAAGCGTAGTGGATTCAACCGCTGCTGCAGGACGTATGTAATGGTTTCCTTTCAAAAAGATATAAAAAAAGCAGGCTTCCCAATGCAGGGGAGCCTGCTTTTTTGTTTATTCTAAATTCGCGTGGCGTTTCGCGAGACTATCGTTTGATTGAGCTGGACTGCCCTTTAATAAATGAATAATAAACGCATCTAATAACAAGTGCAGACTCTGGTCAAATTGATTGCCGAGCGGTTGAATCGTCGGGGGCTCGCCTTCCCGCCGGTATTTTGTTGCTGCCTTCACCTCTACCGTGTGATGGCTGTTCTCAGCCAGCGGAGACGCAGGATCAGTGGTGAAGCAGGCGATGGAAGCCCCTTCCTGTTTGGCGGTATCTGCCATTTTTACTAAATTTCCAGTTTTTCCGGAGCCGGAAAGAATCATCAGCAGATCATTTTTTTGAATGCTCGGGGTGATCGTTTCTCCGGTTACATACACTGTAAAGCCGCTGTGCATAAGACGCATCGCAATCATTTTCCCTACCAGACCGGAACGACCTTCTCCGGCAATGAATATTCTGGGAGCACTTTTGACTAAGTCAGCAAGAGCGGAAAAGGAAGAGTCCTCGACTGAACGTTCAAGCACTTCTTCGACTTCCTTCAGTACTGTTTGTACGGTTTCTTTCAACGGTTCATCGCCTCCTTTATTTTTTGGGCTGCCTCACGGGGGCGGTCAGCTTTTGTAATGGCGCTCCCGACAATGATGGTGTGCGGAAGCGAAGGGGGGAGGGCCGCTACGGTTTCTGCTGAAAGTCCCCCGGCCGCCGCTACTTCAATGTTTGGATAAGGCTGTAATGGAAGGAAGGTCTCTTTTCCGATGGTCTGCTGGTGCTGCTGGTCCTTGCCGATATGGACCGAGACAAGGTCTGCTCCGAGCTGGTACAGTTCCGCGTAACGGCGGGAATCCTTTACATTTAATAAATCAATCATCACGCGCTTATTCAGATGACCTGCGGTCTCAATGGCAGCACGTATACTGGCATCATCACTAAACGCCATAACGGTTGTTATATCAGCCCCGGCATGCAGCGCCTGTTTCGTTTCATGGGCTGCAGCGTCGCAGGTTTTCATATCAGCGACAAGGATTTTAGAAGGAAAGGCGCTGCGAACTTCTTTTACAATAGCCATTCCGTATTCTTTTATCACTCCTGTGCCTATTTCAATCCAGTCTACATACTCTTTCGTTTCGTGAAGAATCCGAAAGCATTCCTCCCGCGACAAGCGGTCGAGAGCGAGTTGAAGATTCATATAAATACTCCTCTTAACGTTCAATTTTTTCCATTTCGCCAAGGGCCTGCTTCACTTTTTCCACATAAGGCAGGCCTTCGTTATCGCCGGAAACCCCGACGACCAGTGCCCCGACCTGATTCGCAAATCGGGTTGTTTTCTCAAGATCCCACTTTTGCAGCGTGCCGTACAAAAACCCTGAATTAAATCCATCACCCGCACCGACGGTATCAACGACGCTGTCGACCATAGGAGCAGGGAGGCTTACCATTTTATTTTCATGTGAGGTACAAAGAGCGCCCTGGCTGCCGCGTTTTATAGCAATTCGTTGTATTCCGTACTCCGTAAAGCTTGCGGCATGCTCATCGGCAGTTTGTTCTCCAAAAAGTATATTTGCTTCTTCTTCTCCGCTTAATACAATATCCACCTTTGGCAGAAAGCTGAGCAGGGCGTTCTGTGCTTCCTGTCTGCTCCAGAGCTTCAAGCGGATATTGGGATCAAGTGCGATCATAGCCCCGTGTTGTTTCGCGGTATCTACGGCTTCATGCAGCAGCTTAACATTTCTGGCAGCGAGGGAGGAAAAGACGCCCGAGATGTAAAATACTTTTGTATTTTTTATTGCTGAAGCGTGAATATCCTCGAGTGTAATCGTTTCTGTAGGGGAGGGGAAGCGGTAGTAATACGTACTTCCCGACCCATTTTCCATGATTTCCTTAAAGTTTACGGGAGTCGTATAGGCGTCTTCCAGCGTCACAGAAGAAACATCGATTCCTTCCCCGCGCATGTAATTTAATATATACTGCCCGAATTCATCATTTCCCAGGCGGCTGATCCAGCTTGTTTTAAGCCCCAGTCTCGCACAGCCGATCGCAAGGTTAAGCTCGGCTCCGCCCACTTTTCGTTCAAATTCATTCGAAAAACGAAGCGGTCCCATCGTTTTGGGGTTCATCGTAATCATGCCATCCCCAATAGTTAACACATCAATCATTGGTCACTGTCCTTTACTTACAAAATGGTAGTTACATATCAAAGGCATCTGGGAGCCACATAAATACACCCGGCACAAAGGCCATAATGAGAATAACGAACAAAATTACCGCGATATAAGGAACGGTCGCATAAAAAGCGCTTCCGATCGGCAGCTTTGCGATCTTACTCGCGAGCAGCAGGCACAAACCGTACGGCGGAGTAACGAGACCGACAGCCAGGCACATCATGATTACAATTCCGAAATGAATAGGATCAATGCCTAACGTCTGAGCAGTCGGCAGTACAATCGGAACAAATAAAATGATAGACGGCACGGTATCCATAAACATTCCGACTATCAAAAAGAGCAGAATGACCGCTGCTAAAAACATCCACTCATACGGCAGCGCCTGGTCAAAAAATCCGGCTATTACAGCAGGAACATTGTAATAGCTGATCAATCTGCCGAGAGAGGTCGCCGTCGCAAGTGCAAACAGGGTGAGCGAGCTTAACTTTAAGGTGTCGTACACAATGGCTGGAAGATCGTTTATTTTAATCGTCCGATAAACAAAGAACGACAGGATAAAAGCGTACAGGCAGGCAACTACCGCCGCTTCCGTCGGAGTTACAATCCCTCCGACGATTCCACCTAAAATAATGACCGGAGTAAGCAGAGGCGGAATTGATTTAACTCCCTGAATAAATACCTCTTTTATTTTCAGGCGTTGATGCTTAGGATATTGATGGCGGTGCGAAATGACACCAACGAGCGCCATTAGCCCAACTCCGATCGTAAGGCCGGGGATAATGCCTCCGAGAAACATCCGTCCCACGGACACTCCGGCAAGGCTGCCGTAAATAACCATAGGAATACTCGGTGGAATAATCATCCCCATGGTAGAAGAAGAGGCTGTTACGGCGACAGAGGTTCCTTTGCTGTAGTTTTCTTTGATCATGCTCGGAATTAGTATTTTCCCTACCCCGGCTGTATCCGCAGTGGAAGCGCCGGAAATGCCTCCGAAGAACATAGACACGACAATATTTGCATGAGCCAGTCCGCCGCGGATGTGTCCGACAAGCGCAACGGCGAAATTAATGAGCCGCTCCGAAATTTTTCCCTGATTCATTATATTTGCGGCTAAAATAAACAAGGGAACAGCAAGCAGAATAAACGATTCCAGCCCAGTAAACATCTGCTGGACGACAGCCTGCAGCGGGATAGCATCCAGCATTAGAAATCCGACGTAGCTTACAATGCCTATCACAAAGGCAATCGGGACACCGATTATCATAAGCCCAAAGAAGAGAAGTACTAAAAATAGTCCGATCATTTTATATCAGCCTCCCTGCTTTGCTTATACCGGTGAAAATCCTCCCAAAAATTTTGAAGAGCAAACAGCATCATACTGAGGCCGGCGATCGGAATCGCAAGCCACGCGTAGCCCTGGCGGATGCCGGGCAGGTTATTCAACGTCCAGCCCCAGAACTGGGAAGTGAGGCCGAGCCCGTCAATGATCATTACGAGGCCGAATACTATAATTAATAGATGAGTGATCGATTGAATGATAAGCAAAGGCAGGCCTTTGACATTATCTACAACGAGCCCGACGGTAAAGTGACCTTTCTCCCGGACCATCACTGCCGCCCCAATAAACACCATCCATATAAACGCATATGTTGCCAGCTCCTCTGCCCATACGACCCGGAAGCCGGGGATGTAGCGGGACGCTACCTGCATAATGACGCACGCCGTGAAGATTAAGAAAAATAAGGCAGCGATTCTTAAGAATAACTTCTCTGCCATGGTCAGGATTTTCTTCATATGTCTCTCCTCTCAAAACCTTCCCGAGCGCGGGGAAGGGTTTTGTTGTTTATTCCTTTAGCTGCTGGACTTTCTCGTATTCTTCTGTCATATCCAGGGATTCCGCTGCTTCCTGTCTGACCGATTCCGTCTGCTCCACAAATGGCGCCTGATCAACTTCATTGATTTCGATACCCTCTTCTTCCATACTTGCCCGTGATTCATCGGCGAGCTCGCGGTCCGATTCTCGTGCCGCAGCCGTAGCTTCTTCAACTGCTTTGTCGAACGCCTGCTGCTGTTCATCAGACAAGTTGTCGTATACATCTCTTGAAGTGAAGAATACTCGTGTCGTATAGTCATGTTCTGTCAAAGATATATTTTTAGTAACCTCATGGTGGCTCGCCTGATAGATATTGGTGAAGTCATTTTCTGATGCGTCCACCACTCCGTTTTGCAGAGCCTGATACATTTCATCCCATGCCACACTTGCCGTCTGGGCGCCCAGTGTTTCCCACGTATTCGTTACAACAGGGGAGTCCTGTGTGCGGATTTGAACATTCTTTAAGTCTTCCGGTGTTTCAATGGGCTCATTTCCATAATAATTTCGTATCCCGGCGGACCAGTAGCCAAGGATTTCAAAATTGGTATTGTCTTCAATTTCAGAAGCAACTGCGTCTCCGACTTCTCCATCTACTGTCTTCTCCCAATGCTCATTGCTTTCAAACAAGTAAGGCATGGAAAAGAAATCGACAGCCTGCGCTGACTGAGCCATAAACCCAGGAGAAGCAGTGACGAGATCTACCGAGCCGGTTTCCATATTCTGCACGAGCTCATCTTCATTTCCGCCAAGGGATCCATCGGTATGAATCTCCACCGTTACAGAGCCGTCGCTTTCTTCTTCCACTACTTCCTTAAATCTTTCAAAACCAACGGCAAAAGGACTTTCGGCGTCGAGCTGAGTTGCCGCAATGAGATTTACCGATTCTTCAGACCCGCCGTCTCCATTGCCTCCGGACTGATCGTCTCCGCATGCTCCAAGCATGAACGTGCCGGCAGCCGCCATGCAGGAGAGTAAGAATGTTTTCTTCATTATTTTTCTCCTCCTCTTTTTTGTGATGATTCTCTGATTTTTAATATACCTTCAAAGCAGTAATCTGTAGTTTCCGTATTCTCCATGTTCTCGCCGCCTTTTATTTGACTCATCAATACTTCTGCGGCTTTTGTTCCCATGTCATAAGCAGGTTGTTCAAGGGTGGTAATGGACGGACTGTAAAATTCGGCAAATTCCACGTCATCAAACGTCAGCAGGCTGAGAGTGTCAGGTATGTTGTTAAACCGGTTTTTTAGATACGAAAGAGTTTTCATTAAAGCACGGTCATTTCCGGTTAATATAGCATCCGGCTGACGGGACCCGGCAAAAACATGATCATAAAACGCAGCCGCCTCATCTAAATTGCCGGTGTAAACAAAGCTTTGATTTATCGGAAGGCCGGCTTTTTTCATGCCTGTTTCAAAACCAGTAAATCTTTCCGAACGTGGAGAAATGGTCACCGCAGAGCTCACATAAGCAATAGTTTTATGACCGTTTTCAATAAGATGACTCACCGCCTTTAAGGCTGCCTTTTCATTTTTTAAAGAAATGGTCGGAACCGGCAGCGCTTTCATTTTTCGGTCTAAAAAAACTAATGGATAACGTTCATCTAATAAGTGCTTGTACATCTCTTCATTAAACGCTGTAGGAACAATGATAAAGCCGTCGACCTGCTTTGCCTTCAGCATTTCAATGTAGCTTTGTTCCTTTAATGGATCATCATCAGCGTTGCAGAGAATGACGTGATAGCTATGCTTATGGCAAAAATCCTCGATCGCCCTCGATGTCTGAGTAGAGAAGCGGTGCAGAATATTGGCGAGTATGACGCCAATTGTCGTCGTTTTCTTTTGCTTTAAGCTTCTTGCGATCGCATTCGGCTGATATTTTAATTCTTGAATGGCATGTTGAATACGCTTCTTTGTATTTTCCCCCATGTAGGTGTAACGGCCGTTTAAATATTGCGACACGGTGCTCTTCGATACCGCAGCATGGTCTGCAACATCCTGTAAGGTAACTTTTCTTATCGTTAACACCTCCATCTTTACCGAACTAAATCGTTTTACTAAATCGATTTATTAAAGTATAAATGAAAACGTATACACACTTCAAGAGGTTTTTAGTTATTTTTTAAAGAGTTTAGGAAAGTATCGCGCAATCAGTGGAAATACGGGCTTTTTCCATGTAGATGAGCTGCCATTTTCGTCAGGGACTCAGACTGTGAATTTTCTGCAATAAAAAAAGCCGGTGTGATTACACCAGCGTAATATCTGCAAGGTTGTCAAAGGCAAGATAATAAACCTCTTCATCTTTGATTAGATGAAATTGTTTTTGCACATGATTAATGTAATGGCATTTTCCGGTGACCGAATGGAAGAATCCGTTTTCCCAGTATGTGAACTGCAGCGTCTTATTATTATGCATTGCTTCAGCTAACAGCCACTCGAGCTCTTCCCACCTCTGTGGATCAAGCTCCGGCTTTTTCTGTTTTTTTTGATTGTACTGGTGCTCGAGCCACTGTTCCCGGTGCTCCGGCAATATCATCCGCATCGATTCCCAGCGCAGGTTCGAGTCCGGTGTCAGCTTATTCCCTTTCATGGGTCATCCCTCCTGGTCTTATTATATGCGAACATAAGTTCTATTAAAACCTTTAATTATTTCCAGAAGGAAGGAGGGGATCTTGTTACGGAAAAATCGCTGGTCCAGGAGGAAGGGAGTTACTACTGCGCCAATGATTTCGCAGGATCAGCAAAAACAGTATAGAGAATCCTGCCAGAAAAGACCAAACATTGGGTGCAGGATGATATAATGGAAATACAATAGATTGGTGACTCAAGGGTGGTTCGGCACCATCTCCGCTGAAGGGAGGTGGTGCGTATGACAGTATATCAATCGCTGATCTTAATGATCAGCTTTGCGAGTCTCGTTGTCGCTGTACTGTCGTTTAACCAAAAAAAATAATCCACCCTTGAGCTAAGCAGGCTTAGGTGGATTATTTCCGTCTTGTGCCGATCCCCCTTAGAGGGAGCCAGCTATTGTGAGGCCATAGGTGTACCAGCACCTATGGTCTTCTTAATATATGATCTTTGTTACTTTCATTATACTCGGAATGAGAGAAATCGCAAACCTTTCTTTCTTTAATGGGAGTAAGGGTGTGGAAAAGAAACTAAATAACTTTTTGTAATTTGCAAAATATATTATAATAAAAAAGAAAGGAGGTGCAGGCAATGGGTGAATCCAGGCTGTGTCCGAAGTTCGAAGCAGCATTTGATATCCTTGGAAAGCGCTGGATCGGAGTACTCATCCGCGTGCTCGGAAGCGGGCCGATGCGATTTAACGAAATAGGCGAACGTATTCCCGAAATCAGCAAAAAAATGCTGACCGAGCGCTTAAAGGAATTAGAAGAGCTCGGCATGGTAAAGCGCAGTGTGTATCCGGAAACCCCCGTCCGCATCGTTTATAGTCTTACAGAGAAAGGGGAAGCCATTACGCCTGCCCTCGAGGAAGTTCAGCATTGGGCGGATGAATGGCTTAACTAAAATTTGGTTATTATAATTAGCAAAGCTGTGCAGTCGAGAATTCGCTGTGTGGCTTTTTTTGCGTGAATGGCGGCGTACCGCTCGTATTTATCAAGTGCTGTGCGGCTGTGAGAATTTTCCTGGCCCGGCGCCTGCGTCAACGCCGGACATAAGGGCGGCGTGGATCGGTGAATATTTGGAACGCTCAGCAGAGAATTGTCGAGATGATGCAGAGCCGCGGTGGTTTTCTGTGAAGAGCTCGGCGGAAAAAGTGATAGGAATTTCCGGAGTCATGGGCGAAAAAGTCGATCCATCAGCGAAAATTTAAAAATGATGGGCGGAAATTCGAAAATGATCAGCGAAAAATTTCAATTCATCAGCGAAAACAAAAATTTTTCCAGGTAACGCGTTTCTATTCACTCACTAAAAGTAACCAAGTATAATAAAGTTACAAGAAACGAGGAGGCTGAAATAATTATGAAAGAAAAGCTGCACCACCATACAGAAATAGGGTATGTGCAATTAAAAGTAGCAGCTTTGGAGCGCTCTGCGAAGTTTTATAAAGAAATTATTGGATTTCGAGTCGAAAAAGAGGAGGAGAACAAGGTCTATCTTACCGCAGCGAATGATCAAAAGACACTTTTGATCCTGGAAGAAGTACAGGGTGTCCGCCCTCAGCCGCGTCATACAGCAGGGCTGTACCATTTTGCAATTCTTGTTCCGGACCGCGAAAGTCTCGCCGTGTCGCTGAGGCATTTGCTCGAAAAGAAGACACCGCTGCAGGGAGCGTCAGATCACCTTTTCAGTGAAGCCGTATATTTGCAGGATCCAGATAATAACGGTATTGAAATTTATGCGGATCGTCCGCGCGAACAGTGGGAAACGCAGGCAAACGGAAAGTATAAGGCAGCGACCGTTCCGCTCCATGCCGATGATATGCTGCAGCTGGCGGACGAAAAGGTATGGCAGGGACTTCCGGCGGAAACAAAAATCGGTCACATTCATCTTCATGTCGGTGATCTGGCTGCCGCGCAGTCATTTTACGTGGATGGGATTGGATTTGAAACGACTATTCATATGGGAGAGCAGGCCTTGTTTGTGGCAGCGGGCGGGTATCATCACCACGTCGGGATGAACACCTGGGCAGGGCAGGGGGTGCCAAAGCCGCCGGAAAATGCTGCTGGCCTGCGCTATTATACGATTGTACTTCAAGGAGAAGAAGAGCTTACCGCTGTCACGAAAAGACTCGAACGTACTGGGTTCCACGCAGAAAAAACAGCCGGCGGTGTCTTTGCCGCCGACCCGTTCGGAAACACAATAAAATTTGAAATTCAGTAGGGGGCCTGGCCCCCGTCTTTTTTGGAAAGCGCTTCTTTCCAGGAAAAGTAGAAATCTTCCAACGAAGAGTAGCGGTCTTTTTTCATAGGCTCCACGGCTTTTGCAGCTATGTTATAAAGTTCCTTTCCAGCGTCCCATTTCGAAAATGACCGATTCTGCTCTCCGCCTAACAGGCCGAAAGCGATCGCCCCCATCGTAAATACATTGGTCGCTGCATCTATGTCAGCACCATATTCAAATTCTTCCGGCGACATAAATCGAGAAGATCCCCATAACCGTCCCATGTCGTTAACATATGGTTTTCTTTGATAATAATCAACGTCACAGATCTTCGTCTGCCTCGAATGGAAATCATATAAAATACTGCCATCGTAAAAATCTATGGCCGCGTAATTTTTTGTTCCACGTGCAAATGAAATTGCAGAATGCTGTCCATTGCAGTGAGTCTTTCTGAAATCGGCAGATGTTTAAAACGAAAATACGGAGAGGCGGGATGATTATATTTAAATGGAGGCGGGAAAGACCACGGGGTGTGAAGGCACTCGCCCTCAAACCAGTCAAAAATCAGGGCGTACCCGCCATTAATTTCAAAATGGTCAATTAAATCAACTAAATTTGGATGCTCTAATTCTTTATATAATGGTGCTGCTTTTTTTAAACGAGTGACTGCGTATTGAGGTTCTCCTTCAAAATGAAGCGTTATTGCGCCAGCATATTTAACAAATTGTTTGCCGTTATTATTTTTCACACCAAAACATATATTGCCTGAATCCTGCTTATAAAATGCGCTAAAGACGTTCCCTGCATCTGGATCCAATCAAAGTTATGTTATTCTTTTAATTGGAATGTTACGTGATTTAATTCTTGAGAAACCACTTTTTCACTCATAACATCCTCCCATTAAATTACTGGATTTCCGCGGGCATGACAAGCAGGCTGCTTTACTCAGATGAAGCTTCAGCGAGTACTTCTACAGCCTCCAGATGCTTTTTCTTATCATCATCACCACTTCCAATATGTACTGCTCCAAAAATGGACTTCTCGACTCCATTATAAATGGTATCGAGATCATGAATGATACGGTGGGAGTAAAGCAGGGCTTTATGATCGCGGTTATCCTTCGCAAAAAGTGTGACATCAGAGAAATTTTTCAAATCATTGCTAAGCGTTTTGTCCTCCACCATGCCGGCCGCGTCACGCGCGAAATCTGCGTGGGAGGCAAGCTCAGAATCGATTTCTGCCCAATTCTCTGCCAGGTTCTCTTTGTTCACGGAGCCGGATTTGTAATTCGTATGATTGCCGTATCCGGTAATGTCATTCAAGTCAGTATGCGCCTTTTTGATTGTGTCCTCCAAAACTGCTTCTACCTCTGCGGCTGATTCGTTATAGGAGGCATGAAACTTCTCAATCGCTGCGTCTGCATTCTCTTCTTTAGGATCAGTAATGACGCGGGAAACGTAAAAGGCCGCCGCACTTAATATAACCATTGTCGACAGGAGGGAAATAATAATGAATAATTTCATACACATCATCTCCTTATAAGGTACGATATCAAAAGGCCCACAATATGTAAATGTATTCCATTAATATTTTATCATAAAAGATTTTTACGTCTTTTGGTTCATATAAAAAGGAAATAGGTACTACGTATCGAATGATATGTTTTACAGGAGAAAGGGAGAGATACATGAAGATATTTGATGCTCATTTTCATATTATAGATCCTCGGTATCCGATCATTGAAAATCAAGGGTATACACCGCCTGCCTATACGGGTATGGAATATATAAAAGAAACAGCTCCTCTTGATATAAGCGGAGGGGCGATTGTCTCCGGCTCCTTTCAAGGATATGACCAGACGTATCTGATTGACACGCTTGCCTTCTTTGGAAAAGAATACGTCGGCGTCACTCAGCTCCCTCCGGATACGGACGAAAAAGAAATCGAACAACTGCATGAGAAAGGGGTGCGGGCTGTGCGATTTAATGTAAAAAGAGGGGACGGTATTTCGGAAGCAGCCATAGAAAAGCTCGCCAGATTGGTGTATGAGACCGCCGGCTGGCATGCAGAATTTTATGCAGAATCAAGCATTCTCAAGAAGATGGGAGCGTTAATTCAACGTCTTCCGAAAGCTTCCATTGACCATCTTGGCCTGACGAAAGAAGGTTTTCCAGAGCTTGTTAAACTTGCGGCGGCCGGTGTCCGCGTCAAAGCTACCGGCTTCGGCCGCACGGAAGTAAACGTACCACAGGCAATTCTATCTATTTTCAGGGAAAACCCGGACGCCCTTCTTTTTGGAACGGACCTTCCTTCCACACGTGCGCCACGGCCTTTTCAGCATTCAGATATTGAACTAATCGTTGACACACTAGGAGAACGAAACGCAAAGCGTGTACTTTCGGATAACGCCAGACACTGGTATGGATTAGAGAGAGATTATTAGCGGAGGGTTGGTCCCATGCCGATTATTTGCATAGCCGGCGCAGATGCTGTTGGGAAAACCACTGTCTGCGCTGAGCTCCAGTATACATATGGCGCCTGGGTCGTCCCTGACACGACAGCGAAGATAGCGGGAGTTCCGGTTATTCAAGATGCGGTCAATCAGATCAGCCGCTGGCAGCAGGCAGTAGAAGCGGAAAAAAAGAATCCTTTCGTCGTGCTGGATGGTGATATTTTTGCCCCGGCTGTACGTGCGTGGTGCATGAATAGCCAGGAATTGCAGCCTCTGCTTGAGGTCTACCGAGATGCCTTTCTTCAAAAAAGAAGCGGTTTCCCGGATAAGTTGTTCCGCCTGTTCGCAAAAGAGCGCACCATGAAGAGCAGGCGAAAGAAGTCAACGCATTGGCGGATGAACATGAACCAGGCCGAAACAGAAATCAACGATAATGTCCGTTCATTTTACGACAACTATTCTGCAGCACTGCCTGAAAAAACACATGCTCTTGCTGCGCGGGACGAGACGGAAACCGCCCGGGCCATCGTAGCAGCTCTTCCGCAGGCACCGTGGAACCGATATGATATGGGAGAATTCCATCAGTTGAAAACCAGGTTACACAAAAGCAGCAATACCCGCACTTGATGGCGCAGGTATTTTTAGTAATATATAGAATGAATTAATTTCATATGCGCTTCGACATGTCTGCCGAATGCCGAGGAATCTGTTTTTGCATTTTCAATTGCCTGCTTGCGAAATCAATCCGCAGATGATGTAATGAAAGAAATACTCTTTTACATAAAAGTGATAAAGAGAGGTCGATTTGATGAGTCAGCCAGATTTAAAAGCAAGATCGCCATGGGCGGCATTAACGGATGTGCATTCCGCAGCGGTTTCCCCTGTGGCGGAAAGAAGCATAAACACCTCCCTTACAGTTCCCGGCAGCAAAAGCTTTACTAACCGTGCTTTGATTATTGCGGCGCTCGCAGAAGGAACAACCGAGCTGTCCGGCATTCTCCGCAGCGATGATTCGTACTGGTGCATCGATGCGATCCGAAAGCTCGGCGTAAAGGCAGAAGTAGAGGGCGATACCGTCCGGATTGAAGGGTGCGGAGGTGATTGGCCAAATAAGAAAGCGGACCTTTATATTGGTGCAGCCGGAACGATTGCGCGATTTCTGCCCGGTGCCCTTGCAGCAGGAAAAGGCGGGGTATATACGATAGAAGCAAGCAGGCGGATGAGTGAGCGGCCGGTGAAGCCTTTGATGGATGCGCTGGAAACATTAGGAGCAAGAATTGAATACCTCGAGAAGGAAGGATTTTACCCTCTGCGTATTCATGCACAAGGACTTCGAGGTGGAGATGTCACTATCTCCGGCAAGGTATCAAGCCAGTTTATCAGCGGGCTTTTAATTGCAGGGGCCTATAATGAACATCCGCTCACAATTCATATCCCTGACTACATTGTTCAGCATGCCTACGTAAAAATCACCATTGATTTAATGCAGCAGTTCGGTGCCTCGGTCTCCTATAATGAAGAATTAACTGAAATGAGGGTGGAGGCGGACGGCTATCAGGGAAAAAAAACATCATTGGAGGCTGATGCCTCCACAGCCAGCTATTTTATGGCACTTGCCGCCATTACCAATGGACGCGTCCGAATCGACAATCTCTCGATGAACACGAACCAGCCGGACATTTTTATGGTTGATTTGTATGAAAAAATGGGGTGCCGGGTCAGTCGTGGTGAGGACTATATCGAGGTGGAAGGGGTTCCCCAGTTAAAAGGCGGATTCGAGATCAGCATGAAGGAAATGTCTGATCAGACACTTACCATCGCGGCAATCGCCCCTTTTGCCGACGGACCGATTAAACTCACGGAAGTAGAACACATCCGTCACCATGAGTCCGACCGAATTGCTGCGGTGTGTGCGGAATTAAAGAAAATGGGCATCGAGGTGAAAGAGTTTACAGATGGATTGAAGGTGTATCCGGACACACCGAAAGCCGCGGCGCTTGATTCCTATGATGACCACCGGGTGGCCATGGCCTTGTCACTCGTTGGCGCGAAAGTGAACGGTATATCCATAAATGATCCGGGCTGCGTCTCCAAGACATGTCCAACATTTTTTGAACTATTCCGCGAAGCCGGAGTGCCGGTGAGTTTTTCCTAAGATAGAGTACCAGGAGGGCTGATGCTCTCCTGGTTTTTTAGATAGATGAATCAATTTCCTAAGTGCTAGCCTAAATCATTAAGAGCGGGGAAAAGAGTGGCCCTCGCGCGAAAGCGCCCCCGTAACGTGGAAAGCGGATTCGCAAGTGGGGATACTACTTCAGCACCAGTGGAAAAGCTTCCAACAAAGGGGAAACCAACACTGGTCAGTGGAATCACCCGTCTCCGGTAGAAAAGCACCCGGAAGCGGGGAAAAGGAACCATCTCGCGTGAAAGCGCCCCCGTAACGTGGAAAGAGAAGCTGAAAGAGTGGAAATGCCAACGGAAAGAGTGGAAATGCCAACGGAAAGAGTGGAAATGCCAACGGAAAGAGTGGAAATGCCAACGGAAAGAGTGGAAAAGCTTCCAACAAAGGGGAAACCCTAACTTGCCAGTGGAAATCACCCGTCTCCGGTGGAAAAGGCCACGAAAGCGAGGAAAAGGAACCCTCCCGCGTGAAAGCGCCCCCGTAACGTGGAAAGCGAAGCTGCAAGAGTGGAAACGCCAACGGGAAAAGTGGAAACCGCGCCAGCACGAGTGGAAAAGCTCTTCCCCAGAGGGAAACCAACACTGGTCAGTGGAAATCACCCGTCTCCGGTGGAAATGGCCTCGAAAGCGGGGAAAAGGAAACCTCCCGCGTGAGCGCATCCTCGTCCCATGGTAAAGATGATATCATTTCCTATCTGATGGAATATTAATAGTCAATTTTGCAACAGAATATACGGATATTATCATATATTTTCTATATATCATCACTTTGTTCGCTCCATAGGAGAGCTCTTCAAAGGTATGCTCGTAATAGCCGCTCACGGTAATTTCATGACGTATCTCGCGAAGTCTGAGCGCATGCTCTTTTTTAGAAAGGTTATTCTCGCGATAATACATGTCAAGAAAGGAGCACGCTTCTCTCCACATTTTTTCTGTATCGCTCATATTGCTGTCCTCCTGTGTAAAATCGCCATGAAGGCTGGATGCCTTTTAAAACATATCATAGGATTCTGCAAAAAGAAAAACCTTCTGTCGGTCAGCGCCGCCAGAAGGCTGGAGAATAGAAATGGGTTCAATAAAGATTTTAATCCCAGTCAATATTCATTGCTTCTGCCATCTGTTTTGGCAGGTCGGTGTTATCAAGCAGTCCGTTAAACAAGTCCGAAGACGGGCCATAAGCGTACAGCTGAACGTCTGTGCCTGAGTGCTGGGATGTACTCCAGCCGACATAGGCATGCTCGCTGACAATCGAATTAATTTCCAGCGCCGGATCTTCTGCTTCTTCAATCCGGCTGATTTCTTTATCTGAAGGAGAGATATCAGCATATTGCTCGAGAACTTCTGCTGCGTTGCTTCGCTTATCGTTTAATTCTGCCGCCATTTTATCACCAGTCGCACTGACATCACGCAGTATTTCCGGGTTGGCTTTGTATTCATCGTATCCGCCGGTGCTCATGCCGCCTGTATCATGGTCGCCGGCAATAACGACCAGGGTTTCTCCATCTTCTTCAGCGAATTCGATAGCTTTTTCCACCGATTTTTCAAAAGCCTCTGTATCACTCATGGCCCAGGCGGCATCGTGTGCATGCCCGGCCCAGTCAATCTGGCTTCCTTCTACCATGAGGAAAAATCCGTCCTCATCCTGAGAGAGACTGTCGATGGCTCCGTCTGTCATGTCAGCAAGACTCGGCTCCTCATCCGGGCGTTCCATGTGAGGAGCCATCTCCTCTTCTGCGAACAAACCGAGCAGCTTGTCTGATTCCGCTTCTTCCAGCTCTTCTTTTGTTTCTATGTAACTATAATCGTCTTGTTCGGCTTGTTCGATCAGGTTTTCCTCTGGTTGATTCCCATCTTCACTTTCCGGGAGGAAATTATTGCGGCCGCCGCCGAGCAATACATCTACATTGTCAATAAGCTGCGGAGCAATGGAAACTTCATCATCACGATTATCCACACTCGCCCCAAATACAGCCGGCGTGGCGTGGGTGATGGTTGAAGTGGCAACAAGGCCCGTCGCTTTTCCTTCCTTTCCTGATTTTTGCAGAATGCTTTCAAGGGATTCTCCCTCAGGTGACATTCCTATCATGCCATTGTCGGTTTTTTCACCTGATGACATGGCTGTTCCTGCAGCAGCAGAGTCAGTAACGTGATTATCTGCAGAATCCGTTTTTATCATTCCCGTCAGCATATCATCCCAAATTGGTTCTTCTCCATCCTTGTAAATACGATAATTGGTAGCATAGCTTGCAGAAAATCCATCAGGAATCATAAAGATCACATTTTCTACCTCTTCTGCTTTCGGTCCTTCCCCTTTTCCGTTCGCATGATCGGGAGGTCCCGGCTCTCCTTTCTTTCCATTTATCGCTCCTGCAGAAAAAACGAGCGTTGTGCTGAGCCCGATAACAGCAGCACCCTTCATTGAACGTTTCCATTGTTTCATCTCCAACCAGCTCCTTTATTAAGAATACAACTCTAAGGCTACAGGTTGAAAATTATAGAAATATAAAGATAACATTGAGGTTGTGTGAAGGAAATTGAGACTTTTTTCTAAAGACACTGAAAGAAAATAAAGTACCGATTCAAAATAACCAAAATATAAAGAAAACTACGAAGAAAACCTGAAAGGTCCCTGTATTTTCAAACCTTATGCTTACAAGTCTGGTTTATGTACAGGTGAAAATACGTCAAAAGTTTCACGAAAAAAGCGGCTGTAGCAAAAGCCCCTTTTTATAGAAAAAGTAGTATCCTAAATAGAAGATATCAGGGGACAAGTCCGAAGACTCCAGTGGGAAGAGCAGCGAGGCTGCTGAAAAAGTACCCGATAAAATACGAT
>NZ_JBHIKY010000041.1:0-22630 GCF_042139015.1 Alteribacillus sp. HJP-4 | reverse complement strand
ACAAATCGAACCGTTTCTTTTTTGAATTTTTCACTATAACGTTGCCGTTGTTCACCCATGTGAACCCCTCCTTGGTATGATGATGCCATTCCGTTATAGAGGTGTCTACCAATCATACTAACAGCACTATGTCCGCCAACCATTGAAACAGGCTTATTTTAATAGAATAACGGATCTCCTGTCCGCCCAGCGGCACTCTCCCTGACAGTACGTCCAGAACACCAGTTGACAGACAGTCCATTATCATCATAAAAAAGACTTCGCTGAGAGGTTCATACCCTTTCAGTGAAGTCTTTTTTACTTTCTATTGATAATGAGCGGGAGAATACATTTGCAAACAGAGCACCTAGCGACAAATTAAAGACCATATTAATCATAGCGGGGATGGCGGCTGCTTCTCCGATAAATTCAAGTGCCAGGATCGCCGCCAGGGCTGAATTACAAAGACCGGCCTCGAATAAGATTGCTTTCGCATTTTCTCTAGAAAATCCACACCATAATGTAAGCCTGTAACCGGCTGCCATTGGGACAAATACCTGTAAAAATACGGCTCCGCATAATAAATAAAACCACGGTTCTCCTGTTTGTATTTCTCCACTTGTTTCCGAAACGACAGTGAGGACAATCAGCAGCAAAGCTGTGGATGAAGAAAGTCTTGTATAAGGCTGTATGACTGTCACAAGGAAGGGAGATAATTTTTGCACAAGAATACCGCAGAGTACCGGAAAAATAACAATTAAAAGCATATTCCAGCCAAGGTCTGCAAAGGAAACCTCGACATTGCCAATTGTAAAGGTCTGCATAATGGCTGGAGTCAGAACTGGGCTTATAAAAACTTCAATAATAGACATGATGATAATAAGAGGTGTGTTTCCTCCTGCTAAAAAAGTGTACATCGTAGCTGCAGTTCCAGTCGGAACGCTGGCTGACAAAATAATACCTGCCGCAAGCTGAGGTTCTGATGAAAACAGAAAATACGCCAGGACGATAGAAAAACCAACCGTGAAGATCCACTTTAAGCTTAAACCGAAAATAATTATATGTATGGAGGATTTTAAAAGCTTAATATGCTCAAGAGACATGGAAAGTCCCGTTAGAAAAATGACAAATCCCAGCAGAAAGCTTGTACTGCCCCCCAGTACAGCAAATATACCTGGAAAAAAGTATGCAGTAATAGTACATACTATAATCCATAAAGGTAAAAATCTTGAAAGCAGCTGACTCAGCAATTGCAATGGAAAGTTTCCTCTCTTAGCTGGTTTATATTGCTATCATATCACTTCCTTGGCTAGTGGTCTTTTATTGGGGCATTCCTAATAGACACAACAAACCCCGGACGTTTATTCGTCCGGAGCCTGCCGTAATTTATGTAATTAAGAATTATCTTAACCTACTCCGCAAGAAACGACAAGCTTTTTTCGACAAATATTTTATCAAGCCCGCACATGTTCAATAGATGTACACATTTCATTTCCAGCACTTGGAATGCGGAATAAATTTATCCTGCTATTCCCTGAAAACACTGGTGCACCCCGCCTTGACGTATTATCGAAACACTTTTATCTTTAATATAATTGACGTCATTCTATGATCCGAAAGGAGGGACGGAATGCGCAGTACAATACAGACGAAAATAATGATACTCATCATTTCGTTAGTTACCTTTATTACAATATTACTCTCAGGATTCTTTGCTGTCTTAGAGTCAAAAGATATTGAAGAACAACTTGGCGATAAAGCACTGAGCACAGCCACGTATATAGCTGGCTCCAGTGTAGTCCGGGACGCTTACCAGCTCGATAACCCTTCAGATGAATTACAGCCATATGCCGAACGTATCAGACAGCAATCGGGGGCCGAATTCGTCGTGATTGGCGATAAAAATGGCAGACGCTACGCTCACCCGGATGAATGGAAAATTGGTGAGAAAATGGTCGGCGGGGATAACGATCGTGCACTTATAGACGGAGAATCATATATTTCAGAAGCAGAGGGTACATTAGGCGCTTCTCTGCGGGGAAAGGCCCCTGTACGTGATGAAGAAGGTAATATTATAGGAGTGGTTTCTGTTGGGTTTTTAGCAGAGGATCTTCGGGCGACCGTGCTCCAGCGTATGCTTATCTTAGGAGCACTTGCTGCAAGCGCTATCATCATTGGAGTTATAGGAGCTGTTCTTTTATCGAAAAGTATTAGAAAAGATATGTACGGACTTGAACCATATCAGATTGCTTCTCTGTACAGAGAAAGACAAGCTATTCTAAAGGCCATCCGCGAAGGTATTATTGCGATAGATAAAGCTGGAAAAATCACAATTATAAACAATTCCGCAAGAGAAATGCTTGGACTTAATAAGTCCGTAAAAAATAAATTTATTACGGATGTACTTCCAAACTCTGCGCTCGAACGAATTTTAAAGAGCGGCATTCCGGAATTTAACAGAGAGCTTCCGATGCAGGGACAGATGTATATTGTAAATCGCCAGCCAATTATAGAAAATGATGAAATTGTAGGGGCAGTGGCCTCCTTCCGTGATAAAACGGAAATGATGGAAATGGCAAACTCTATTTCAGATATTAAGCGTTATTCTGATGAACTGCGCTCGCAGAATCACGAGTATTCTAACAAGCTTTATGCATTATCGGGTTATCTTCATTTAGAAAAATGGGAAGAAGCTGTGGCGTTGATTGAAGAAGAAATCCGCCTGCAGGAAAAACAATCATTTGTTATATTTTCAAGGATAAAGGATACGAACGTTCAGGCTATTCTAGCCGGGAAGTCCGGCAAGGCTTCCGAAATGAAGGTTTCTTTTGAAGTGGAGGAAACGAGTGAACTCGAGGCGCTGCCCCCGAGAATCGGACAGGCTCAGCTTATTTCTATTCTTGGAAACGTTATTGATAATGCGCTGGATGCCGCCAGTCAACATGCTGATCCACAGGTCATATTTTACGTTACAGATATTGGCGACGATATTATTTTCGAGGTTAGTGACAATGGTCCCGGGCTGCCTGCTGATTTGTCTACTCTTCTTGAAAGAGGGTTCTCGACAAAAGAAAGCAATAATAAGAGAGGATATGGCATGGCAATAATCCAGGACACGGTAAATGATTTAGGCGGTATGCTCGAATTTGACAGCCACCCGGACGGAGGAGCTGTCTTTACCATTTATCTCCCAAAAGCCCAACCAAGTGATAAAGGAGGGAAGATTTCATGATACGAATTGGTATTGCTGAAGATGATTTCAGAATTGCTGCGATTCACGAAGAACTGATTGAAAGGATTGACGGATTCACCTGCAAGGCAAAAGTACTTACTGGAAGCGACACAATTCAAATGCTCGAACAGCAGGAAATTGATTTGCTGCTGCTTGATGTATATATGCCCGATGTATCCGGAACAGATCTGCTCGCTTCTCTGCGGGAGAAATTTCCAGACGTGGATGTCATTATAATATCTGCTTCTACAGATTTTAAACATGTCCAGAAATCACTTCATTACGGAGTGTTTGACTATATTGTAAAGCCGGTATCGCTCGAACGGCTCGAGTCGACATTAAATGAGTATCAAATGTTTAAAAAGGAGCTGGATGCAGCCACAACGCTGGATCAAGAATCGATTGATCGTTTGAAATCAATGTCGAAGGATGTCTCTTCCACCGTCGAAAGAAAGAAAGAAAATATCATGGACCTTCCAAAAGGGATTGACAGCTTGACATTGCACCAGGTCAGTGAATTTTTACGACAATCAGAAGAAGGTATTACTGCCGATGAAATGGGACGAAATCTTGGCGCCTCCCGGACCACTGCACGCAGGTATTTAGAATATTTAATTTCAGAAAATAAAGCAGAGGCCAAGCCAATCTATGGAATCGTCGGCCGTCCAGAGAGAAGATATTTTATAAAGAATTAGCTTGGCAAGTGATGTCTCAAAAACTTTATCCTTAAGATTACGGAATCAGGTGAATGACTTCCTGACTCCGTTTTTTATGCCGCGCAGTCCCGAAATGTAAATCCGTAAACAAAATGAATAAAATGAAAATTAATACACAATATACGGGTTATATTGAAAACGGTTACATGTAAGCGTTTTTTTCCTATACTGAAGTTAATCATTTAAGGGGGTATTTTAATGAAACATTTTTGGCTGCTGACTCTAGCACTTTTTACTAGTATATTTTTAGCCGCATGTGGAAGTGAAGATGACTCGTCAACCGCGGGCGATGACGGCGGTGACAACGGAGACGGAGAAGAAGAGGAATTTGAACCTGAAAATTCACTTGAATTTGTAGCCCCTTCTGGCGCTGGCGGAGGCTGGGACACGACAGCCCGCATGGCAGCAGAGGGCTTTGAAACAGAAGAAATTATCGATCAGGGCGTCGGAGTTGTGAATAAAGAAGGCGGCGGCGGTGCTGCAGGCTGGTCTTATATTGCAGGGAAGGAAGGCAATCCGCATCATTTGTTTGTAGCTTCCCCTCCTCTCTTATTGATTCCTTTAAACGGTCAATCTGAATATGGACATGAGGATTTTACACCAATTGCCAATATGATTTCTGATTTTGGGGCGTTTGCTGTAAGAGAAGATGCACCATGGGAAGATTTAAATGATCTTTTCGATGATATGAAAGACAGCCCTGAGGATATTACGGTAGTCGGCGAATCTTCTCCTGGCAGTATGGACCACGTTCAATTTGTAAAAATTGCAAAAGCTGCAGGCGTAGATCCATCATCCATTAAGTATGTATCTGCACAGGACGGAAGCACCATGACAAACCTATTGAACGGAAACGCTGATGTATATTCTTCCGGTGTTACAGAGACAATTGAACAAGTTCGCGCAGGAAAGATTAAAGTGCTGGGTGTTACTGCGGAAGAACGTATGGAAGGCGATGTCGTTGAGGACTTCCCAACTGCTACAGAGCAGGGTATTGAAGAGACATTTGTAAACTGGAGAGGCTTCTTTGGACCGCCTAACATGTCCGATTCGGAAATTGCCTATTATGAAGAGAAATTTAAAGAGTTAAACGAATCTGATTATTGGGAAGAAACACGTGAAAAATACGCGTGGAATGAACAATTCATGGGCAGTGAAGAATACGCTGAATTTCTTGATGAAGAAAAAGAATCGATGCAGGAGCTGCTTGATGATTTGAATCTGCAGGGAAATTAATAACTGGTAGATGGCGGGGCATCGCCCCGCCGCTGTTTTTTAGATAAAGGCTGGTTCAAGGGGTGAAAAACATGCTTAAACCAATTCATCGTAAAGTAAGTCTTGTCCTTATTGCAATCGCTGTGTATTATTTATATCTTTCTTTTCAGCTTCCAAGCTTTATGAATGCACTAATAGATGCTTCATCCATGCCGAAAGCAGTGGGGTTTTTACTCATATTATTGAGTGTGATTCTATTTTTTACTCCGGATAAGGAAACGAATGAAGAAAAACAAAAAAGGCAGATTCCAGCAGCTGACTTACTAAAATTAGCCGGTGTATTCTTGATGATCGTAATATATATTTTCTTTCTTGAAAAACTTGGTTTTATTATTGTAACTACACTATTTACCTTTTTTTCCACGATGTTTCTCGGCTATAAAAAACATCTTGTAAACGGAATTGTTGCAATTTTATTTCCATTTGTTTTATACGTTATTTTTACGGTTCTGCTTGAGTTGAGTCTTCCATCAGGCATTTTACCGCTATAGAAAGGAGGAGCTGAACGTGGGAAATATAGAAGGTATATTGAGCGGGCTTCAGGTCGCGCTTAGCTTTCAGGGAATTATGTTTGTTTTTCTTGGAGTTCTCGCCGGAACCTTTATAGGAATGATGCCGGGCCTCGGTCCGATAAGTGCGATAGCTATTATGATTCCGCTGACATACTCTATGGATCCGACCATTGCGCTCGTGTTAATGGCAGGGGTATATTACGGGGCCGTTTTTGGAGGATCTACCTCCTCTATTCTTCTGAACGCTCCCGGCATTTCTGGTACAGTTGCGACGTCGTTTGATGGATATCCAATGGCTCAGCGCGGGGAAGCAGGGAAAGCGCTTGCCATTGCAGCTATCGCCTCTTTTACAGGTGGTACGGTCAGTGTTATTTTGCTGATGCTATTTGCTCCTGTATTATCGAGCGTGGCGATTGTGTTCGGTCCTCCAGAGTACTTTGCACTGATGGTGCTGGGGTTAACTGCCATCGCTAGTTTATCAGACGGATCCACTATTAAAGCACTTATTTCCGCCGTGCTCGGTATCATTGCCGTAACCGTTGGAATGGATACACAAACGGGAACTACTCGTTTTACATTTGGAAACTCTAATCTGCTTGAAGGAATTGATTTTCTTGTCGTTGCACTCGGGTTGTTTGCCCTGGCAGAGGTTTGTAATTTGATTATTAACCGTAAGCAATCGACACAGGATCAAAAAGCGATTGGCAGCCTGAAACTGACGAAAAAAGATTTAAAGGATATGAGCGGGCCGATGAGCCGCCAGTCCTTTCTAGGTTTTATCCTTGGAGTGCTGCCTGGAGCCGGGGCTACAATCGCCTCGTTCATCGGGTATATTACCGAAAAGAAAATAGCAAAAAAACCTGAAGAATTTGGAAAGGGTGCTGTTAAAGGGGTGGCCTCTCCGGAAACAGCCAATAATGCCGCCACAAGCGGAGCGTTCGTTCCACTGCTCAGTCTTGGTATTCCCGGCTCAGGTACAACTGCAGTGCTTCTCGGCGCCCTGCTCGTGATGGATATTCAGCCCGGGCCGCTCTTAATGGAAGAACAGCCTCAGCTTTTCTGGGGTGTCATTATTAGTATGTATATCGGGAATTTATTTCTTCTGATTTTAAATCTCCCGTTAATTCCTTATATCGCTAAAATACTTGCCATTCCACGTCCGATGCTGATATCGCTCGTCATCATGTTCAGCATGATTGGAGTTTATACCATCAGCTTTAATACGTTTGATCTATATTTGCTGCTCATATTTGGGGTAATCGGCTATTTAATGAGGTTAACCTCGTTTCCTGCCGCTCCGTTTATTCTCGCCTTTATTCTCGGTGGAATGATGGAAGAATCCTTTAGGCAGGCAATGACGATCAACAACAATGACCTTACTGTATTCTTTACAAAACCAATTTCGCTGTCACTCTTAATAGTGGCATTGTTATCTTTTGTTATTCCTATCTTTCAATCGTACCGTGCGAAGAGAAAAGAAGCAGCAGGAAATGCACAGTAGACAAAGGAGGCACGCGTAATTTATGCGTCGCCTCCTTATTTTATTTGTTTATCAGCGACCATATATAAGCACCTCTCTAATGATTAAATCCTGTTTTCTTTAGTAAAAATAGGGAATAGAAAGAAAAAATATATAGTCTTCAGGTAAAAGAGAGGATTGGTAGATTATGATTGATTTGACCGGAAAGAATATAATCGTGACCGGTGCTGGTTCGGGGATGGGCGAAGCAGCAGCAATTAAATGTGCAGAGGCTGGAGCTAAGGTAATTCTTATCGACAAACAAGCCGCTGAGCAGACTGCTGAGAAAATTAGAAATATGGATAAGGAAGCCGTTGTGTTCGAAACGGATGTTTCTGAAGCCGAGCACATGAAACAGACTTTTGAAGAGATAAGTCAAAGCTGTAATACCATAGATGCTATTTTTGCTAATGCGGGTATGAACGGCAAAGTGACATCGATAGAGGATTTGCAACCTGAGGATTGGGACAGCACACTGGCTGTGAACCTGCGCGGTACATTTCTCACGGTCAAATATGCCATTCCCTTCATGAAAGATAAAGGTGGAAGCATCGTAATTACGAGTTCTGTAAACGGAACCCGCATTTTTTCTAACATAGGTATGACTGCCTACAGTGCTTCCAAGGCAGGCCAGTTGGCATTTGGTAAAATGGCCGCGATTGAACTCGCTGGCTACAATATTCGTGTCAACGTTATCTGTCCTGGAGCTGTTAACACGAATATCGGCGAGCGTACGTTTGAGGAGAAAGATGAATTGAAAAAGGTTGAACTACCCCTAAAAACAACTATGGATACGTCTAAGGATACCCTGTTAACCAGGTCCGGAGAGCCTGAAAATGTTGCAGATCTCTTTCTTTTCCTGGCCTCAGATAATTCTTCTCATATTTCCGGCATCGAAATGTTTATTGATGGCTCGCAGTCCTTGATGTGATTCTTCCGCCTTACTGAAGTGGCCACATCGCCTGTTTATAAGCCATATCCCAAAACATATACTCAAACCGGGTTGTATTTAGAAAGATCTCTTCGAGGTGAACTAATTCATGCTCCGGCTTTTCTTCTGCAAGATCATCAAGCATTGAAATTGTCCAATTTGTAAGGCTCTGAAATTCTTGACTGGCATACATTTCAATCCAATCTCCATAAAACTCATGACTTGCAGCGCCGGGAATTTCATTTAATTCTTTTCCAATTTCTGCATAGCTCCACATGCACGGCAGCAGGCTGGCCACAAGCTCTGCCAGCCCGCCGTTATTGCCTACATGCAGCATATAGTGAGTATAAGCGAGAGTCGTCGGAGCCGGCTCCGCTTTTTCAAGTTCTTCCTCTGTAATTTCGAATTTTTTGGCATACTCACGATGCAGCTCCATCTCCGTGTTGAGGGTACTATCAAGAAGCCTTGCGAATTCCCCCATCGTTTTTACATCCGAAGCCTTTACTGTACCTATAGCAAATAGCTTTGCATATTCAATCAAGTACAAGTAATCCTGAATCATAAAAAATCGAAATTTCTCCTTATCCAATGAGCCGCTGCCCATTTCCTGGACGAAGGGGTGATTATGATTTTTTCTCCAGATTGGTTTTACTTTTTCAAGAAGTCTTGAACTAAAAGCCAAAATGACCATCCTCCTAAGTATTGTGTACTTAGCCTCGTTTGATTTACAGGGTTCCTTTGAGCAGTGCCTGCCTCGGCAATTTCTCCGGACACTGATTCCGCTATTTGTTCCTTACAGCGGCAGTGAAGTCCGGACCCGGAAGGAGGCAGCGCCTTTCAAAACTTAATAAAAAACCACTCAAATGCCTCGTCAGTCTTGAAGCACTCCTAGTGGTCACTATTAATTTTTACTATTAATTATTCATTTGAAAAGCTCATATGCACTATTCTGAATATGAAACTGTTTAGATCTGCATTTTTTGTTGTGAAGATAATTCATGAAATTCATACATACAACAACGTAACACAAATATCGTTTGATCCAAAATTAATGGCCACGGTTTAACATGTTATTCAACGCAGTAAGAGCATCCCGTTGTGTATGAGCATCAACTGAAATGACATGCTGAGGCTTCTGCTCCATAATACTCTCCAGGGACCAGAGGAGGTTGGGAAGATCAATTCGGTTCATAGTAAGGCAGGGACACATATTTTGATTTAAGGAAAAGACAGTTTTGTCTGTCTCTTCTGCGGCAATGCGGTTCACAAGGTTCATCTCTGTTCCGACGGCCCATTTTGAGCCTGGCGCTGAATTGCGGATTGTATTTACTATTTTATTAGTCGATCCTGCTTCATCTGCTGCCTGCACTACCTCTAATGAACATTCGGGATGAACTATAATGCGAGCATCTGGCTGCTGTTTACGAATTTCTCGTACGTTATCGATCGTAAATTTCTCATGTACGGAACAATGACCCTTCCAAAGAATGACCCGCACCTTTTCTAAATCTCCCTCTGTCTCAAAACGATGATTGATCGGGTCCCACACAGCCATTTCTTCAAGCTTTACCCCCATATCATAGGCTGTATTACGTCCTAAATGCTGATCAGGCAAAAATAAGATTCTTTCTTTTTTTTCAAAAGCCCATTCCAGCATCGCCTCCGCGTTGGAAGACGTAACTGCTGCTCCGTCATGTTTTCCACAGAAGGCTTTTATGGCTGCGGTGCTGTTTACATATGTGAGAGGAAGAATCGTATCACCAAATTTTTTCTGCAACTCTGTCCAGGCCAGCTCCACCTGATTTATATCTGCCATATCAGCCATAGAACATCCAGCACGCAGATCAGGCAGAAGTACTGTCTGGTTGTCCTCTGACAAAATATCGGCTGTTTCAGCCATAAAATGCACTCCGCAGAAAACGATATAGTCTGCTTTTTTATTTTTCGCCGCTTCCCGAGCAAGCTGAAGAGAGTCCCCGGTTGCATCCGCAAACTGAATTACTTCATCTTTTTGATAGTAATGACCGGGCATAAACAGCCGGGTGCCAAGCACTTCCTTTATTTCACGAACTCGATTCTCCATGTCTGCTTTGGACATGCTCCGGAGAGATTCCGGTATTGTATTGAGCTGAAAATGATCTAATATATTCATCATGCAGCTTCCTTTCCATTAAGATATTAAGAAACTTAAATCACAGGACGTTATGGAATGAGTAAGAGCTCCGACCGACAGGAAATTAACTCCGCTTCCTTTATAATCAGCAACATTTGCTATCGTAATATTCCCTGATACTTCGGTGTAAATATGGGCCGGCACATATGTGCTTAGCTCTCTGACTTTTTCTGGTGGACAATTGTCAAACATCACAATGTCTGCCCCTGAGCGCACTGCCTGGTTCACTTCTTCGGCATTCGTTGTTTCTACTTCTATTTTGACCATATGTCCGGCCTGCTGCTTTAAAACATCCACTGCCGCAGGGATACTTCCGGCTGCAGCGATATGATTATCCTTAATCATAACGGCATCGTATAAGCCTATCCGGTGGTTTAGACCGCCGCCGCATCGTACTGCGTATTTTTCAAAGATTCGAAGTCCCGGTGTAGTCTTTCTTGTATCACAAATTCGAATAGATGAGTCATTCAGCTTTTCAACCATTTTCCTTGTCATCGTTGTTATACCGCTCATTCGCTGAAGCAGATTTAACAGCACTCTTTCTCCGCTTAATACAGCTCTCGTGTTACCTTCTACGTGAGCTATCGTCTGGCCCGGTTCTATTTTTTCTCCTTCCTGAATATAAAAAGTAACTCGTGCGGATGGATCAAGAATATTCATTCCTTCTAAAAATACAGCACTTCCGCTGAAGAATCCTTCAGATTTGGCGATAATCGCTCCCATTGTCCTTTCACTGTCCGAAAAAATTGAATCTGTGGTCACATCTCCTGTTCCGATATCCTCGTTGAAAAAACCCGTCAATTTCTTCCTAACCAGTAATCGATTCATACGAATACTCCTTCTCTTTCACTATTGGTTTCATTTGTCTGCCTTGCCAGACAATTTCACGTGATGACCAACTATCATCTTCTTTGTGAAAATCCTCACGTAAATGTGCGCCCCTGGACTCGGTACGCAGCAGACATGCATTCGTAATCATCCAGGCTGCAGTAAGCATATTTATAATGATCGTCCCTTCTGCAGAAAAGGAGTGAGAAGCTGGGGCACGAATAACGTCAAAATAATCTGCAAGCCAATCTTTTAATTTTGTGAGCTCCTCTTTATTTTTAATAATGCCGCAGTATTGATCCATCATTTGTTGAATTTCTATCCGTGAGGGTAAATTGACTTCAACTTCAATATCGTCAAGTCTTTCTGCCTGGTTTTCAGATGCATTGAAAGAAGGCCTGGAGAGTTTATCGGCAAGCAGAAGAGCCATGGCCGCCCCCTCAAGAAGTGAGTTACTTGCCAGGCGATTGGCACCATGCATTCCGGTACAGGCTGTCTCGCCAATGGCAAAAAGACCAGGTATCGTGGTCTCGCCGTATTCATTTACCGCCACACCTCCCATCATAAAGTGCGCGCCCGGCCTGACTGGCAGCATCCCCTCTGCAGGATTTATGCTATTTTTTTTACATGCCGCAGCGATTGTAGGAAATCGTTTAGTAAAGTGTGGAATACGGTTGATAGACAAAAATACTTTATTTCCCTTCTGCCATTCATCGTGGACGGCTTTCGCAACTACTGAGCGTGGGGCGAGGTCTTTTTGAGGGTGAATACCCTCCATTATCGGTTCATGCTCTTGATTAACAAGAATCCCTCCTTCCCCTCGCACTGCTTCTGACACGAGACATGGAGTTTCCCCTGTTGTCAGCAGCATTGTCGGGTGAAACTGGATAAATTCCATATCAATAATTCTGGCACCGGCCCGAAAAGCAATCGCCACTCCGTCACCAGTTGATTCTTTAGAATTGGACGTTACTGAATAAAGTTCTCCGCATCCCCCTGCAGCTAAAATAGTTAACGGAGCATATATTTCATGAACTTTTCCTTCTTTATCCTTTCCAACTACGCCGATACTTTTGCTTCCCTGCAATATGACATCATGAATCAGGAGATGTTCTTTGATTTTGACCTGATGCTTTACTGCTTCTTTTAAATGTTTCATAATATTGGAGCCGGTTGCGTCACCACCGGCATGGAAAATTCGCCGGAGACTATGTGCTCCTTCTCTTGTACGGTGAAATTCTCCGTTCTCCGCTTTATCAAATGGCACATTTAAACGGATAAGCTCGTTCATGACCAGCGGAGACTGCTCAAGCAGAGCTTTTACACTGTGTTGGTTATTAAATTTGGAACCGGCATTCAATGTATCCTTCATGTGAAGAAAAAAATTATCTCCCTTACTGACCGCAGCTGCAATCCCCCCCTGGGCTTTCTCCGAATTACCTGCCCCGAGAGAGGTTTTCGTAACGACAATGACGTTCATTTTTTTTGATAGCTGTAATGCAGCCATCAGGCCTGCAAGGCCGCTTCCAACGATTACAGCATCTGTTTTCGATATAATTCTATCCATCCTGCCTCCATATTGTAATAACATGTGTCTTGACACTTATATTTACATAAAACTACACTAGGAGCAACCATTCTTTTTTATAAACCTTTGGAGAAGAGGGAAAGTTCATGCTCTATCTAGACTATTGTGCTACAACTCCCATGAGTGAGGAAGCGCTGACTACTTATTTGCAGACAGCCCAACGATACTATGGCAATGAACAAAGTCTTCACGATCCTGGACATGAAGCAAAGCAGCTTTATGAATACTGTAAACAAGAGCTTGCGGATCTCATAAATGGGGAAGCGGACGGCATCTATTTTACCAGCGGCGGCTCAGACAGCAACTTCCGCGCTCTCTATGGACTAGCCCATGGATATAAAAGGAAGGGAGATCAAATTATCACCTCCCCGCTCGAGCATCCTTCTGTCTATCAATCTCTTGAAAAATTAAAAGCAGAAGGATTTACTGTAAAAGAGGTAGGATTAAAGAAGAACGGGCAGGTTTGTCTTGAATCTTTGAAAAGATTAATTTCAAGCCGGACGATACTTGTTACCATTTGCCACGCAAGCAGTGAAACAGGTGTTATTCAGCCATTGGAAGAGATCGGCCGTATTGTAAAGGAAAAGAACATCATATTTCACAGTGATGCAGTGCAGAGCTTTGGGAAGATACCTTTAGATATTCAAAAATACGGGTTAAGCTCTGTATCAGTTTCTGCGCATAAACTATACGGCCCTAAAAATACTGGATTTTGCTATATTTCCCCACAATCAACTTGGGCCGCTGTTACCCCTGGAGCCGTCCATCAAAATGGTTTCAGCGCCGGCACCTTAGATATTCCTGGAATCGCTTCCTTCACAACGGCATCTAAAAGTATCCACGAACAGCTTATAGAAAATACTGACAAGTATCAGAAAATGAGACGATGGCTGCTCGAACAGCTGGATAAAGAAATATTCTCTCTTTTAGGAGATCAAATAAATCGCCTCCCGCATCACCTTGGCCTTCGGGCGAAAGGGCATGAGGGCCAGTGGATAATGCTTGAATGCAGCCGGAACGGAATAGCGGTTTCCTCTGGTAGTGCCTGTAAATCATACTCTTCAAGCCCGCCTAAAAGCTTACTGGCGATGGGGCATTCTCCGGAGGAGGCTCACGGCCTTTTCCGTATAAGCTTCGGCAAAGACACATCTTATCAGCATTTGGAAAAAACCGCTGAAGTGCTGAACTCCATCGTAAAAACAAGCAGAACTCCTTCCGTTTAACTGAGAAACTACTGAAAATGTACTGAAGTTGAAAGAAAGTCTATTTATTTATATCTACCGGTGATTTCTATCGAATGGCGCATGCGGACAGGAGTTCCGTTATTTGATCAAATATCACTCTAGTTTGCGGACATGAGAGGTACGCTATTTTCCTGTATGACAGAGAATTTGGCTGCCTTTTCCCGAGATTATTAAATAATATCCAATGGCGGTTTTGCCGAAGGTTTAGGAAAAGCTTTATCAAGCATATTAATTTCCTGCTCACTTAACTCAATGGAGGCCGCCTCCGCATTTTCTAATACATGCTTTTCCTGTACTGCTTTTGGGATAGCAAGAACGTTATTGTTTCTAATTGTCCACGCCAGGGCAATCTGCATGGAAGAAGCATTATGTTGTGCTGCGATCTTTTCAATGGCGGGGTCAGTCATCAGCTGCTTTCTCAGCCTTCCACCCTGCGCAAGTGGACAATAGGCCATCATTGGTACGTTGTGTGCTGCGTGCCAGGGGACAAGGTCCACATCAATCCCCCTTGAACCAAGGTGATACAGCACCTGATTAACAGCACAATTATCTCCGCCGGGCGTCCTCCACAGCTCCACCATATCCTTAGTATCAAAATTAGAAACACCCCACCGCGAGATTCTGCCCTCCTTTATCAACTGCTCCATTCCTTCTACTGTTTCACTTAAAGGAACACCGCCCCCCCAATGCAGAAGATAAAGGTCTATACAGTCAGTGCCCAGCCTCCTTAAACTATTCTCACAGGCGGTGAATATGTTGTCTTTCCCGGCATTGTGAGGATAAACCTTTGATACTAAAAATAAATCGTCACGGCTCCCGGCAATTGCTTTTCCCACTACTTTCTCTGATTCGCCGTCTCCATACATTTCTGCCGTATCAATTACCTTCATGCCACGTTCGACTCCAAGCTGAAGGGCATAAATTTCCTTGTTCTTGTCTGCAGGATTTTCACCCATATGCCATGTTCCCTGGCCGACCGCAGGTATAGTCGTACCGTCTGGAAGTGTAATATGGCGCATTTTTTTACCTTTACTCATGAATAACTGCTCCTTTCTGTTTTTTTACTTTTCCCTTTCCCGTTTTCAATTTTACAAATACATTTTCTATTAGTTTGGATTTGCTTCAAGAAATCTTTTGAGTAAAAAAATATCACATCAAAAAAAGATATATATTGGTCATCTAAAACAATAGGTATCCCTTTTTATACATGGTAGGATAGGAGAAATTCACATTGAACAGGAGGAGCACGGTATGAAAACAATCGTCTGCCAGAAACCAAATCAATTTGAAATGATAGAAACAGACAAGCCGGCAGCTCAATCGGGGGAAGTACTCGTTGAAATCAAGCGCATTGGAATCTGCGGTACTGATTTACATGCGTATAAAGGAAATCAGCCGTTTTTTCAATATCCCCGTGTGCTTGGGCATGAGCTTTCCGGAGTAGTGCTCGACCCCAATAATGACAACGATCTTCGCAAAGGAGACCGCGTTTCTATTATCCCATATGTCGCCTGCGGGAAATGCCCTGCCTGCCGGAAAGGGAAAACCAATTGCTGCGAACAGCTTGAAGTTATTGGCGTGCACCGGGACGGGGGGATGTCAGAAATAATCTCCGTACCCGCAGGTAATATCATTAAAACCAATGATATTTCGTTAGAAGAGGCTGCTCTGCTGGAACCATTGAGTATCGGAGCACACGCTGTAGAGCGCGGACAGCTGGAAGAAGATCAGAGCGTCCTCGTTATAGGGGGAGGGCCGATAGGTCTCGGGGTCATCGCGTTCGCAAAGCAGAACGGAAACAAAGTAATTGCATTAGACATTAATGAAGAAAGACTGAGGTTCTGTAAAACCTGGGGCGGAGCGGACGAAACCGTTGCTATCTCGAATAACACCATGGAAAATATCAAAGAAGTGAACCATGGAGAGCTCCCAGAAATTGTATTTGATGCAACCGGTAATAAACAATCCATGATGAATGCATTCGATTATGTATCCCATGGCGGAAAACTAATTTACGTAGGCCTGGTAAAAGAAAATATTACTTTTTTCGATCCAGACTTTCATAAAAAAGAATTAACTTTAATGGGAAGCAGGAATGCCCGTAAAGAGGATTTCAGAAGGGTGAAGCAGGCTATTGCTTCCAAAGATCTGGTACTAGAGCCTTATATCACTCACAAAACCAGCTTTGCTCAATTAATTGATGACTATGAAAGCTGGTACGATCCTGCAGAAAATGTCATTAAAGCAATGGTCACTGTTTAATTTTATCCGAAATGAAAGTAAACATTGCGCACCTACACTTAACGAGCACCGGCCCTTTTCCACGCCGCTGCTCGTTTTATATTCTGTATAGTATGAGCATCAACTGCCGGCTTACATTAGTGAAGCTCCTCTTTTATTTTTTTTCGATATTCATTGGGAGAAAAAGAAGTGAATTTCTTAAATGTCCGATAAAAATGAGGCATGCTTCGAAAACCGCACCTTTCGGCAACTGACTGTACTGTTTCTCCTTCCCAGCTTAGCAGATCACATGCGAGATGCATTCGCTTTACTGTGATGTACTCGCTCACGTTCATTCCTGACAGCTGTTTGAACGAACGGCTGAAATGGGCGGAGGAGACATTTGCTTTTTTTGCAAGATGCTCCAGTGTAAATGATTTATCCAAATGATTTTCTATATAGGACAGACTTTCAATAAACCAGGACGGTCCCACTTGAGAGACCGTTTTTGATTGAGTATCCTGTAGACAATGGCGGTTGATATGCAGTAAAAAGGTGTGGAGCCAAAGAAGGACTGCCTGCTTCTTATCAGCTCTGCTGCTGCGGTCTTCATTTACGAGCTTTTCTAAATAATGCTCCACTTCCTCCCTGTCCTGGGAGTCCACATGAAATTGATAATTTTTTGACGCCTTTGCCTTATCAAATAACGCCAGGAAAGAATAAGCTTCTCCAAACTTCCCGTGTTGAATAAAGGCTGGATTAAAAAAAACAGCTGTCGATGTGATGAGATCGTTATGATCGATGATTGCGCGATGAATCGTGTTGCTTGGTATCGTAACTAAGTCTCCTTCTGTCACCTCAAAAAAAGCCTGATCAATAAAAAACACCCCGTTCCCTTTATGTACATAAATGATTTCATACCAGTCATGGAGATGGTTCGGAAGTTCATGCTTTGGGTGTTTAGTATCTCTGTAGACAATGTAAAAAGGATAAACCGCTGATGATTCAATACGCTTTCTGATTGCCTTCACGATTTCACCTCCCTTTTTTCACATCAAAATAAGGTACATATAAGTCATTTGGAGCTATATTTATATCTTTATCAACATGTTATCATAAAATACAGAGATATGTATGCGATTACAATGAGTCCTGGATCCGTTTATTATGGAAAGCATTACTTGATAAATATTATGCGGCGGCTATTTTACTGGGAGGGGTTCCATTGGAATGGAGAGCAAATGACAAGATTGTATTCATTGGGGACAGCATAACGGAGGAAGGAAGATTTGAAGATCCAGAAAGTATTGGAGCAGGATATGTTCGTCTAATCCATGATCTGCTGCTGATAAAGCACCCAGATTTGAACTTGAACATCTTAAATAAAGGAATAGGCGGCAGCCGTATCACCGATTTAGCAGAACGATGGGAAAAAGATGTAATCGACGAAAACCCGGACTGGGTGTCCGTCTCGATCGGAATCAACGATGTCTGGAGACAGCTGGACAGACCCGAAATTGAGCAGGTCTTCCCCGATATGTTTGAACAAGTTTATGATGAAATATTAAAACAGGTGCATCAACTAACATCAGCCAGGCTCATCATTATGGAACCTACGTTAATAGAGGAAAACGCAGATTCAGAGGGCAACCGCCTGCTGCGTCCATACGTAGAAGCATCGCAAAAGCTTGCAGAGCGTTACAGTGCAGTTCTAATCCCGGAACATCAAGCCTTTCTCACCTATTTAAAAGCAAATAACCAGATCGCACTGACTACAGACGGTGTCCACATGAATTCCAAAGGAGATATGCTGATGGCCACCACCTGGCTTAATACAATGGACAAATGTTCAGTACTAAAAGAAGGAGGATCTTCATCATGATAAAGTCATCTATAAGAATTCATGAAAATGATAATGTTGCCGTTCTTATTAAGGATGGTACAAAAGGAGAAGAAATCACGGTTGGTGATCTCTCTGTCACTTTAACGGAGAATATTCCAGCCGGTCACAAAGCAGCACTTCGTGATATTGCAGACCAGGAGAACATTGTAAAATACGGCAACCCTATCGGAAGAGCGACGGAGCCTGTTCAAAAGGGAAGCTGGCTTCACTCCCACAACGTAAAGACGAATTTAAGCGGAACGCTCGACTACACTTACGTTCCAAAAGTAAGTCAAATAGAATCAGCAAAGGAAAGCCTGACCTTTCAAGGCTATAAACGTCCGAACGGAGAAGTCGGTATCCGTAATGAAATCTGGATAATTAACACAGTAGGATGTATTAATAAATCCGCAGAACTGCTTGCTTCGATGGCGAACAAAGAGCTTTCTGAAAATGATGAAGTGGACGGCGTATTTCATTTTCCTCATCCATTCGGCTGTTCTCAGCTGGGTGATGACCTTACCAACACCCAGCAGGTATTATCAAGTCTCGTCCATCATCCGAACGCTGCCGGAGTACTCGTGATGGGACTCGGCTGTGAAAATAATACCATTTCTTCTTTCAATGAAGTACTTGGCGAAAAAGCAAATGGAAAGGTTTTATATCTTGGCGCTCAGGATGTAGAGGATGAAATTGAAGAAGGGTTAAATCGTATAAATGAACTGGTGGAGTTCGCAAACAAGTTCAAGCGCGAACCGATACCGTTGTCTGAGCTGAAAATTGGTTTGAAATGCGGCGGTTCCGACGGCTTTTCAGGTATTACAGCGAACCCGCTAGTTGGGTCTTTCTCTAACCGGCTCATCTCCCACGGTGGGACCACGATTTTAACTGAAGTACCTGAAATGTTCGGAGCAGAAAAATTACTGATGGAACGGGCAGAAAACGAAAGTGTGTTTCACAATACAGTTAAACTCGTCAACGATTTTAAAGAGTATTTTCTCGGCTATGACCAGCCGGTATATGAAAATCCGTCTCCGGGTAATAAAGACGGAGGGATCACCACTCTTGAAGAAAAATCATTAGGGTGTGTGCAAAAAGGCGGGAGCGCACCAGTTGTCGATGTCCTTGACTATGCACAACGAGTGAAAAAGAAAGGGTTAAACCTTTTGCAGGGTCCTGGAAACGATATGGTATCCGTAACAAACCTGTCAGCAGCAGGTGCTCATATGGTTCTATTTACAACCGGAAGAGGAACTCCTTTTGGAGGTCCAGTCCCGACAGTGAAAATTTCTACCAACACAAAGCTCGCAGAAAAGAAAAAACGCTGGATTGACTTTAACGCCGGTCCGTTCGTAGAAGGCACTCCGCTCGAGGAATTGACGGATTCCCTGCTTGATTCCATTATCGAATGGGCCTCAGGAACAAAGAAAACCCGGAACGAAGATTACAACTTTAAAGAGATTGCTATTTTTAAAGATGGAGTTATTCTGTAAAAGGAGGTTGTTATGAAACAATTATCACATTCTCTCATTCTATCCAACGAAGAATTAAAGCATCAATCTGAGCCGGCTGCTGAACTCCCGGAAAAAATACTTCAGATCGGCGAAGGTAATTTTATCCGGGGCTTTAATGACTGGATGGTTGAGCAGATGAACCGCCAGGGAATATTTAACGGGCGTGTTATTGCTGTTCAGCCTACACCGCACGGCCGGAAAATGCCGGATGTCAAAGCACAGAACGGCGCTTACACTGTGGTGCTGCGGGGAACAGAACAAGGCACCAGCGTTGACAGGGCTGATCTTATCACCGCTATTTCAAGAGGAATTAATCCTTATGAAGAATGGAACGAGCTTGTTCAGGCTGCCTGTCAGCCAGATGTACAAATCATGATGTCGAACACAACGGAAGCCGGACTCACTTATCAACCAGAAGACTGGAGCCGGGAAAAAGCAGCATTGTCTTTTCCAGGAAAGCTGACTCAGCTTCTATATGAGCGTTTTTTAGCCTATGATGGGGACCCTGATAAGGGTTGGACCCTGCTTCCATGTGAGCTTGTTGAACGTAATGGAGACGTTTTAAAGGAACTGGTCCTGCGTAAAATAAACGATTGGAAGCTTGGAGAGGCATTTGAAACGTGGATACTTGAAAGCAATGAATTCTGCCAGACGCTCGTCGATAGAATTGTCACAGGCTATCCAGATAACGCAGAAGAATTTGAAGAAAGGCTCGGATACAAAGATAAGCTTTTGACGGTGGCTGAGCCCTTCCATCTTTTTGTTATTGAAGGCAGCAGCAGAGTGAAAGACATTTTGCCGCTCGATCAGGCCGGCCTGAACGTCCGTTTCGCCTCTGTCTCTGATTTTGCAGAATTAAAAATCCGCCTGCTGAACGCACCGCATACTATGATCTTTGCTCTTTCCTACTTGAATGGTATCGATACAGTATATGAAACTATGAAAAACCAATCAATGCGAAGCTTTTTGGATGATGTGATGGATGAGGCTATTAAGCCTCTGCTTGCCTTTCCGGAGGAAGAAAAAGATAATTTCTCTTCAGCAGTGTTAGAGCGCTTCGAAAACCCTTTCCAGCGCCATTTTCTCACAGACCTTGGCCAGAACGGCATGCAGAAGTTTAAAAGTAGAGTCCTGCCGCTGTGGGAGCGGATAGAGGGGGATGATAATTCAGCTTCTCATTATTTTGCCGCAGCACTTGCCGGATTGCTTGCTTATTACCAACCTGCAGAAATTTCAGGGGATAAAGCGGAAGGAAGAGCATTTGGGCGAAAAATTCCATTGCGGGAAACAGAGGAGTCCCTTACCTATATTGCCGGTCAGTGGAAGGAATACAAAGAAGGCAGCATAAGCATCATCACCTTTACAGAAAACCTTCTATCACGTGAAGAATTATGGGAGAACAAGGCTGGCTTTTTAAAGAAGAAAACGAGTGAGACCGCCGCTTATTTACAAGCACTTATAGAGAATGATGTAGAGGAAGCCCTGCAATTATTGAAAGAAAACACAAGGAGGACCAACAATGAGCCTGCAAAGTAGAGAAGAAATAAGACAAGCTGTATCAGAAGCAGTACAAAACCAGCCAATTACTGACGTCCACACCCACTTATATTCAGCCAACTTCGGAGATCTTCTGCTCTGGGATATTGATGAATTATTAACGTACCATTATCTTGTTGCTGAGGTGATGCGCTGGTCCGATATCGCTCCGGAGGATTTTTGGAAGCTGACCAAGCAGGAGCAGGCTGAACACATCTGGCAGCATTTATTTCTTGACCGCACCCCGGTTAGTGAAGCCGGCCGTGGTGTTTTGAACGCATTAAAGGAATTAGGATTTGACCCCGGGACCAAAGATCTGAAGTCTTACCGGGAGGAATTAGCTAAGCGGTCGACCTCAGAGCAAATTAAAGACGTGCTTGAACGCGCCAATATCAGTAATGTCGTGATGACAAACGATCCGTTTGATGAAAAAGAACGAGCAGTATGGGAAAGCGGTAAAAAGGCGGAAGCACCCTTTCACGCGGTCCTCCGGCTTGACCCTCTACTGAATGACTATGGGAACACAAAACTTAAGCTGCGCGAGTGGGGATATGACCTCTCTGATGAATGGAATGACCAATCGATAAAAGAAACTCAGCGCTTTTTAGAAGACTGGATCGGGAAAATGAATCCATTATATATGGCTGTTTCCCTTCCTCCAACCTTTGCGTTTCCGGAAGACAGCGACCGTGGCCGTATTATCAGAGACTGCATTCTTCCGCTTGGCAGAAAGCATAACATTGCGTTTGCGATGATGATCGGAGTAAAAAAACAGGTCAATCCTGCACTTGGGGATGCCGGAGATTTTGTCGGCAAAGCAGACATCAGTGCCGTCCAAAACCTACTTTCTGAGTTTCCGCAGAACAAGTTTCTTGTCACGATGCTCTCTCGAGAAAACCAGCATGAACTCGCAGTTCTTGCCCGCAAATTCCGTAATTTAATGGTGTTTGGCTGCTGGTGGTTTATGAACAACCCTGTCATCACCAATGAAATCACGAGAATGCGCATGGAAATGCTTAACACCAGCTTTATTCCTCAGCACTCCGATGCCCGTGTCTTAGAACAGGTTATTTACAAATGGAAGCACACCCGCCTCATGCTGACCGATGTGCTCACGGACAAATATGCTGATATTGCTGAAACCGGTTGGAAAATCGAGAAAGAAGCTATTGAAAAAGACGTCAAAGACCTGCTTCACCAAAACTTCTGGCGTTTTATCGAAAAAGATTTCACGAAGCTGTAAACTCCATATTGTGGGGGCTGTATCATAAATGATACTCGCCCCTTTTTGCATGGTAAAAAAAGCAGTGGACAAGTCCTTCGCTTTCCGTGGGCAGCGCTTCAGCTAACCGGACGAAACCCGCGCCCGGCGGATCTTCAGCCGCTGCTCTTCGAGGCTGCTGAAAAACCTGCATTTTATCTCCAACAAAAACGGAAGTTCAAAAAAGGACCCTTTTATTCCTCTATTGGAATAAAAGGGT